>CAZXWD010000100.1:0-7824 GCA_964644135.1 uncultured Bacteroidales bacterium | reverse complement strand
AATTACATCCGTGACCTGAGCATCGATAACCCATACCGGCAACTGATCATCAAAGGGATCCTTTCACAATACTTCAAAGACGGGTACCCCGTGCTCTCCTTCACCATTGAAGCAGCTTACCATTACGTTTTATCAAGGATGCTGGCCCGGGAGGTACCTGATGGAAAAGGAGAGAAACTCATTGAATTCCTTGATAAAAATGAAGAACTCAACGGAGGGAGGGAAGCTGCGGTTGAGTATCTTATCGGGGAGGTTTCGAACAAGAGGGTTGAAATACTGAAACAGATGGTGCTGGCCTCTGCCGGATACAAGGATATCAATGCCAGGCCACTTGCGCTTGCTTTCAGGATATTCCCGGCCGAAAAACTGGTGGCTGAACTGATGGAGGGATCGCCTGGCAGCACATATGAATCGATCGCCCAGGCTGATTTTGTGCTGGAGAAAAACCTGGAGAACGAAACCCGGTTCAAGGTGGCAGATGCAATGATATCAGCACTCAGAAGATCAAAACCCGATAACAGCTTATTGAGCAGGGCACTGGCCAGGTATGAGGATATCAACTACATGCTGGGGTATTATGGGAAGTCACTGGAACTTTCGTTCGAAATACTGAAACTGAGGGAAATATTCCTGGGGCCTGAAGACCCGTTAATCGCTGAATCACTGAACAAGATCAGCATTTCGTACCGCAAGCTCCGGAAACTTGAGGATTCGCTTGAGTACGGACTGAAGGCAATGCGGCTCAGGGAGAGGATACTTCCCCCTGACCATATGGACCTCGCTCTTTCATACGACAATATGGCCAAGGTTTATGAGAAACTCGGACAGTATGAAAAGTCTTATGAAATAGCGAAGAAGCTCATAGCCATTTACGAGAAGCACCTTCATCCTTTTCATCCTTTACTGTCAAGGGTATTGAATGATACGGCAATCACTCTGCGTGAAAATGGCCGGAAAGAGGAATCGATGGCACTTAGCAGGAGGGCAATTGAGATTGCAGAGAAATCGCTTGACCCCAATCATTACCAGAGGGCTTATTGTTACTGGACGCTATCGGAAACTCATTACAAGTTCGGGGAGTACCAGGAAGCGCTGGAGTGTATGAAATTGAACATCAGTATACTCCAGAAGTGTTTCCCGTTAGATCATCCAAACAATGAACTGGCATTGGAGATACTTGCGAAGATGAAGGAACGGTTTGGAAATAACGAATAAAGCAACGGCACCCCATAAATCCTCCTTCATTCAGATTAAAACATCAGTCTAGCCATGAACCTCTGTTCTCCAAAGGGGTGCCGCGCTTTTACCAATTAATTATTACCTGCTCCGGCGTTCAGCCGTTATCTTTTTAAACCATATGGTTTACGAACATGATCTTTGTTGAAGCATCCTCCGCAGCCTTGATGAGCGGATAACCCGCCGGTGAAGCCGTGAGAAGCGGATGTGTGCCGATCTGGGCAGTGAGCAGTGAATTGATCGTCATCTTGTTTTCAATAATGATGCCTATGGTATTTATCAGCTCACCTGCGGATAATCCTCCGTAGACCGCTCCTCCCAGTATCACACCCGACTCTTTACCAACCACCAGCTTTACATACTGCTTATGTGCATCATCAAGGGAACCGGGATGCCTGTCAATGCCCTCGAACTTACCGGTTACAATGTCGAAGCCTTCCTGCTTTGCAATTGCCTCTGTCAATCCGGCAACCCCAAAACCCGTATTGCCAATGGCCGTCGAGAATATCGAGATAGTGCCTCCGAAGGTCTTTATTGCCGAAAGCTTATATAGGTTCATGCCTGCTATCCTGGCTTCTGCGCAGGCGGTTGATGCCAGCATTATGGGGCACTTTTTCCTCGTGAAGAAATCCCGCTTTTCGGCACAGTCGCCAATGGCAAAAATATCGGGGTCTTCTGTCCTCATATATTCATCCACTTTGATGCAATTGTTTTCGTTGAGTGCCACGCCTGATCTTCCAGCAAGCTCCGTATTCGGATCATAGCCGAGTGAAAGGATCACTGCATCGGCTTCCAGTTTGTCGCCGTTTTCAAGGATGACACCCTCAGCCTTTCCATCGCCGTAAATCTGTTTCACCGAGATACCGGTGATTATGTCAATGCCCCGGTCGCGGAGCATCTTTTCCGCCCTGGTAGATATATCTTCATCAAAGGCCAGTGCCAGGACTCTTGGTAGTTTTTCGATGAGGGTGACCTGCTTCCCGGCCTTTTTAAGTTCATCCGAAATTTCAACACCTATGAAACCGGCGCCTATGGTGATGATCTTCTCACAGCCTTCTAGCTTCTTCTGCATATCATCCAGGTAGATCTTGTCCTTGGGCACGGTGAAGACCATCTCCATGTCGGAGCCCTTGAGCCAACCTGCCTTTTTGGGAAGTGACCCCGTGCCGAAGACCAGCTTGTCGTACCTGATCTTTTCTCCAGAACTGGTGACGGCCGTCTTCTCTTCCCGGTTTATCGAGACCACCTCTTCGTGGATGGTGTTGATGTTGTTCATTTCGAACATCTTCTCGGCCGGAAGGATGTCATTTTCGGTTTTGCCCACTGTGCCAAAAACATATGGAATACCGCAGGGGATCAATGTTTTGGGCATCATGGTCGCGACTGTGAAGGATTTTTCGGGATAAACTCTTTTTCCGGTAGTCGCAGCAACAAGCCCGGCTGCACTGCTACCAATTACTAATACGTCTGTGTTGATCATGGCTATTGTTTTAAAATTTTGATAATTTATTTTCTTTGAAAGCCTTATAAGCTTCCTGAACAGTCATTTCATCGTCGGCCCTGTAAATATCGATACCGGCTTTTTCAAGCACGGAGGCAGCATTGCTTCCCGGGCCATTCCCTGTTATGAGTACGTCGGGGTGGTATTCGAACAGTTTCTGCGCTGTTTTGGGCCCGGCGCCATGGGCTTCGTTCTCAATGTCGCGGTTGTCGTAAAAGCTCATCTCATCTTTATCGTCAGAATAGACGGCAAGGTAAGAGGTGCGTCCGAACCGCGGGTCTATCTGTGATTCCCACGACGGCTCTCTGGATGTGAATGCTATCTTCATTTTCTCTTTATTGATTTATTATTTTTTCTATCCTGTTCCAGCTCCCGGCCATTAAGCCTTTCAACATTTCATTGTTGTGCTCCATAATGGTGAGCCCCCTGGTCATTGCATTGGTAAAATCCTTGAGGTAAGGTATTGATGCGATCAGTTCTATGTTTTCTTTTCCGAGATATTGCGTGATCATTTCCGTCATTTCAGGGTTCAGGTCGTACTTGTTGATGATGCAAACAGCAGTGATGCTGAAATTCTGTATCAGTTCAACCACCCTTTTAAGATCGTGGAAGCCCGAAACGGAAGGTTCAGTGACCAGCACTACCAGGTTCGCTCCCGAAAGGGAGGAGATCACGGGACAACCGATGCCCGGGGAACCGTCGACAATGACAAACTTTTTGTCCTTTGATCTTGAGATGGCTTTTGCTTCATTCTTGACTTTTGCAACCAGTTTCCCCGAATTGTCGGCAGCAATGCCCAGGCGTGCATGGACCATTGTGCTGCCATTTTTGATGGTTGAGACATACCATATTCCGGCCTTTACCGGTTCGTTGGTGATAGCCTTTTCAGGACATACCCTTGAGCAGTAGCCGCAGCCTTCGCAGTTAAGCCTGTCGACAGAATAATGGCCGTTCACGGCATTGATGGCCTCGAACCTGCAAACACGGACGCATTCCCCGCAGCCGGTGCATTTTTCAGCGTCAATTACAGCTTTGGTACCGCTGTAGAAGTCTTCATACTTTTTAAAATCCGGGTCCAGCAGCAAATGCATATCAGCCGCATCCACATCGCAGTCGGCTATTATGGCTCTCTTCCCTGCAAGCATTGCAAGCGCTGCCGCGATCGAGGTTTTTCCGGTGCCCCCTTTACCCGATATGACTACGATCTCTTTCAAAACCAGTCTCCTTCTTTACCTGCGACCAGGTATTCCGAAATTTTTTCAAGGCTTACCTTTATTTCCGGTATCTTTTCAAGAAGCAGTTCACCCCTTGCATAGAGTTCTGCTATCTTTCTGTTGTCGGGAATGGATGCAATAACAGCTATATTCTCGTCCCTGCAGTATTTATAGACCTCATCGTTGCCGCTTCCCGAGCGGTTTACCACAACGGCAAACCTTTTTTTGATCTCTTTCATGGTATCGACGGCCAGTTTGAGGTCGTGAAGGCCGAAAGGGGTGGGTTCGGTAACCAGGATCACGAAGTCGGCTTCCCTGGCCACTTCTATTACCGGGCAGGATGTTCCCGGCGGGGAGTCGAAGAGAATGAACTCCACATCCGAAAAGGTTTTCTCCAGGTATTTCAACGACTGGGAAATAAGCGGTACAGCCTGTTCCTGTCCTACATCGAGCCGGCTTTCGGTAAACTCCATCTTTCCGTTCCTGAAATGGCTTATCGTGCCTATTCTCTGCTTTTTCATTGGCAGGGCCGAATCAGGGCATAGTTCGGAACAGGCGTGGCAACTGTGGCAAAGCTGGGGAAATACCAGTATCTCACCGGCCATCTGCATTATTGCGTTGAAATTGCAGACTTCCTGGCATACACTGCAGAGCGTGCATTTTTTTTCGTCCCACTCAGGCACCAGCTTGTACCTGGTTTCTTCTTTCAGGAGTGTACCTTTTATGAAAAGTCCTGAATCAGGCTCCTCCACGTCAAGGTCGGCCAGCACGGTGCTGTATCTGTTTGACAGCATACTTGCAAGGTTTGTTGCGAGTGTGGTTTTCCCCGTGCCTCCCTTACCGCTTGCTATGGCTACTTTCAGATACATTTATGAACATATGATTAAATATATAAGTTTGATCTTATCCGGTCAAGCTAAATGACAAATGGAGTTTTATAGGTTTATATCCTTTTAAATTCATAATGTATGGAAATATTCCCTAGGTGTAACCCAGGAGGTTATTTCTTCATAAGGCAAATATAAAGAACATATGTTCAATAACAAAAAATTGATAAAGAAAACCAATAAAAAAACCCGCCATTTTTTGTGGCGGGTTTTTCTTATTGATATTGGCCGGGTTTTATTTTATCTGCGGCCCCCAGGCGGTGGTTGCTATCTTCGATCTCCATTTTTCCTTGTAGTGGGGCTTCCACTGTTCAAAGAAATCTTCCCACTGAGATGTTGTACCGGAGATAAGATAGATATTTCCCTGGTAAAGCACCCTGCATACATGACCGGGTTCTTCCGTATTGATGAAATCAGGGTTGATCTGTGAATACATGGCCTGGGCAAGGCCCGGGTTGAAAATGGCCCTTTGAAATGTGATAGTTACCACTTTCTTTTTCTGAGTGAATCCGTCACCTGCTGCCAGGTTGATCATGGAGCAGGAAACTATTGCTGCTACGACAAAAAATTTTAAAGCTTTCATGGCATCCTCCGTTTTATTGAATCAATTGGTCTGGTTAATATTTGAATGAACTGGTTAATGATCTCGATAAAGTAAAATTACTGCAGGATCAAATCGAGAAGGTGGCAGAAGACCATCAGAAGTTTTTTTAGCTGATTTCCACTATAGACCTTTGTAATTCATTATCTTTGTTATGCCAACCAATTATTGCCAGGTAATGATCCATATCCTCATTGCAGATGATCATCAATTGATGATCGACGGAATAAAGGCTACCCTTGAAGGGGTAGAAGACTTCAACATTGTGGCCCATGCCAATAATGGCTACCAGGTGCTGGAAAAGCTGGATGACGGCATGGAAGTTCATGTGATCCTTATGGACATTAACATGCCCAAGATGGATGGACTAGCTTGTACAAAAGAAGTAAGGAAACGATTTCCTTCCGTAAAGGTGGTTGCTCTTTCACAGTATGATGAAAAACGGTTCGTAAAGCAGATGGTCAAGAATGGTGCGTCGGGATATCTGTTGAAGGATTCAGGTAAGGACCTTCTGGAAGAGGCAATCAGGACCGTGCACAGCGGTGAGAATTATTTCAGCGAAAAGCTCTCGATGCGGCTCATAAGCCAGGAACTGAAAACTGAGGATACAAAATCACTGTTCCCCAAACTTACCGGAAGGGAACTGGAGATACTGAACCTTATCGGGAAAGAGTACTCGAGCCAGGAAATAGCAGAAAAGCTGTTCATCAGCTTCCACACAGTGGAAAGTCACAGGGCCAACCTGATGTACAAGGCAGGTGTGAAGAACACTGCCGGTCTGGTGAGGTGGGCTGTAGAAAACGATCTTCTCGACTGACTTTTACAGGCAGGCATAAAAAAAGCCCGCAGCTATGCGGGCTTTCAGACATTAACTGAATTAATCGGGGCTTCATCCGCTGAAGCATACCCTGTCATTGCTACTGCAAAGAGTGCTGCGACGAGCACACATTTTAAAGCTTTCATGACATCCTCCTTTTTTTTGAATTAATTGGTTTGGTTAATGATCAATTATGAAAAAATGCTGCTGCTGTATTAGCCTTTCATAATGTTTACATATCAAAATTACGACAGCTTCATTTTGGAACCATGGCTGAAAGAATGGATATTTTTTTTAGTGGTTTTCTGGGAAGCCCCCTGGTGGATCACCCATCATCAGCAAATGCAAAAGGCATCCCTCAATAAAGAGATGCCTTTTTTCTGCCCTTTTTCAAGCCGATCCGGCTTTTTTAATTTCTCACCTGATTATGGATAAAATGATAATAAGGATCACTAAAGCCGGGTACAGAAGAAGAAGTGCGATCTTCAGTATGTCAAGCGCTCTTTTCATGGCGACCTCCTCTTTTTTTGGTTTGGTTAATTATTTATTCAGAAATGGCTTTACAGAGGTTTGCCATCGTTCTGTAAACAAAATTAAATAAGGATGCAGTCCTTATCCTGGCTGAATAATGCCAGCAAAAAGTTTAGTGGTTTTCAGCCACAATCTTTACATATATATAGAGGGGGATTAATTCGTACCCGGAAAGGCCGTTTTGAATATGGTTGGATGATGGGTCAGTGACTCTTGCTGCCCTTTTCAAAATCTTGCCAGGCCTTTTCAATTTCAGATCCGTAAGGATCATATATCAGATCCCTGTTCTTCCCGTTATCAACCAGGAATAGCCTGATAATCCTCTTAAGCAGGTTATTCCCTTCCTGAGTGCTTTTACTGTGCTCCTGGGGGCTAACATTTTTTCCGGTAGAAAATAGATCTTTCATGACAGCTTCACCCTTTAAATCATTTAATGAGGCAGGATGAACCATTTGTTGATGTATTATTATGACACCTTTTTATATTATAACTTGTTTCTTTCACTTACAAACAAAACTACTAAGAGATAATACTGAATGTGTGGCAGAAAGTCACCGATAATTTTTTTAGTGGAATTCAGCTATTATTTCCAAAGGGTCAAGGTGTAATATTGTGACAGAGAATTTATCATGAATTATAAAGTAAGATATGTAAAAGATATACAGATCGTAAAAGAAGACGCCGAACCGGATCTGATGGCCATAAAAGCAAAAGGGGTGGCAGAAATTAAACGGCTTATAGCCCCGGCCCTGATCCCCAGGGAATATGAAGAAGAACCGGCCGACGGCATTTACGAACTGGACTTCAAGCTTGGAGAAACCGATGCGGAATTTACAGATGTTGAGCTTGAGGTTGACGTGGTTTTCCGCATAAAGGACCTCCCCGACTGGGTTAAAGGGGTTAAGATCAATGCCTCAGAGAACTCTGACATTGAACTGATAAGCTGAGATCAGGCAGGGGAGTTTGATGTAATGCTTGCAGAAAGCCAATTAATTATGTAATTTAACATCAATTAACCAATTAATTAATAACCAAAA
>CAZXWD010000099.1:0-10387 GCA_964644135.1 uncultured Bacteroidales bacterium | reverse complement strand
TAGAAGTGAAAAAGGAGGAGGTGTGAAATGAATGAGATATTTGATGTTCTTTCGGAAGAGGAGAAGAAGAAACTCAGAAAAAAGGGGCAGCCGGAATGGACCAACCCGATGCTGGCTACACTGACCAAAGAGAGGTTCTCACGCGACGATTGGATCTACGAAAGAAAGCTCGACGGCGAAAGAAGCCTGGCCTTCAGGAAAGGTGATGAGATAAGGCTGATGTCGAGGAACAAAAAGGTCCTGAACAAGCAATACCCAGAAATAATTGAAGCTCTCGAAGACCAGGACCGTAACTTTATCGTGGACGGAGAGATAGTGGCCTTTGACGGCAATGTAACCTCCTTTTCAAAACTCCAGCCCCGGATGCACAGGACCGACCCTGATACGAGCATACAGGTCTTTTTCTATGTATTCGATATAATTTATCTTGAAGGATATGATCTTTCAACCCTGCCGCTTAAAAGTCGCAAGTATTTGTTGAAAAAGGCCTTGTCGTTCCAGCATAAGAACATAAGGTACACCCAACACAGGAGGAAGGAAGGGGAGAAGTACCTTCGTGAAGCCTGTGAAAAAGGATGGGAAGGACTGATAGCAAAAGATTATAACGAAACCTATATACACAGCCGCTCTAAAAAATGGCTGAAGTTCAAATGTGATAACCAGCAGGAGCTCATTATATGCGGATATACACCACCCGGTGGATCCAGGGAGCATTTCGGGGCACTGATAATTGGTTATTATGATGACGGCAAGCTGGTATGTGCCGGAAAGGTGGGAACCGGGTATGATGAGGAAACCCTTGAAATGGTGCATGAAAAAATGAAACCCCTCGAAAGGGACGACCCTCCCTTTGATGAAGGAAACCCGGGCTACAAGGATGCCACCTGGCTCAATCCCGAACTTGTAGGCGAGTTCAGGTTCACTGAATGGACATCAGATAACAGGCTGCGCCACCCTTCTTTTCTCGGACTGAGAGAGGATAAGGATGCCGGCGAGGTCAAAAAGGAGGTTCCCAAATGAAAAAATTTGAATCGAACGGACACAAAATAGAAGTTTCGAAACCAGACAAGGTCCTGTTCCCGGGCGAAGGGATCACCAAACACGATCTTGTTGAATATTACGACAGGATCTCGGAAAAGATCATCCCTTACACTGAAGACAGGCCGCTCATGCTGCACAGGTATCCGAACGGTATCGACGATAAGGAGTTTTACCAGAAGGAAGAACCCGGTTATTTCCCCGACTGGATCGATACAATAACCGTGAACCTGAAAGGTGAGAACAGAAAGCAGACCCTGGTGAACTGCAATTCGAAAGCAACACTTCTCTATATTGCCAACCAGGCTTCCATAACTCCGCACATCTGGCTGAGCAAGAAGCAGCACCTCGATCATCCCGACCGCATAGTGTTCGATCTTGACCCTCCGGGGGATGATTTCGGACCGGTCAAATACGGGGCAAAGAAGATCAAAGAGTTCTTCGATGATCTCGATATCAGGGTATTTGTAATGACCACGGGATCGCGAGGCATTCACGTGCTGCTCCCCCTCAGTGGAAAAGACAGCTTTGAACAAGCCAGGGACTTTGCCGGAAAGGTGGCAAACAAGCTCGCTGATGCGGACCCGGAAAAGCTTACTACCGAAACCAGGAAAAATAAAAGAAAGGGGAGGTTGTTCCTCGACTACCTGAGGAACTCATATGGGCAGACTACTGTTGCCCCTTATGCAATCAGGGCAAGGGAAGGCGCCCCGGTTGCCACACCATTGAGTTGGGATGAGGTTTCAGATAGCGATCTCACCGCCCGCAGTTACCATATTGGAAATATTTTCAGAAGACTGGCTGCCAAAGAAGACCCCTGGTCAGCATTTCAGCAAAGCCGTACAAGCCTTGAAAGTATCGAAACAGACTTCTGAGGGTGTCTTATCAGCTAGAAAGAACCTGTGCGATCCGGCTGTTGAATGCCGGGATGTCGTCGGGGGTGCGGCTGGTTATTAGGTTTTTGTCCACTATCACTTCTTTGTCGTCCCAGTCGGCTCCTGCATTTTCCAGGTCCCTTTTTATAGAAGGGAACGAAGTAAGATGCCGTCCTTTCAGAAGACCTGTTTCAATTAAAAGCTGCGGCCCGTGGCATATAGCGCCAATGGTCTTTTCATCCTTGATGAACATTGAGGCAAAGACCACGGCATTTTTACTTCTCCGGAGCTTATCGGGGTTAATGACCCCGCCGGGAAGTATCAATGCATCGTAATTGTCGGGATCAGCCTCTGCCAGGTGTACATCCACATCGTATTCTTTTCCCCAGTCAGTGTGGTCCCAGGATTTGACCTTATCCTTTTTGGGAGAGATGATATGTGTGGTCGCCCCCATATCAGAGAATGCCCGTAACGGTCTTGTGAGTTCTTCCTCTTCAAATCCGTCTTCCACAAGAAAAGCTATTTTTTTATTCTTTAATGATCCTTCTAACATGATGTTTATATTTTGATTGATTGTCAGTAAAAAGTAATGATGTATCTGTGTTGAAAAAACTGTTATTACATTTCCCAGAAGTCGACTTTCAGGTTGTTGTCAACCTCAAAGGCACCGCCTTCATAAGCATTCTTGACTGCGTGCCTCATCTCCATTGTCGAATTGACTGTACCGCTTAGAGTTACTTTACCATTCTCCACGGCAACATCTACCTGGTTCCTGTCGACCCAGGGTGACCACCAGAGTTGGTAATTGACGTCATCCAGCAGTTGCTCATCCGATTTGATCTGAGGCTTCCTTATAACCGGGAGATTGGGACGTGCAGGAGTTACATCAAGCGGGGCAGCCAATCCCTCGGTAACCTCAATGTTATTTTTGATTTCGGCAACGCCATAAACCTTTGAAGCGAGTTCTTCAGCCTGTTCTTTTTCAAAATAATAATGCACTCTGCCTTCCAGGGTGACTTTGCCCTCATCATCGCTTTCAGTAACTATTGTATAATCTTCGAATAGCGGATGGCTTTCCATGGCAACCCTGACATTATCAACAACCTTTTCAGGGATGTCAAATTCCATGGGCTCGACAGTTATGTTGTTTTTAACGCCCCATACACCAACCACATTGCGGGCATCTTCTTCTGCTGCATTTTTAGCCCTCAGGTTGCTCACGGTTCCTCTAAGGGTAACCTTTCCGTTGTCTACTTCTATTTCTATATCATGATTCAGTAACCTGGGATCCTGCAGAAAAGTTTTCTGAATGGCATTGATGATCTCCAGGTTGGTCTTTTCAACATATTTATCTTTCCTCAGTAACGGATCCCTTGCCTCATGCGAAACCTCAAGGTCTTCAGCGATCACTGAATCAACCCCTTCGGCCCAGGCATGAACTATGGCAAGTGATTTTTCGGCAGCGCTTCCTACCTTTCCTGACAGAATAACCGTACCTTTTTCGATTTCAATGTCAATAAGCCCGCTTTCGATCCTGATATCGTTTTTCATCAGGCTTTCAATATCCTCTTTGATCTCCAGGCCGGCCCTGTCCTCATCATATGCAAAAGCAATATTGTTGTTGACTTTTCTAACTCCTGTGATTTTCTTTACAACTTCACCGGCAAGTTGCGTCTGATGCCACGAATCGAGGGCGCCATGAAGGTTCACAATTCCGCTGTCGACCTTAACTATGATCTTGTATGCCTTGAGAACAGGATCGGCCGACAATGCGTATTCAATTTTTTCCTTTAGCTCCTGGTCTTCCACCATTTTGCAATCCACATCAACAAGATTGACCACTGCATTTACGCCTCTGATCATTGAGGCAAGTTCAGTTGCTTTCTCTTTTTCCAGGATATTGTCCGTTGTGCCGCTTAAGGTCACTATATAGTCGTCCACTTGGACTTCTATGGAATCCTCCGAAATATAGGGATAAGCTTCAAATTCCTTTTCGATTGCCTTTTTTATTGTATTATCGGTAATCGCCATAGGTTCTTTCTCTTCTGTTGTTCCCGGCATATTTTCACAACCCGTGAGTGAGAAAACTGCCAGTACTGAAATAATTGCCAGTGTATGTATCTTTTTAATCATGGCTTAGAGTTTTTATTTTTTGTTCCTTATAAATGATCGTATTCTAACTACTTACCGGAAAGATTATGCCATAATGCAGAGTTATAGTGTATCTTCTGTATTTGGCGCAATCCGGTGACTTTCGGGAGACCTTGCATTCAGCTCCTGTGTAATATATTCCACACTGTTTTTTTCAGGACTGTTTAATCCTTGCCTTGTTTGAATGTATCTTCATGGAAAACAAGGACAGGGATGTCGGATACATCGATCAGTTCTTTTGTTGTACTTCTTCTGAAAAGCTTTTCAAAAAAGTTCTCATTTTCCTTAAGAACAACGACCAGGGTTGATCCTATCCGCTTCGCAAACGCATTGATTACCTGATCGGGCCTTTTGTCTTTTTCCCTGAGAAGTGTTACAAGCTCAATGTTATCATATCCCACTTTCTTAATAAGATCTTCGGAAATTCCTGCCTTTTCAATCCTGCTTTTCGTTTCGGGGTCATCAACAACATGGACCGCCGAGATCTTTGCAGAGCTTTTTTCAGCCAGTTCAGCTACCTTTTTCATTGTCGGAATGTCATCTTCTTCGAGATCGGTAGCATAAATGATCGATTCTACCGGTTTGTATTCTGCATTGTGAGGGATGACCCATACCGGCGGTTCATTATATTTTATGATATCCATGTTCCGGTCGTTGATCAGGTATTCGTTCTCTGTATTGGCCGACACTACAATGAAATCGTACCGGTTGTTATTCACATATTGTTCGATCACTTTGTAACTGACTCCTTTTTCTGTGAAAAAATTTATCCGGGGTGGGTTTTTGATCCTGCGTTTCACCTTAATAACCTCGGTACGCATCTCCGAATTAAGTTTTTTCATGATCTCTCCAACATTCATTTCATCGTATTTATGATGAGGAGGTTCTGCGATGGGGATACCCAGTGGAAAGTTCTTCAGGTTTACAGTGCTGAGCAGGTCCACTTCTTTTTTCAGGTCGTGGGCCAGTCTAACCGAATAGTCAACAAGGTTGCCCGCTTGCTTCATATTGTGTATGTAAGTTAGTATTGATCCCATAATAAATATTCCTTTCCTTAAACAAACAGGGCAATTCCCATACCGCATTTAGGGAAACGGAACTCAGTGGGTGTCAAAAAAATTGGAAATGAGGAAAATACAAATAGCTTCTAACAATCCGGCTGCATTAAGGAGCTTTTTTTTGTAGAAAAATGTCAACAGTGGTTCAAAGGACAGGCTTCTGTTCTTCAAAATATTTTTCCGACCTGATTCCTTCAACCAGTTCTTTTCTGATATATCCCTTTTCGGCTGCGTGCCTGGCAGCTTCTATCGTGGATCTTGCCAGGATCATTTCAGCGCCCAGTTCCCCGGCTTCCTTAATGATGTCCGACAGACGCCTGTTGATCTTTTTACTACCGATGTACCGGATATATATAGCTTTGACCCTTGAGGGGAACATTTCGAGTATTTCAAGATAGATCTCAGGATCTTTCTGACCGCTGTCGCCAATAAGGATAAAATCCCTCTTTGGGTAGAACTCAAAAAGATCTTTTATCTTATCCACCTTTTCGTTGTGCCTTTTGCCGGAACGCCAGAACCTTGTCAGTTTCATTTTGGTATCACTCAGTAACAGGGGGCCTCTGGGTATTCCCCTGAAGGCAAAAAAATCGACCAGCAGGTCGTATAGGTTCCACTCGCTGGCAGATACATAGAACACTGACCGCTGGCCTCCGTTCGAGGGTTGTATGAGCGCTTTGTAAAAAGCTGCCACGCCTTCGAAGGGTGACCTGGTGCGGGCATTCTTGAAAAGCATAAGCCGCAGCTTCCTGAAGAATTTTGTTGAATGCGAGATCATAACTGTATCGTCGATATCCGAAACCACCATAAAATCAGCGCCTGGCCTTGGAAAATGAACCGGCCCGGTAATTTCCCCCTTGTCCTGGCCTTCAATAATCTGGTCAACAAACGAATAAGCAATCGAATCCCACGTCCTTATCCCTGAAATGGAACCATTCACAGGAAGAACGGTGTGAAACAGACCGTCCTCGTTTGTCTGGACTATTTCCGAATGATCTTTGAAGGTTACCTTGACCCTGGCGCCTGCGATCTCATCACCGGAGTATCTTTTGATCATTGCGAGTATGTTCTTCCACAGTTTCTGTCCTTCCTTCGGCTTTGCCAGGCCTTTATCCTCAACAACAGCGCCGGTAATGAAGATCTTTTCGTGATTGCCGTAGGCGGTATACGGTACAATTACGGGCACGCCCAGGAAGCCAAGCTGCTTCTTAATGAAAAGCTTGATGGCTTTAAAAGGGCTCCGGGCCTTTTTATAGATGTATTTCAGGTTTTTATTCAATTATAAGAAGTTTGTAATGAAATTGAACTTAAATCAAAATACAGACCAAAAAAGGGTATTTTTGAAATTGCCGTGAACGACAACAGAAAGATAATATTTTTCCTTAATCCCAAAGCGGGAGAAGGGATTGTGGAAAACCTGGGGGATGAGATCATCCGCCGGTCAGATGCTGCGGGCTATAAATGCAGGATATATGAGATGACAGGTAAGGGAGATGAAGCACGCATGAGGGATGAGCTTGAGTCGTTTCGCCCCTCCATTGCAGTGGCCTGTGGCGGCGACGGAACGGTGAACCTTGTGGCCGGTCTTGTGATGGGAAAAAACATAAAAATGGGCATAGTCCCGCTGGGCTCTGCCAATGGCATGGCTTATCAAATGGATATTCCTGTCGATCCGCTTGAAGCTGTAGGGCAGGTGTTCAAAGGTCCGTCCGGGAAAGTGGATGTGATAAAGGTCGGAGATGAAAAGATCTGCCTGCACCTGAGCGATCTGGGGATGAATGCCAGGGTTATAAGGCGCTTTGAAAGTGAGAAAGTGAGGGGTTTCATGGGTTATGCAAAGCAGTACTTTAAAGAGCTTGGAAGCATAAAAAAGTTCAGGACAGTTATAAGTTCCGGTAAGTGGCAGGTGAATTCAAGAGCTATAATGGTAATTGCAGCAAACTCCTCATACTATGGTACCGGTGCGCTTATCAACCCGCAGGGAAAAATTGATGACGGTAAGTTCGAAATCGTTGTGATACGCCCATTTCCCTTCTGGTTTTTCTTTTACCTTATAGTGGCCCTCTTTACCGGTGGATTGTCAAGTCACAGGTTCATAAAGGTGCTGCAGGTTGAAAAAGCAACCGTCAGGGTTTCACCTTTACAGGAATTACAGGTAGACGGAGAGGTTACAGGCCGCAAGCAAGATGTTGACCTTGAGATCCTCCCCGGAAAACTTGAAATAATAAAAGGCTGACAGGTTTAAACCACTGCTGCAACTATAATGGCGACAAGTGCCACCATTAATATCCAGAAAAACAGTCCTGTGATCACTTCAGGCTGTTCTCTTTCCCTGAGTTCTTTTTTCTCCTGCTCCCTTATTGCCCGGGTCCTGGGGCTTGGTGCCGTAGCAGCCAGGAGGATGGCCAGCACAATACCCACCCCAAGGGGAGGCAACCAGTAAATATCACGCCAGTATGGCCCGAATGGTATCATCCAGACGGTAACGGCCCATATTCCAAGGAAGATCACTGCAAAAAAGCTCCAGTAACTGCCCCAGGGGCCTCTTACCCGAAAGAGGAAACCAAAAATAAATGTCAAGACCAGCGCAACTAAAATGATGTATAAAATGGTAAGAAAACTCATAATGATTTGAATTAATAATTAATAATGAATAATTCACTTCATCCCTTCATGCTTCACACTTCACGGATTCACCTGTCCTGGTAAAGGTCCCTGACGTCGAGAAAGGAGCCGCTTTCAAATTTCAGCACATATTTAAAAGCTTCAATAAGTAAGTTGGCTGCATCCTCGGGTGGAGGCATCTGGCTGGTGCCCCTCATCGATTTCAGCCTGTCGATCACCTCGAATTCGTCATCAGGCAAACTTGCAATGTATTCCTGCATGCCTGTGTCGATAATTCCGGGTGCGAGGGCTGAAAAATGAGTTTCAGGAATTTCATTGGCGTACAACCGGATAAGCATATTCAGTGTTGCCTTTGAAAGTGAGTAGGCATTCCATCCGCGGGCACCGCTCACTGCTGCGCCCGAGCTGATGGCCACCACCTGGTGAACTGTATTAGAAGCATTGAACAATGTATCGATGATCACTTTGTTCGACCACACGTTCACATCCATAACCTTGTTGATCTCTCTGAGAGAGGTGTCACGCATGTCCTTGATCTTAGGTAACATCCCTGCATTGAGGATCACCAGGTCAAACGTCTTCACCTTGCCGGTAAACCCCTCGATCTGCCGGGGGAGTTCATCCAGTTCGCCCAGGTCTTGTGAAAGGTGATAGTAGTCTTTTTTACCTGCGAGTTCTTCGTCAGTGCTTCTGCTGATCCCGAAAACCTCACCCCCCTTATCCAAATATTCACGGGCAAGGGCATTTCCTATACCAGAACTTGTACCTGTTATCAAAACTCTCATAAAACTTAATATTAGAAATTACCAGATGGGAAAAGTGAATAGCAGAATATCTTCATTTCTGCCCTTCGAGTCCCCTCTCAGGGGCGAACATCCTGCCTGCTTTTCTGAAAGCCTCTTCGAACGATTCAAGGTCGCGGTAGATGTTCTTGTTGAACTCATCCCATTTATCTTCATTTTCGTCTTCCGTTTCTTTGAACTTCTTACGGATATTCTCCTTCAGAGCATCCATTTCGTCGATAAGCTCATTAAGACCGGCTTTTTTCTTATCCTCACCCGTCATTTTCGATTTCAGGCCTTCAACTTTGGTAGTCAGGTCGCTTATGGTTTCTTCTGCTTTTTTTCTTGCTTCTTTAGTATCCATGTTTATTTATTATTAACAAGGCGCCGGAAAATGCCCGGGTCGCATGCTGGGTCTGTAGGATTGGGCATTTCCGGCTATCCTTGTATGTTTTCTCTATTTAACGATCAGATTATTGGTTACAGACCATGCACCGCCTTCCCAGGCATTCTCGGCAGCTTTTTCGTATTCTCTCCAGCTATCTACCGTACCTGTAAGTGTAACATGTCCGTTGTTTACTTCAACATTAACCTGGTCCTGATCTACGAAAGGGCTCCACCATAATTCGCTGGTGATATTGCCCTTAATTTCTGAATCTTCCAGGTAATACGCGGTTGGGGTATTGGCCGGGTCGGGTGGCGTTATGTACAGATCATAGTAGGGGTAGTGGCCCCACCAGTAGTAGCTGTAAGGATAGCTTACCGTTATGTTGTTGTTGACTTCCGTAACACCTTCAACTCCAATGGCAATCCACTCAGCTTCCATTTTTTCCAGGTAGCTGTCAACAACTCCTGAGAGAGTTGCAATGCCATTATACACAGTGACATCAATTTCCCAGGCTTCTGTTATCGCGTTGTTCCACAGGCCTGAGCTGATATTGGCCTCTATTTCATTATCGGTGGGCTTCGCATCAGCCTTTACTTTGACCCTGTTTGTAACACCGGTTACACCCGTTGTGTTTTCAGCCAGCTTCTCTGCTGCTGTTTTCGACTTCAGGTTATCAACAGTGCCTCTCAGGGTCACCCATCCGTTTTCAACTTCAGGTGTGATCTCATGCATGAACAGACGTGGATCGTACAGGGCAGCGTCTAAAATGGCATTTTTGATCTCCTCGTCCGACTTCGGGACATACTTGTTTTTTCGTAATTCCTTATCTTCGGCCCACCATTCAACCTCCAGATCTGAATCGTCAACCGATTCCACACCGGCGACCCATGCTGTAAAGTAGGCGTTGTTTTTCTCATGAGAACTACCTACCGTACCGCTAAGTTCAACCTTTCCATTTTTTACATCCACATTGATCAGGCCGTCATCTATCATAGCATCCCATTTCATGGCTTGTTCAATGTCTTGCTTGATCTCAAAATCAGGCCGTGCTTCTTCGTAATCAATGGCAATTTCATTTTTAAGTGCTGTAACTCCTTTAACTGATTTAGCCACATCACCGCATAGCTTTTTTTCCTGGTATGAGTCAACAGTGCCTTCAAGGGTTGCCACGTTGTTGTTGACCTTTACGTTGACTTCATACGATTCAGTGGCGGGGTCCATGAGCAAGGCATACTCTATCTTTTCTTGTATTCCCTCATCGCTCAGCAACACAGAAGGTTCAACATCAATGCGGTTTGAAACAGTCCTGACCCCTTTCACAAGGCCGGCAATGTTACCGGCCCGTTCTTTGGCTTTGATGTTGTCAACCGTTCCTGTCAGTTCGGCAATTCCGTCCACAACCTGCACATCAACCTGGTTTACGTCAATGGCATGGTCAAACAGATATTCGTTTTCTATGGCATCTGCAATGTC
>CAZXWD010000098.1:8433-10404 GCA_964644135.1 uncultured Bacteroidales bacterium | reverse complement strand
CAGATTCCGCTGCCGGATGTCAGTACCTGATCACTTTTCGGGTAATGATCTCTTGGCCATAGAATATACGGCATACGTACAATCCCGGTTCCAGCCCTTCCAGCGACAGCGTATTCTCCTTCCCGTCAAGTTCAGATTGCAATACCTCCTTCCCCGAAACATTGTACAGGGTAAGGAGACCTGGATCAGAAATACCCGGTAAACTAACGGTTATTGAACCAGCAGAGGGATTAGGGAATATTCTTACAGTCGGTTTCCCGGGTAACTCCTGCTGTCCTACCAGATCGGTTTCGTACCAGGCTTCCCAGCCACTGGCGGTTACATTGTAATTGGTATAGAACGCCACGAACATTTTACCGCTCTCTGAAGTGACGGGCTCGGGAAGACCGCCTGAGTAGTCCCCGGAATAGGATGCCAGTAATTCCTGTGTCTCAAGATCGTAGATCTCCAGGAAATCCATCGTATCCTCAGTGGCAAAACTGAGGAAATTGAGGGTTACAATATCTGCGTCCGGTGGATCGATCATCCACAAACAGGCTGTGTTGTTGTGATAGTTGTAGTTATTGCTGCCGTCGCTGAATGTATCTGCCTGTGCGGTAAGTTGGGTCATATTCTGGCAGTAGACAGGCAGTTCGCAAGAATAGAAAGCCTGCCATCCGGGAGCAGCCGTGTCATTATCTGTTATAAAACTGACGAACAGCGAATTGCCTGGTGTGGTAACCACTCCGGGCAACTCATTGCCTGAAAAAGCATCCAGGACCGGGGATGAACTGTCTGGACCGTCGTAGATGATCACGCTGTCGCCGGGATGGACATCAAACCTGAGGAATTCAAGGTTAATGCCCATGATGGAGTCGTCAGGCATGATCTGCCAGTAACAGCTCGAATTATCCTGGTAATCGTAAAGGGGGCCGCTGCCATCCTCCAGGGTGCCGCCAAGGGTTTCATAAAAGACCGTATCCTGGCAATAACCGGGGTAATTGTACAATGCAGTGTCGGGCGCCGCATTGATGATCAGTTCCTGGGCGAGGTTGAAATTGGCCCCTCCGGGATTCAGGCTGCTGGTGTAAAAATAACCATTGTAGGTTCCGCTCCAGCCCCAGTTGAAATGATAATAGAGGCTGTCCTGGTACCCATCGCAGACAAAAGCGTGGCCATTGATATTGGGGACCGACCAGCCGGCATAATAGAGCGGGATCTTTCTGTCTAAATGTGAAATGATCAGGCTGTCCCAATCGAGGCTGGTACTGTCGCGGAATACATATTCTGTTTCAGGCGAATACTTGAAATAGGTCCGCATTGAGTAGGCAGCCTTATGGTTTGTCATGCCCGAACCGTTGGGGCCGTATTCCATATCGACCGATACTCCCAGGTGATGGAGTATTTCTGCCACCTCCAGATTTGAATGGCTGATAGAGGGTTCCATCAGGTTCCATTCATAGATCGAATTGCCAAAATTTGCCGAGATGGTCCCGTATGGTGGCCAGGTATAAGAGTATGACCCTACGCCCGTTTGCGGCCATTGAAAATAGTTCATGATCTGGCCCATGGCAGTTGCAACGCAACCTGCGTAACACCTGTTTCCCGGTCCTGCCGGATCGAGAGGGCAAAGTTCGTTATAATATTTTCCCTGGTCCCAGTTTGAGGTCAGTAAAGGAGCTATGTCCCTTGCCCGGACTGGCCTAACAAGATTTTCACTTTCAGAGTATCTCTTCCATAGGCCGGTAATTCTACTGTTTGCAGGTATACTGTTTACCTGGTTGTAGGTCACCTGCCTTATAAATTCATCAATCCACATTTTGGCAGCAGGAGGTATGAAGTCATTATTACTTAACCTTCCTTCGAAAGAATAGGCCACTACCGGAATGCTGTTTTCAAATGCCGAAACCATTACCCAGCCTTCGGGCTCAATATTGAAAACAAATATGACAGGGCCTGTTTCATTATCGATCGAATGGGAAAAAATGACCC
>CAZXWD010000098.1:0-8333 GCA_964644135.1 uncultured Bacteroidales bacterium | reverse complement strand
ATTATTCAACAACTATTTTTTTCCTTACGGTGTCCTTGTCATCTGAAATAACAAGGATATAAATTCCAGATGTCAGGTTGCTGACGTCCACCTGTCCGTTGCTCCTGTTGTTTTCAACCTGGTCATTGTAGACCATTTGTCCGGTAGTACTCATCAGGCTTACGGCAAAACCTTTGTCCATTCCGCTTACACTGTAATTAAGAGTGTTTGAGGCAGGGTTTGGATAAGTGAGTACGCTGGCATCCGATTCTTTTCCTTCAACAATTGAGGTAGTGTTGGAGATCATAACGTTATCTACAAAAACATTGTCACCTTCCAGTCCGCCAAATCCGTCGGCGAGGTAGCAGGATGATTGCAGTGTGATCGTGAATCCGCTGTTGCCCCAGTTGGAAAGATCAAAATTGATTGTTTCCCATGGGTCCTCATTTGTTTCAGGGTTGAAGTTCTCGGCACCGTTCCAGTCGGGGATTTGCTCTCCGTTGATGAGCACCCTGAACCAGGAATATGTCGCACCGATAGAGAAAGTCTGGCGCAGGTCAAGCGTTAGAGTGACCCCTTCAACACCGGTGGCATCCACGTGGCAGTTTTCGGCGAAAGCATGATAATCAGTATTGTCTTCCCATGCTTCCTCAGGGGTTGTATCGTAAGGCCCACCGATCCAGCCGCCTGTAACGGGCGCGCCTTCAAAGTGAAGCCCATAGTCGGAATCAGGCGCAGCCGCCCTGGAGTCAATGCCGATACTTGCTTTTTCCATACTTGAAATAGCAAAGTCACCGGGATCTCCTTCTTCAAAAGTTTCTTCGAAATTAAGCTCGATTCCTTCTGCCACTATCATGTTCTCTTCGGTCCTGAATCCGCTGCCGTTTGCATTGGTTGCAGTGAGCGTAACAGAATATTCGCCTGGGGCATTGAACAACACCTCAGGGTTTTGTGAGGTTTCGTCCGTGCCGTTAACAAACGTTACGGTATTGGGCTCAAATTCCCAGAGCCAGGAAGTAGGATCGTACAATGATTCATCAGTAAAGCTCACTTCGTCTGTTGCAACACAGGGTTCTTCCTCGCCTGCTGCAAAGAGTACCCAGGGAACCGGGGTTGCGGTAACTGTTATGTAATCTTCAATGGTCAGGATATCAAGTCCCCAGTCGTTGGTCACTGCAAGCGAAACAGTGAATGATCCTTCGTCTTCGTAAGTAACAACGGGGTCCTGATCGTTAGAGACAGTGGGATCACCCCCTGTGAACTCCCATGACCACTCGTTTGGCACACCCTCCGAAAGGTCGGTAAATTCGATGGATGTTCCGGGTGTAATGTATGGAACAGCAGTTGTGAAATCGGCAACCGGTTCGTAAGGTGTATTTGATACTGCCTGGAAAGCATTGATCCGTCCGGCTCCCAGTTGTCCTGCCCAGTTGGCGTTACCCGGAATGGTATCTATGTTGTCGCAGGTTGATTCAAGGATATCCTCCACCTCTTCGGGCGAAAGGTCGGGGTTCAGTGAAAGGATCAGCCCGCAAAGGCCGGCCGTGAATGGGGTCGACATAGAAGTGCCAAAATAACTGTCGTAAAAGCCCCTACTGGTCTCATAATTGACGGTGGAGAGAAGCCCGTTTGGCCCGGAGGTACCTGTACCGCCGGGTGCACTCACATCAGTACCGGTCCCGTAGCTGGAAAAACCTGCCTTAACGTCGTCTTCATCAGTTGCTGCCACTCCAATAACATGGTTGTAGCAGGAAGGGTAGCGCAATTGTGCCGAAGCTTCATTACCCCTTGAACCCAATACCACAACACCCATTCCGTTGATTGTGTTAATGAGGTTTTGTTCGGTAGTGCTGAATCCGGAACCTCCCCATGAACAACTTATCACATGGGCTCCATTGTTGGCTGCCCATTGCATACCTCCATAACCGTTATAGACAAGTCCTGGGTTCCCAGCATCGGGCGTGCATTTAACACCTATAAGGCTACAATCGAATCCAAGTCCGGCAATACCTATGCCATTATTGGTTGAGGCTACTGCAAGCCCGGCGCAATGCGTCCCGTGTGACCAATCCTGCGGGTCTCCCGAAGCAGGAGGGTTTGAGTTGTTGTTTCCGCCAGGGGGCGCGGTAACGTCATGAGAAAGATACACATCGTCGGCAAGGTCTTCATGGTCGACCCATATTGCCCCGTCGCAAATGGCAACATTTATATCAGGGTTGCCGGTAGTGATATCCCAGGCCAACTCAGACAACACTACATCGTGCTGCCAGTTCCAGTTGGAGGAGCCAAGTACCAGGTTGTACAATTCGTCATCAGGAACGTAATCATAATATTGTACCGGCACCTTTTCTACATATTCAAGATCGGGATGCTTCGAGAGTTCTTCCATGATCTCTTCGATTTCGTTGAACTGAGTGAACTCGAGCCGGAAACTTCTGAGCAGCTTATCATCGTCGTTCAGGTCGAAAGGCCTTGTAAGGGCCGAGATTGAGTATTTCTGCCTGAGGTCGTCAAGGATTGCAGCGTCTTCAAGGTCAACAGTCCGGTCAGGATTGACAGGGATGTTAACTTCCACATCATCTTTGAACTTGAAGTACAAAGCACCATCCCAATAGTTTTCATTGTAAGTCTGACTGATCGAGTTCAGCGACATGACAGACATAATGAGAAGTACGGCTGCAGTCCGCTTTAGAATTTTGTTGATGTTTTTCATCTTCAGGTAAGGATTTAGACTTTTATTTATAACAATTCAAAATTACAAAAATTATCATTTTAACAAGGCCAGTGGCCTTAATATAACCAATAAAGCCGCAAATAATTGCGGCTTTATTGCATTTTGCCTTTTCCGGGTCTATGATCAATTGCTTTAAACTTATTATTCTATGATCATTTTTTTACCCGATAAACCTTTTGAATTCATGATTTTAAGGTAATAAATTCCAGGTGCAAGTGCTGATACGTCGAGCGTGTTGGTGTAACTGCCCCTGAAATTGCTGCCTTCTTCTGAATACACCACTTTGCCCTGCATGGATATCAACCGGAGTGAATAATCATCTTCCTTTTCTGCAGTGAATGAAATATTCAATGTATTTCTTGCGGGTACAGGGTAAACGGAAAGCGTGCTTACTGCTTCATTTTCTTCCAGTCCAACATTATCAACTTCATAGTAGGCTTCCCAGCCTGCCATATTTTGATACTGGTTTGTGGTGAATGTCATGAAAATCGGATCTCCTTCCACTTCGATAGGGCCGGGGATGTCTGAACCGGAAAATTCGCCGAGGAGCTGGTTGGTGGTTTCATTGAATACCATAACCCTGTCGATCCCTTCCTCTGTCTCGAAACTGTTGAAGTAGAGTGTTGTCGTGCCGGCATACTCGGGGGCTATCCTGAAGAGGCAGGTGGCGCCGTTCTGGTAGTTGAAGCTACCGGAACCGTCGTCGAATGTACCTGAAGGCTCAGTGAACAAAGTCATCCCACTGCACCACATGGGCGAGGTGGTTGTATATTCAGCATACCACCCTTCATCATTGCTGCTGCCGTCGGTGGTGAACACTATGCAAAGCTTGTTACCGCTCGATACTATCGCATCCGGTATTTGATCTCCGGTGAATTCGCCCAGCAAAGGAGCTGAAGCATCTTCGCCATCGTAAACCTTTACGTTGTCTGAGGAGTGAACATTGAATTGCTGGAACTCAAGTTCTATCCTTGTTATGGAGTCTTCAGGCGTTTGTGGGTCGATCACGAAAGTTGCAATATTATTGTTGATATAATTATCAAGCGGTCCGCTGCCGTCGGTAAAAGAGCCTGATTTCTGTGTAAGCGTTATGTCACCGGTTGCATGATATGGATAGTCGGTTTGAGTGGGATAGAAGTACCTCACGCAACCCTGGCCCAGGTTAAAGCCGCCTACATTGTAAAGTGAGTAATAGCCGTTATTATATCCACTCCACCCGAAGTTGAAATGAAAGTCGTTGCCCTGGTAGCCATCACATACAAAAGCATGACCGCCATCTGTACTATTATAGCCAGAATAATAAAGCGGCCTTCCAAGGTCCAGTTCATCTTTAAGGATCTCGTACCAGGTTGTTGTGGGATAATTATTCTTTTCCAGGTATTGTGCTGAATTATATCTGAAATAATTCGAAAGAGCTCCTGGTACCAGGTAGCTTTGGGAACCTGAACCGTTAGGGCTGAAGTTCATGTTGACCGATACGGCAGCGTGATACTGCAACTCGGCATTAGGGAACGGGTTCTTGGCATCTATGTTGTTATTCATACCCTCCCATTGATATTCGGTATTACCGAAATCAGCACACTGCTGTCCGTATGAAATGATCCCCGGCGTATAACAATGCTGACCTGTTCCTGTTTCGGGGTACCTCCAGTAATACATGATCATTGCCATTGCCGTAGCAACACATCCGACGTACGCATGCCCGCCCGGACCGTTGGGATCTTCAGGGCACATTATGTTGTAGGGATTATCCTGGTTCCACATGTTTACCAGGAGTGGTTCAACATCCCTTGTGTCTCTGTTTGAACTGAGTATGTTAAAATTTTCTGAGCTCAGCCGTTCCCATTCGGATGACACTTCTGCTTCAGCAGCTATGTCATTCTCCCTGATGTAAACGATCTGATCGGTATAATTTTTCAGGAAGCCTTTATAATATGCCGGTGCGTCATCTATACGGAAATTTCCGTTGTAAGAGTATCCTAATACAGGTTCGAAAGAGTCTTCGGCCGATACAATGATCCAGCCTTCATTCAGTTCAAAAGCATAAAAAACAGCTTCTCCGTTCACCATTTGTGTATGGTGCCCGGTTATATCAATTTCATCTGCTGAAATACCTGATCCGAAAACATTGTATTTCCCGGACATGAAATTTTTTGCCACCCTTTCTGCCTGCTGCCGGGTGACTGTGCCTGCGGTAAGAATTGAAAAGGTGAAAGCGAGGAGGGTGAGTAACAGTAAAGATCTAATCTTCATTATGAAACAGATTTGATTTGTGATTGCCGGCAAAGGTAGTAAAAAAGACAACACCCGCCTGGGAAGCGGGTGTTATCAACCATTAATTAAACCAAATTAATTCACCAAAACCAAATCAGAATAATTGGGAAAGCACAAATTAAACTCATACAGGAAGGAAAAGTTCAATAATTGATTATGTTTAACAAATTATTAACAAACAGGGGTATTTTTCCAGGTTTTCACGGGATCTTTTTCTCCGGGCATTCAGTGATTCACAATTATCTGCCCTTGGGCGATCGTGCATATTTATTAATTTCGCAGCAGTTTAGATAAAAACCGGTATTTAATGAGCTCCATACTGATCACCCATATTAAGGAACTGATACAGGCGGTTGATAAACCCCGGAATTTCCTTTCAGGCGAAGAAATGTCAAACCTGCCCGTGATCCGGAATGCATTTTTATTAATTGATAATGGAATGATCAGGGATTTTGGTCCCATGGACATTCTACCTTCCGATGCCCTTGCTGATACAACTATCGATGCCAGGGGCAAACTGGTATTGCCTGCCTGGTGCGATCCTCACACCCACCTGGTTTTCCCGGCCAGCAGGGAGGTTGAGTACATCGATAAGATCAGGGGGCTGTCGTACGAAGAAATTGCAAAGAGGGGAGGGGGCATTCTGAACTCTGCCCGCAGGATGCAGGAAATGGACGAAGACGAGTTGTATGAAGATGCACTGGGAAGGATCCGGGAGATCATCACTTTCGGGACCGGTGCCGTGGAGATAAAAAGCGGATACGGCCTGACCACTGAAAGCGAGTTGAAGATGCTGAGGGTGATCAGGAGATTGAAGGAAACCACGCCGGTTACCATCAAATCCAACTTCCTTGGCGCTCATGCAATCCCTGCAGAATACAAAAAGGATCCTTCAGCATACACCGACCTGATCATTAACGAAATGATCCCACAGGTTGCTGCAGAAGGGCTTGCCGATTTCATCGATGTTTTTTGCGACCGTGGTTTTTTCAGTGTGGAAGAAACCGACCGGATCCTCAATGCAGGCATGAAATATGGTCTCCGGCCGAAGATACACGCCAATGAGCTGGATTATTCCGGGGGTATCCAGGTAGGCGTCAAATACAACGCCCTCTCGGTTGACCACCTGGAATTTACCGGTGAAGAAGAGATCGAAGCATTGAGGGGTTCGGAAACAATGCCAACAGCCTTACCCGGGGCAAGTTTCTTTCTTGGAATGAAGTATGCGCCCGTAAGGGAAATGATCGATTCAGGCCTTCCTGTTGCCATGGCCAGTGATTTCAACCCGGGTTCATCTCCCTCGGGAAATATGCAACTTATACTTTCGATGGGTTGCATCAAGTACAGGATGCTGCCCGAAGAAGCCATCAACGCAATAACCATTAATTCGGCCTATGCCATGGATGTGCAGGAAGAGCTCGGTACGATCTCCAGAGGCAAGAAAGCCAACATCATTATCACAAAGAAGATACCCGGATATAATTATCTGCCTTATGCTTATGGTTCGGATAAGGTTGAAAAGGTAATGCTGAATGGTGAAATAGTAAGTAGTAAGTAGTAAGTAGTAAATAAAAGGTAAAGCTAACAGCCAAAAGCCAACCGCTATGAAAAAACTGATAGAATGTGTCCCGAATTTCAGCGAAGGAAGGGATATGGGGGTGATCAAACAGATCACCGATGAAATAGAAAATGTAGAAGGTGTTAAGTTGCTCGACGTAGATCCGGGAGCAGCCACGAACCGGACTGTAGTAACATTTGTAGGAACCCCCGACGAAGTCTGCGAAGCGGCTTTCAGGGCCATCAGGAAGGCTATGGAAGTGATCGACATGAGCAAGCACAAAGGGGAACATCCCCGCATGGGCGCAACTGATGTCTGCCCGCTCGTACCGGTTTCAAATATCGATATGGATGAAACCTTGGAATATGCCCGGAAACTGGCAGAAAGGGTGGGAGAGGAGCTTGAGCTGCCGATCTTTTGCTATGAATATGCAGCTTTCAACGAAGAAAGAAAGAACCTGGCAAATATTAGGTCGGGTGAATACGAAGGCATGTCGGAGAAGCTGCAGGACGAGAACTGGAAACCTGATTTCGGCCCTGCCAGGTTTAATCCTAAAGCAGGTGTTACAGCCATAGGGGCAAGGGATTTCCTGGTTGCTTTCAACGTAAACCTGAACACAACATCTACCAGAAGGGCCAATGCCATTGCTTTTGATGTCAGGGAGAGGGGCCGTGTTAAGAGAGAGGGGCACCCGCTCACAGGGCCTGTTGTAAAGGATGAAAAGGGTAAACCGGTATACATCCCGGGTACCCTGAAAGCCGTGAAGGCAATCGGATGGTTCATCGAAGAGTACGGGATTGCCCAGATCTCCATGAACCTTACCAATATCAGTATAACCCCGGTACATATTGCCTACGACGAAGTTTTCAAAAGGGCCAACGAAAGGGGGATCAGGGTGACCGGATCAGAGCTGGTGGGCCTCGTGCCCTTAAAGGCAATGCTCGATGCGGGCAGGTATTTTCTGAGGAAGCAAAATAGATCGCTGGGCATTTCTGAAGAGGAGATGATCAAGATCGCAGTCAAATCAATGGGGCTGGATGAGCTGAAACCTTTCAATCCCAAGGAAAAGATCATAGAATACATGATCGAGGAAGATTCGGGCAGCAAGCTCGTTGAAATGACCTGCAAAGGATTCGCCAATGAAACTGCTTCCGAATCGCCTGCCCCGGGCGGAGGTTCCATATCTGCCTATGTTGGCTCCCTGGGCGCCTCGCTTGGGACTATGGTGGCAAACCTCTCATCTCACAAAAGGGGTTGGGACGAGCGATGGGAGGAGTTCTCCGAATGGGCCGAAAAAGGACAACACTACAAAGACCGCCTGCTCTACCTGGTTGATGAAGATACACGGGCTTTCAACCGTATAATGGATGCATTTGGCCTCCCGAAGAAGACAGCGGAAGACAAGGCAGCCCGTAAAGCAGCCATCGAAGAGGCTTCAAAATATGCCATTCAGGTGCCTTACGAGGTCATGGAAACTTCGCTGAACTCGATGGAAGTAATGAAGGCAATGGCCAAGACAGGCCTGGAGGCTTCTGTTTCAGACGCAGGGGTTGGCGCCCTGTGTGCACGCACGGCAGTGATGGGTGCCTACCTGAATGTGAAGATCAACGCTGCAGGTATAGACGACAAAAAATACGCCGAGGAAATGGTTAAAAAAGGACAACAACTTGTTGATAAGGCTATTGAGGAGGAAGAAGAGATACTCAATATCGTTAATGAAAAGATCGGGATATAATTAGGAATTGCCTCAATTTTATAGTCATCCGATGAATTTCTGTCCGGCAGCAT
>CAZXWD010000097.1:0-10460 GCA_964644135.1 uncultured Bacteroidales bacterium | reverse complement strand
ATGAAAGCAAAATCAATCAAAGCAAAATCACAGGAAGAATTAAAAACGGTACTCGAAGAAAGCATGTCTGACGGTTTTAAACCGACCCTGGCCATTGTTTTCCTGTGGGTAAAAATGGACCGAATGGCCATAACCGATATTTTAGATCAAAAAGGAATTGCAGTTTTTGGCGCTACTGCCAGCGGAGAGTTCGTTGACGAAGTAACCGAAAAAGAGTCCGTGGCCATCTTGCTTCTGGATATGAACCGGGATTATTTCCACATCTATTTTGAGGAATATCCTGAAAAAAATAACCGGGAAACAGCCAGGGCTACCGCCTTAAAAGCCAAAGAAAGATTCAGCAAACCGGCTTTTTTAATATCCGGAAGCCACATGGAAACAGATGCAGAACAACTGCTTTTTGGCTTTGAAGATGCGATAGGTAAAGATGTAAATGTGTTTGGTGGGATAGCTTCCGATGATTATACCTTCACCGAGCAGTTTGTTTTTACCAATGGATGGCAATCAAACCGGGGCATGGTAGCTTTGGCACTCGACGAAGAAAAAATAATGATCAAGGGAAAAGCCACCTGCGGCTGGAAAGCTGTGGGCACTGAAAAAACAGTTACCAAAAGTGAAGGCAATCATGTTTATACAGTTGATGATACGCCTGTTTTGGACTTAACTGCCAAATATGGCGGCATTGAAAACCTTTCGCCGGACAATAAGGATTTATTGCTGGAAATCGCAGCCAACCTGCCACTTCAACTTCAAAGGGAAACAGGTGATCCTGTTATGCGTCCCGGTGTATTGATTGATTGGAACGACCGGTCTTTTTATACCAGCGGTTCCGTTCCACAAGGTGCTAAAGTCCGTTTTTCCATCCCTCCCGATTTTGATGTCATGGAAAAAGTGATCCAGGGTGTAAAGGAGCTTAAAGAACAAGCAATGCCCGAAGCCGACGCACTGATCATTTTCAGTTGTGCCGGGCGGATCATGGCTTTCGGCCCCATGATGAATATGGAAATTGAAGGCCTGCAAAAAGTTTGGAATGTTCCCATGGCCGGAATGTTCTCAAATGCCGAGCTGGCCAGAGCAACAGGGGGAAACCTTGAAATGCACAACCTTACCACCTGTTGCGTGGCACTGAAAGAAAAATAGATGAATCTTCACCTTCAAAACATAAGGGATATTGTCCAACAGGAAGAGCACCTGTCGGAGGAGAAAAAAAGCCATCTTTTCAGCTCAATAAAAAATATTGAAAAGGAATTGGAGATCCTTTCCTTCAAGCTCGACAGGACAGAAAAAGTAAAACGCACTACGGCCATCCTGCTGGAGGAAACCATCGAAGAACTGGAGCAGAAAAGAAAAGCTGTTGAGGAGACAAATGCTGCACTGAATAAATCGATGGAGGAATTGAAAGCGGCTCAGAAACAGCTCATCCATGCTGAAAAGATGGCATCTCTGGGAGAACTTACAGCAGGCATTGCCCATGAGATACAGAACCCGTTGAATTTTGTGAATAATTTCAGTGAGTTGAGCGCAGAGTTGATCGAAGAAATGAAACAGGAGTTGGCAGTCGGCAGTCAGCAGTCGGCAGTGGAGATCTCGGATGATATCAAGCAGAATCTTGAAAAAATACTTCATCACGGTAAACGGGCCGACGGCATCGTGAAAGGGATGCTCCAGCACAGCCGCATCACCTCAGGACAAAAAGAGCTTACCGATCTCAATGTCCTTGCTGATGAATACCTGCGACTGGCCTATCACGGATTACGGGCTAAAGATAAATCCTTCAATTCTGATTTCAAGCTGGAGGCAGATGAGCAACTTCCCAAAGTGAATGTTGTGCCCCAGGACATAGGAAGGGTATTGCTGAACCTGGTCAACAATGCATTCCACGCCGTGTCAGCCAAAGCCCTGTTGAAGGCTGACAAGACCTACAAACCACAGGTCATCATATCGACCTCCATTTCCCCCCTTGAGGGGGGATCAAGGGGGGTGTTGATAAGCGTCCGCGACAACGGCCCCGGTATCCCCGCCGAAATCAAAGAGAAGATCTTCCAACCCTTCTTCACCACAAAAGCAACCGGTGAGGGGACCGGCCTTGGCCTTAGCATCAGCTACGACATCATCACCAAAGGACACGGCGGTGAAATTAGGGTGGAAACAGAAGAGGGGCAGGGAACAGAATTTATCATTGTATTACCCATTACAGAATAATCAATGGACCTGACAAAAATAGAGCGGGAAGAAGTTACAAAGGTTTACGACACCTGGTTGAGCAGTTATATAAACGGAGACGTTAAAACCTACGATTCGTTTTTCGACGACCAGTATCATTTCATTGGCTCGACAGGCAATGAGCATTACCTCGACAGAAGAGATACCACCAAATTCTTTGCTGAAACGGGAGATCAGTTTGCCGGAAAAACCAGGATCAGGAACAACACCAGGGTCTTTGAAAAGCATGATGGGCTCATTTTTGTTACCGAAATCTTTGATACCTATTTTCTCATCGAAGGCGAATGGACCTATTACGGCAAATTCAGGTTCACCTCAGTCCTTAAAAAGAACAGGGAGGGCTGGCGATTCATTTATCAGCACTTCTCAACGCCGGATACAAAGGCAGATGAGGGGGAAACGATCGGCACTGAAAAGATCGCTGCAGAAAACCTGATGCTGAAGGAGGCTATCAAGAGAAGAACAGTTGAACTGGAGCATAAAACCCGTGAACTGGAAATTGAGTCAGCCCTGGAACGTGTCCGTACAGCCGCCATGGCCATGCAGAAACCGGATGACCTGATGGATGTTTGCCAGATCATTTCCGAACAACTGGAAAAGCTCGATATAAGCAACATCAGAAATACACAGCTCGCCATCATCGATGATGAGAAAAGAAATTACGCGAATTATCAATACTTCAACACTTATTCAAAAAGGGTGTTTGAGGAGACAAATTTTGAAGACAACAAGGCGTCTAATGCCATGGTCACAGAGATGCAAAAGTCGGCCAACTCTTTCTTTATTGGAAGTATTCAAGGTGAAGACCTGGAAGAATTCAGGGAGTGGCGGAAAAAGGATGATCAATTTCCAGATCCCTTGCTCGATGAAACCCCTGCCTTGTACTACTATTTCTATTCAATCGGCAAGGGAGGCCTTGGATTAACTACATACCGGGAAATATCTGAAGAAAGCCTGCAGATATTCAAACGGTTCCACAAGATATTTACCCTGGCTTACCGGCGTTTCATGGATATTCAGCAGGCGGAGGCCCAGGCGCGCGAAGTGCAAATGGAACTGGCGCTGGAGCGGATCCGGGCACGTCTCACCTCCATGAACGAATCGGCGGAGCTGCTCGACATCATGGTCATGATGCGCAGGGAGTTTGTCTCCCTGGGCCACGAAGCCCACTATTTCTGGTACATGCGCTATTTGCCCGAAACCTACGAAAAAGCAATGACCTCCGGCGATGGCACCCGCATTGGCATGGTGATGACGCTCCCCCGCCATATCCATGGCGATATCAAGCTGGTGGCCGACTGGGAGAAAGGCGATGAACCCACCTTGATCTTCCCGATGGATACGGAGACAGCCGTGGATTATGTCCACAAAATGATCACCCTCGGGGATTTCAAGCGGGTTGACCCCAATGCACCCACCCTGGATGACATCCGCGACCTGGGCGGTATCACTTTTGTGATGGCGCGCAGCAACTACGGAGAGATCGGTTTCAGTCTGCCTGGTCATGTACCTGAGCCACCAAAGGAAGCCCTGGACACCCTGGCACGTTTTGCCGGTGTGTTCGACCTGGCCTACCGCCGTTTTGAAGACCTGAAAAACGCAGAAAAGCTCAACAGGGAAACAAAGATAGAGCTTGCAATGGAACGGGTCAGGGCCAGGGCCATGGCCATGCAGGAACCCGAAGAGCTGAAGGAGGTGGCCGGTGTGATGCGCCATGAAATGGGCAAGCTCGGTGTGGAAGAGCTGGAGACCGGCAGTATTTATATCAATGATGAGTCGCTGGAAAACGCAGAATGCTGGTATGCCATCAGGGATTTAAGGGATGAAAGGAAAACCCTGGTCAACGACTACTTTTCTCTGAACCTCAACGAAACCTCGGTGGGACGGGAAATGTTGAAGTTCCATCGATCGGATGAACAACAGGTTTCAATCCATATGACAGGTCAGCCCCGCATCGAATGGATCCGCTATTGTGAAGAGAGGTCGGCCCCGTTGCGCGGATATTACGGCGAAGAGATACCTGACCGCACCTACCATCTTCACAAATTCTCCCATGGCGCCATCGGGGCGGCCACACCGGGGGAAATCTCGGAGGAAGGCTGGGGGCTTTTGAAAAGGGCGGCATCCGTATTTTCCCTGGCATATTCCCGTTTCAGGGACCTTAGCCAGGCGCGGGCCGACCTGCAAAACCTGAAGGTCGAAAAGAAACGGGCCGAAGATGCCTTGTCGGACCTGAAAGCCACCCAGTCACAGCTTATCCATGCCGAAAAAATGGCTTCCCTGGGTGAATTGACGGCCGGGATCGCCCACGAGATCCAGAACCCGTTGAACTTCGTGAACAACTTCAGTGAATTAAGTACAGAACTTATCGATGAGATGAAACAGGAACTGGCAGCCGGCAGAAAGCAGTCGGCAGTGGAGATCTCGGATGATATCAAGCAGAATCTTGAAAAAATACTTTACCATGGAAAACGGGCCGATGGCATTGTGAAGGGTATGCTGCAGCACAGCCGGTCCGGATCAGGGCAAAAAGAGCCCACAGACCTTAATCTCCTTGCCGATGAATACCTGCGGCTGGCTTTTCACGGGTTACGGGCCAAAGACAAGTCATTCAACGCTGATTTTAAAACCGATTTTGATGCTGATCTTCCCAAAATTGAAGTCGTCCCGCAGGATATTGGGAGGGTGTTGTTGAATCTTATTAACAATGCTTTTCATGCTGTTCACGAAAAAAACCTGACAGGTTTAAAGGAGGACAGAAACTACAAACCCACAGTAACCGTCACCACAAAAAACCTCGGCGATAAGATCGAAATCCGTGTTCAGGATAATGGCTCCGGCATCCCCGATGAGATCAAGGATAAAATCTTCCAGCCCTTTTTTACCACCAAGCCAAGCGGGGCAGGCACGGGGCTGGGCTTAAGCATGAGTTATGACATCATAACGAAGGGACATGGGGGTGATATTACCATAGAATCGATGGAAGGAAAAGGAACAACTGTTGCTGTGCGATTGCAATTGCAACCTAAAAAAGTGAGAAATGACAGGAATAATTCATAGGGAACGGGGTATTGCAGACGTGAAAAAAAGAACCCTTATGATCCACCGGGTGTTTTACGTGACGGTCATCACCCTGATATTGCTATCACTTGACTATGAGGCCAAAAGCCAGGATTTTGATTTCTATAAGATTGAATCTCCTGAAGGCATTAGTTTCAATTTTGTAACCGGGATCACCCAGGCTCCGAACGGACTCATGTGGTTCACTACAAAAACCGGACTTTACAGCTACGATGGAAAGACGCTCACTGCATATAATCCCAATCCATTAAACCCCAACTCGTTATCCAGCAACTCCCTGGAATCGATCTTCATTGATCCCACCGGTTATATTTGGATCGGTACCCTCGGACATGGACTGAACGGGTTTGATCCGAAAACTGAAAGATTCACTCAATATCGTTATAACTCAGAGGATCCTGCCGGGCTCAGTAACGATACGGTAACCGGGATAATTACCGATAAACGTGGCAACCTTTGGATTGGCACCCACGGGGGGCTTGATAAATATATCCCGGAAACAGGACAATTCGAACATTACCGGTCTGATCCGGATGATCCGGCAAGTTTGAGCAATAACCAGGTCCGATCCCTGTTTGTCGACAAGCAAGGCACACTCTGGATTGGTACCGGCAGTCCGTATCCGGATAACGGGGGAGCGCCCGGATCGGGCGGGTTGAACCGGATGAACATGGAAACCGGTGAATTCACCCGTTTCATGCACAGCCCAGGCGACAGCACTGGTTTATTGAACAATAAGATCAGCGCGATTTATGAAGACAGCAAGGGTGACATTTGGATAGGCACCGCCCGGAATGGTTTGCATATTTTGGACAGGCAGAGCGGAACGGTTCACAGGGTGCCTTATGATCCCGGGGAACCCGGAAAGTTCGCCGGTCCGGCAATAACCCCCGAAACACCATTCCATTCTCATATAACCTTTATAATTGAGGATATTTCAGGTAATATGTGGCTGGGCACGAATGATTCGGGAATTTTTTACTTCCCTGAGGGAGAAAAGGAACGTTTTCATTTCTATCTTGACGACGTCACAAAATACGGCTTTGCCGATAACGGTGCCTGGAGCGCTTTTTCATCAAGGGATGGGGTTTTTTGGCTTGGCGGCACATACGGGAGCATATACCGGATCAATCCCATCCAGAACAAGATCCCGCATTTCGGAACGCCATCCCCGGTGTACGATTTTTATAGGACTTCACAAGGTGATCTGTGGATTGCCACAGAGGAAAAAGTGATTGTGAAAGAATACAGGGACGGGACTGCCGGTCAGGCTGAGATTGATATCGCTCCTGGTGATGAAGATGATGATTTTGTGCAGAAAATCCTGGAAGACCACCAGGGTAAGATCTGGATAGGCGGTAACAGCGGATTGAATTTATGGGAAGGCCCTGGCAAGCCCCTGGTCCAATTCAGTCACGATCCTCAAAACAGAAAAAGTTTGAGCAACAATGCGGTTATCACCATTTACGAAGACAGGGAACAGAATCTCTGGGTCGCAACGCTTCACGGCCTTAACCTGATGGATAAAGAAAACGGAACATTCCGTCATTTCTATCCCAACAGGGCCGACACCTCCATCATAGGGCTTAATATCAGTACTTCCATATTGCACGACAAACAGGGAAATTTGTGGGTCGGGCTCTGGAACAGCAGAGGGGTTTACATACTGGATCCCCTGGAAAACGACAACAGATCATACCTCCCGGGATCCAGTGTCATTTTCCTGCTTGAAGATAGTTTTGGAACAATATGGGCGGGCACCACAAGCGGATTATTCAGGTATGAAGCAGAAACGGATGTGTTTTTGCGTTTTACCGGTTTATCACCGATGAGCAGTTTCTATGAGGCCCATGCCATGGTGGAAGACGACCGCAAGTATTTATGGGTCTCTACTAACGGAGCGCTCCTCAGGATTAACCCCCAACGTGACGAAGTAAGCAGGCTGGGAAAAACATACGGGATCGAAGGCATAAACTTCAATTGGAATTCAGGATACAAAGACCCAAACGGCAATCTTTATTTTGGTCACGAAACCGGGTATTTCATGTTCGATCCGGAAGAGTTCAGGCAGGGTCCGGGGTCACCTGAGATATCATTTATCTCTTTTCAATTGGCCAATCAAATAGTCAGTAATGGAGATCAAAGCCTGGAAGGTGAGAATCTGCTGAAGGATGAAGAGATCCGGCTGAGGTCCGACCAGAATGTGTTTTTCATTGAATACGCCATAATCGATTACAGCAATCCCGAAGAAAACCAATTGGTATATTTCCTTGAAAACTTCGACAACACCTGGCAGAAGGCAACCACCGAAGGCAGAACTTATTATTTCAATGTGCCGACGGGGAAATATGCGTTCAGGGTTAAAGCAATGAACAGTTATGGAGTCTGGTCAGAGAAAAAGATCAACATAACCGTCATGCCCCCCTGGTGGCACACATGGTGGGCCTATGGACTGTATGCGATTGTGTTCGTTTTGATGATCTTTGGCTCTGACCGGTTCCAGCGCCGGCGCATAAAAAGGAAAGAAAGGCAAAGGGCATTAAAAAAGGAACTGGCCCAGGCAAAAGAAATCGAAAAGGCGTATACCGAACTAAAAGCGACCCAAAGCCAGCTGATACAGGCTGAAAAGATGGCCTCACTGGGAGAACTTACTGCCGGCATCGCACATGAGATACAGAATCCCCTAAATTTTGTGAATAATTTCAGTGAGTTGAGTGCAGAGTTGGTCGAAGAAATGAAACAGGAGTTGGCAGTCGGCAGTCAGCAGTCGGCAGTGGAGATCTCGGATGATATCAAGCAGAATCTTGAAAAAATACTTTACCATGGAAAACGGGCCGATGGCATTGTGAAGGGTATGCTGCAGCACAGCCGGATGGGCTCAGGGCAAAAAGAACTTACGGATATCAATGAACTTGCCGATGAATACCTGCGGCTGGCCTATCACGGCCTCCGGGCCAAGGACAAGACCTTCAATGCAGATTTTAAGGCAGCGCTGGATGATGACCTGCCAAAGGTAAAGGTCATGGCCCAGGACATAGGGAGGGTTTTGCTGAACTTGATAAATAACGCATTCTACGCTGTTTCCGAAAGATCGAAAAAGGGTGAAAAAGGCTTCTCTCCCAGGGTTGAGGTAAAGACAAGCCAGAATGGGAATCAGGTGGAGATACGTGTGATCGACAACGGCGGCGGTGTACCGGAGAAGGTCGTGGAAAAGATCTTCCAGCCCTTCTACACCACCAAGCCCACCGGCGAAGGTACCGGCCTCGGCCTCTCACTGGCCTACGACATCATCAAGAAAGGCCACGGCGGGGAATTAGAGTTGGAGAACAAACCTGGAGAAGGGGCGGAGTTTGTGATACGGTTGCCGGTAAATGGTAAATAGTAAATAGTAAATAATAAATAGTAAATACTGTTCACGATTCACGACTCACGAATTAACTGATAACATGAAAATATTAGTAGTAGACGACGAAAGGGACATCCAGCCACTGTTCGAGCAGCGGTTCAGGAAGGAGATAAGGAATGGTGAAGTGCAATTCGTATTTGCCTATTCAGGCGAAGAGGCCCTGGAAAAGCTGAACGGGTACAAGCATGAAGCTGTCCTGATCCTCTCCGATATCAACATGCCGGGGATGAGCGGGCTGGAGCTGCTCGGCCATATCAAGGAAAAACATCATGAACCTCCTCCTGCTGTGATGATGATCACTGCCTATGGTGATTCGGAGAACTACAACCGTGCAATGGAGCTGGGAGCTGATGACTTTATCTCCAAGCCGGTCGACTTTAATGCGTTAAAAGAGAAAATCAAAACTTTCAAATAATGGCTAAAATATTAGTTGTGGATGATGAAGCTGATCTTCAGGTTCTGATCAAGCAGAAATTCAGGAAGAAGATAAGGGAGAATATTTATGAGTTTGTGTTCGCCATGAATGGGAACGAAGCACTGGAGGCACTGGACCAGCATACCGATGTGGATCTCGTCCTCAGTGATATCAACATGCCCGAAATGGACGGCCTTACCTTGCTTACCCGGATAAGTGAAAAGAACTCCCTCCTTAAATCCGTGATCGTTTCGGCTTACGGGGACATGGAGAACATACGGACAGCCATGAACCGCGGTGCATTTGATTTCGTGACCAAGCCTGTAGATTTTAACGACCTCGAGGTGACCATAGAGAAAACACTGCGGTATGTTGAACAGATCAGGGACACCCTGAAGGCCATCAAGGAGAACAACATACTGAAGATGTATGTAGACGAGACCGTACTGAATTTCATGGACAGCAAGGAGTATGAAACATCGCTCCTGTCGAATGAAACCGTTGAAGCCTCAGTCGCTTTCATCGACATATGCGGGTTTACCTCCATCAGTGAGAACGAACCTCCCGACAGGGTTGTAAAGCTCCTGAACAATTACTTCGATATCATGGTCAAGGAGATCATCAACCAGAAAGGGTTTGTCGACAAATTCATCGGTGATGCCATTATGGCCGTGTTCCGCGGTGATCATCACCTCGACCGTGCCATTGATGCCTGCCTGGCCGTACGGAACGAGATTGCCAAACAGCCAACCGTTGCCGAACATGTGAAATACAAGCCCAATGTATCGATAGGCATAAACTGCGGTGAGCTGGTTTCAGGCAACATCGGCTCCGAAAGCCTTAAGCGGCTCGATTACACCGTTATAGGAGATGTCGTCAACACCGCCTCCAGGCTCGAGTCGGCCGCCGGCCCGGGTGAGATCGTCATCAGCGAAGAGTCGTACGAAAAGATAAAGGAATTCTTCCGGTGCGAGAAAGTGGGCGAGATAACCATGAAGAACAAGTCCGTGCCAATGGTGATATACAAGGTGGTTGAGTAGGGGGTTTAGTGTTTAATGTTGAGTGTTGAGTGTTGAGTGTTGAGTGTTGAGTGTTGAGTGTTGAGTGTTGAGTTGAATTCTAAATGTTCTGCGTTAATCCGTTGAAATCCAAGTCATTGGTGTTCTTTTAGCTGTTGGCTGATAGCTTTTGGCTGATGGATTCTCTGTGTCCTCTGTGTCTTCTCTGTTACCTCTGCGGTAAAAAAGCGGAGTGGCTGAGAAGCGGAGATGCGGTGGAGCATGGAGTTGAAAATATGGGGTTAAGAAAATAAGAGGATAAGAAGAGGGGAAGAAC
>CAZXWD010000096.1:0-10511 GCA_964644135.1 uncultured Bacteroidales bacterium | reverse complement strand
ATTTATAGAAAAACGGGATGCAACCATATCACCGCCGACCCCGGAGGGGTCGAATATTCTGAATTTACGACAAGGGATAATGTAAAATATTATGCTATCCTTCTGTACCTGTAAATTGTAAATAAGGCAATTAAACCAACAGCAAGCAATATCATGTATGGGGATAGAGGAATTTCAGAAGGATCGGCAGGGCCCGGAATATAGCTTATATACCTGCAGCTAATGCCGCTGATCTTTGTATCAACTATATTTCCCATTCTATCTATCTCATAAACACCATTATTGGTAGTTGCAAGTATGTTCCCGCCGGGAAGTTCATAGACCCCCCTGAAATTACCAAGTGAAACAGGAGAGTAAACACCCACCAGGGAACCTGTGCCTGTGAGCTCCAAAACCCCCTCCTGGGCTCCTGAGAACATCCCAACCAGGATATTTCCGGTGGCTGTTTCAGCTATTTGCTCAGGGAAGTTATCTGCCGGTGCAAAATCCCCGATAAAAGATCCATTCAGACCTACACTTTTAATCTTGTCATCATTGATCGCACTTACCAGGTAATCTGTGCCTTCCCTTAAAAACACATCAAAAGGGCTTGACATATTTCCGGTGGTCCCATCAAAAAACACCCCCAGGTAATTTCCATCTGCATCGAATTCTGCCAGGTTACCTGCATTACCCCCGCCACCAACTGTTACCAGCAAATTACCGTTAGGACGCAACGAGATCCCTCTTACATTGTCAAGAATGCTTGTGTTCACCCCGGATGCCGGAGCAAACAGGCCAAGATAGTTTCCATCCAGGTCGTATTCCTGAACAACATCATTTATCTGATCGGAAACAAGAAGGGAATTTTCATTATTGCTTAAAATAACCTCTATGGGTGTAGATAGGTTATCGGGGTCGGAAGGTATAAAGTTGGCATCAAGCAGGTTACCGGTTTCCGGGTCAAATGCCATTACACGATCATTGTCGTTTTCAGGTATCAGCAAAACACCCCCCGAAGGAATATCCCTGAGGCCCCTTTCAGCATCTTCAATATAAGACGCAGGTTTACTTCCATCTTCTCCACTGATTTCCTGTTGTAAGATCTGGCTTTGTAAGGTGAATGATATCATTGTTAATATTGATACCATGCCCATAATAGTCAGGACGTTCTTTTTCATTGTTTTTGGTTTTTAATGAATTAGTAAGACCGAAGCGAATATATATAGAAATGAATCAAATTTCAAGAATTCGATCTGCAATTTTCAAATAATGATTGAATTTGCTATTTCGTCACGTAAATTTTCCCCGAAAAAGCACCTGAACCGGTGAAGAAAACAGAAATGTAAATGCCCTCACCAAGACCGTTCAGGGTAATGCCCTGACTCATATCAACTTCCTGTTCAATCTGTACTGTCCTGCCGCTGAGGTCGTATATCCTTACAGATTTGATCAATTCTGCACCGTTGTAATAAAGCCTGTTACGGATCACTTCAAATTCTGGCCCGTATTCCGGTGAGTCAGGCCCCACCCCTACCCATTGAACCTCGTAACAACCTATGTCCACTACCAGGGCATGAATATCGATCCTGGGCAACCCGTCGAGGTCTGTGGCCGGCAGGCCCAAACCGGTGGTATCAGGTGTGCCTTCGTTCTGAAGCGGGGAACCCAGGCTCAAATGATAATCATCAACAGACGGCCCTTCGAATAAGGGGTCCAGATCGAGATTGTCGTGGTAATTTCCTGAATAGCCGGCCCCTCCCCCGCTACCGCCAAAGGCTTCTGTCCCGCCCTCTATGTCGCAATGATAAAAATCGGCCGAAGCATAGGCATCCCATAAATAAACCTGTGATCCCACGCCGGCAACATTGTTCCACAGTATCGAATTATAAACAACTGGTACTATGGAATCCTTCACATAAAAACCGCCCCCGTAAACAGATGTGTTCCCTGTGATTGTGTTGTTTACGAAGACCGGGCCTGCATCGATACTGGCAATGCCACCTCCGAAAAAATCCGATGTATTTCCATATATAAGGTTATTGCACTGACTATAAGGAAATTCATAATAGTGAAGGTATCCTATCGCACCACCCAGACCACTATGGTTCCCGGTAAAAATGCTGTTGTGCACCTTTGCGTCCCTGAAACGCACAGCAATAGCACCTCCCACTCCCGTTGAGCCGTTCCCTTCAAAAAAACTATTGAAAACAGAGACATCCGAATGGTCAGAACATATTGCGCCCCCATAACCCCATGGCTCGGTCACCGGGCCGCAGGAGTTATTAATGAATTCACAATTGGTAATAGCCACAGGAGATTCCTCCAGGTAAACAGCGCCTCCGTTAAGGCTTGCGAAATTATTCTCAAACCGGCAAAATGAGATCCTGATGTTTCCGGAATATCTTGCCGAAATAGCTCCCCCGTGGTTCTCAAGGGTGTCGGTACTGACTGCCTTACCGTGCCGGAATGTACAGTGCTCAAAAATGGAAGAATCCGGAGAAAGGCAGTAATAATACTGAATGCCTTTCCATCCGCCGCCGGGTATAGTGTCGATCGAAAAACCGGTTGTATCCGATACATCAAAAATGACCGGATCATTTATAGTTCCCTGTGCATGCAAATATCCCCTAACAATCAGAGAATATGAGCCTTCAAACTCCACCAATACACCGGGTTGTATGATCAACCCTTCGTCTTCCCTTATTTCAATATCTGAAACCACTTTCACCGTGTCAACATCCCACACTCCCGAAACGCTTCCGGAAACGGTGATCGATTCGGCATTTGAATGATCACAGAAAAAGATCGATATAAAGAGGATAAAAAGTGAATATGTGTGCTTCATGGCGTCATTAATGGTTCACCAAAAATACTGAATAGTACGGGATACTTCTCCGGAATTTTTATAGTATCTTTAATCCGCCACTAACCAAAAACCATTCACCATGAAAAAATCCAGTTATGCAATTGCCATTCTTGCAGCACTTGTACTTTTCATCAGCGGTTGCCTGAGTGTTGAAAAGAAAACCTACACATTCGAATTTACGGGCGACAATTCAGGCATTCTCACAATTAAGTATTACAACATTATCAGCGTGGTAGATAACGGTGATGAAGTCATCGAAGAAGATTTCCAGGAATTTTTGACAGACTATATAGAAGGAAACCAGCCGGATGAGGATTACCCTGATGCAACACTAACAGAAAAGCGCTTTTTCGAAGAAGATGGTGTGTTGTGTGCCGAAGTTGTATATGAATTTGATGACCTGGCAGCTGCAAGGCTATACAGGCACCAACAGGAAGGCCCCTTTATGTATTGCCTGAACTGTTACCTGGAAACCGAAGAGTATCAATACTCGAACGGAAGCTATGGAGGAGACGTCATGCCGGTAGTTTTCTGGGAGAGCTCAAATGAAGAGCTGATACTGAAAACGATGGTAACACCGCTCGATGAAACTACCGTAAGCTTATTGCCAAAATACAAAGAGTGGAAAGAAGAGCAGTAATGATCGGGTAAAATATTTTAGTCCCTTTCAGGCGTTGCTTTTTGCAGTTTCTGTTTTTTTCCGGAAGTATCCCTGATCCTTATCTACATCCCATTCGCGCTCCACGATATACATGTCGATCTCACCCTTGTTCTTGGCCTGGATCTTGCCGCGGTAGCTACATTCAAATTTGTCTTTTATCAGTTCGTAGGTAGCACCAGAAATATTCACCTTACCAGGCACTCCGCTCGATTCCATCCGGCTGGCTGTGTTTACGGCATCACCCCAGATATCATATGCAAACTTGTTCTTTCCGACCACCCCGGCTACTACAGGACCTGTATGGATACCAATTCTCAATTCCCAGTAGTCTTCGCCCTTGGCTTCTCTTTCTTTCTTTAAATTCTCCATAAATTCCCTGATCTCCAAACCTGCCCTGACTATATCAAGAGGATTTGTTTTATTAGCTACAGGAATACCTCCGGCGCACATATAGGCGTCTCCTATGGTCTTGATCTTTTCGAGGTTGTACTTATCGATGATGCGGTCAAACGCCAGGAAAGACTGGTTAAGCTCCTCCACTAGTTCAAAAGGGGTCAATTTCTCTGCAATCTTAGTAAATCCTTTGAAATCGGTAAAGAGTACAGATACCATCTCATACTGCTTTGGCATGGAAGTACCGGTCACTTTAAGTTCCTGTGCTGTTTCTTCAGGGAGGATGTTCAAAAGCAGTTTATCTGATAGTTCCTTCTCGTCCTCGATTATCCTCTTAGTCTTTCGCACATATTTATAACGATTGAAGAGGCCCCCTGCAAGTAAAAGGAGAAGTATCCCGGTAATAGCAGCGGCGTTCCTTATGGTTTTTTGCCTTCGGAGATCTAAATCCTGCAACTCCTTGTCCTTGGTAAGCAATTCTATCTCCCCCTGCTTGTTTTCAATATCATGGTTGAGCATCACGGCTTGCAACCTCTTATCCATTTCCGCGTTGTAGAGGCTGTCCTTGATATCGATCAGGAGGTCCTTGTACTTATAGGCATTACCAAAATCAGATAGTCTTGCATAATTCTCTGCCAGGCCTTTATAGGCATCCTCAAGTTCATAGTCAGCGCTTATTTCTGTGGCAAAGTCCTTAGCGCTTTCATAAGCATCAATGGCTTCAATAGTTTTCCCCTGTAACTCATAAGTGTTAGCCAGGCCTATCGCCGACTGAGCCATTTCAAGCCTGGCGTCCAGGTTTTCAGCTTTTTCAAATGCCTCTTTCTGGACTCCCACGGCCTTTTCAAAATTCCCTCTCCTTGCATACACCTTTCCGATATTGTTAAGTGTATAGGCAACTTTCACACTTCCCGTCTGAGTGTATGCCTCCAGTGCATCCTGAAAATATGATATTGCCTTATCGAGTTCATTTCTTTCGAGGAAAATCTCGCCCATATTCACGGAAACTGTGCCGATGGCTTCATAATTTCCAAGCGCCCTGCTCAATGGCAATGCCCTGGCATAATAATCAAGCGCCATATCGTGTGAGGCCTTTTTGTTGAAGTAGACTGCCCCGATATTCACCAGGGCTGTGGCTATTCGCAGGGTATCGCCGATTTCCTCCGAGGCTTTCAGCGATGGAAGGTAATACTCTATGGCCGTCTGATCATCTCCCTGGTTGAAATAAACAGCTCCAAGGTTATTGAGCATATTTGCCATTCCCAGCTTATCATCTATTGACCTGAATGTTTCCATCGACTCCTGCCAGTTGAAAAGGGTGTTCACATAATCCCCCTGGAAATAGTAACCCATGCCGATGCTTTTATAAGCATAGGCCAGGCCGGTCTTAAAATCTACCTGCTCTGCAAGTTGTTTTGCTTCTTCACCATATTCAACTGTTTTGGAAGGAGCTGAAGTGATGTGGAAATTGGCCAGTTCAATCAACAAGTTCACTTTGCCGGTATCAGCAGGAGATGATTCAATGAGTGAAAGAAGACTGTCAGCCTCATTTTCTGACGAGGCATATAAAGTTGTATCATAAAACGAAATGACAGTAAGCATCAGCACTATCCACCCTATGAAGGAAAAATGCTTTTTCTTCTTTAAGGAATGGTTTGGCATAAACTTACTCATATCATTCATCTACCTTTTTATGATCCGGAAAACCTTTTCAGATTGATCAAATTGGATTTTCACGATATAAACACCGGCTCTCAGAGCAGAAATATTTAGCTCTATCATGTGTTCTGAGCTGATCCCGGTACTCACGTTATATAAGCGACCATACAAATCAAACAATTTAACATTTTCTCGTTCAATTTTGTTCCGGCCGGCATGTATTGAAATCTTATCAGATGCAGGATTAGGAAAAGCCACAATCATTCTGTTATCCTCATCATTTTCATCATTTTCTTCCTGTATGGCTTCCGCTTCTTTTAAACAGGAAGCCAGGAAGAAAAGTGCTCTCGAATATCTTGAAACTTTAACTCCTGATCCATTATAACTGCTTACTTTCCAAACAACAAAACTGCCGTTGAAAGGCACCTCCACCGTTCCACCCCCTGCCTTGAACACTTCAGGCTGATTTATGGGATTGAAAGAACTACCCGAAAGTTCGTTGTCAGAGCCAATGGGTATATAGACATCGGTACTGTTGTTATTAACGTATTCAAAATGAGCTATATAATTAAAACCATTGCTGTCTGGAGTTGATAGCTGCTCTATACAGGCCGGGTTAAAGGTTATGATCTGAGTACCCGGACCAAAAGGATTCACATATAAAGTCCCTGTGTCGGGCGAAAATACATAGTTAACTGCTGATGCATAAGGGATCACATCATAGGTACCCGCATCACCGGTATATACCGGAGAAACGCTAAAACTCAGGGAATCAACAACTGTTGAATCGTCACCGATCACAAATCCGCTAAAAGAGGCTGAAAAAGAGGGTAGTGTGTCACCCGCAAAAATAAACTCAAGGCTTGTGGAGACTGTACCTTCTGCAGGGAGAATTTCCAGTGTATCTATGGCAGAACCGAAGAAATTCGAATCTTCAAGGGTCACGATAACTTCATATGAGCCGGCATTTACAGGCGGTATGGTGTCTCCGTCGTATGTGATCTGATAGGAGATGCTGTCAGGAGTTATTTCTACACCGGGATATTTTGGCAATCCGTCGTAGGTTTGTACCAGCGTTGAATCCACAAAATCCACCTGGGCTGTATCGGGAAGGATTGTAAGGGTGCCCAGTCCGTATGTGACATTGAAATTATTGCTCAGGAATGAGCCGGGAACTATAAGCCCATCCCCGACAGTGTTCCTTGTTACAAGGTTGATGGACCTGAGAGTTACATTACCCACGGAGTCCCCTGAAAGTATCAGTATATCCTCTTCACTCAGGATTACAATTGCTCCGCTGTTACTACTGCCGTTAATAGTATTATTATTGACAAGCGCCGTGGCATTTACAAGAGCTGTGGCGTTTACCAGCGCAGTGGCACTCAGAAGCGTACCAGTGGAATCATAACTGTTCACCAGGGCCGTTCCGTTAACAAGTGCCGTGGCATTCACCAGGGCAGTGCCATTGGTAAGCTCTGAATCATTGACCAGGGCAGTGGCAAATGCAAGTGCAGGTGCTGTGATCAATGATCCGTTAACCAGTGCAGTGGCGTTTACCAGGGCTGTTGCCTCTGAGATCATGAAACTCTTGTTGACAAGGGCTGTGGCATCAATAACAGGCTCTCCCTGGTCATTTACAAGGGCAGTGGCGTTTACCAGCGCAGTGGCATTGACCAGGGCCGTAGCATGAGTTTGAGCAATATCTGAATATATTGCCGCACTGTCTTCAGGTGATATCAACGCACCGCTGTTCACCGTATCGTTGCGGAATATATAATCGAAAGTAAATCCACCGATGGAATCACCAAAAACGAAGGAGGTGTCGTTAGGGATGATCACAAGGTCGAGCTTTTCAATATTCAGCACCCCATAATCAAAAGTAATGTTGTATCTCTCCAAAATAGAAATATCAAGCGAATCGGCTGCTATTGAGTCGCTCAGGGGATTCAATGGATTACCGGGATCAAGAGATACCGGCCACAATCCTGCATTGCTCAGCTCGTCGGCAATGGTAACCAGTTCTATACTTTCAATTCTTGCAATCTCTACTTCACTGAGGCCTTCTTCTGCAAGGGTTAGAGTATCATCCAGGCTTTCAACGGAATAATTTGCGCTGAAGGCAGGCATCACCTCACCGAATTTCTTTGTTGTGTCGTTGATATCAATTACAATGGTTTTTTTTGTTGAAAAATACAGGCCGTTGGATAATCCCCCGTCAGTACCGTTAGAACTGTCAGAAGGCGGATTATAAGCCTGGATCACAGGGAACCTGTCGGTGAACGCCGGGACCATAGCAACAAGGGCTGAATCCCCCAGTACTATGGTTGTGGAATCAAGCGGCTGACCGTTAAAGAAGACTTTGGAACTGTCAGTGAGATATTCTCCGTAAACAGTAACCGTCAGAGGCTCAAAGCCAGGTACTTTTGTAGAGTCATACACAAGCGCTGTAACGATAGGTTTTGGGTTTGCGAGGGAGCCAAGCGCCGAATCGGGCCTGATAAAACCATACCCTGAAACAAAATCAAATCCGGGATCACCCATGTCAAGAGCTGTGCTTTGAAGCAGGCCTTTTATTTCAAGAGGGGAGAGCCCGGTGCCATAATATTTGTTCTTTGCTTCCAACAGCAGGGCTGCAACTGCAGCAGCATGAGGAGCTGCCGCGGATGTTCCGAAAAAATTGGGAAACGGGTCACCATCAATATTCACTCCTCCAAGGTCTACCGATGTGTTTACCCCGTTTGGTGCACAAAAGTCGGGTTTAATGCGTACTACGCCATCAACAGGAGCACCTCCCCTAGAAGAAAAAGAGGCGGTTGTAGGTGGATCAACCCCATATTCGGGGGTATTTGAGTAAAGAACGGCTCCCACAGCCATGGCGCCGGTTGCATTTGCCTGACCGACAAGTGTGGACGGAGCTGCATTTTCATATTCGTTGATCGTTGGATTACCCCTGAAAATAATATATTTAAGAGCTACATTACCTGTTCCCGAGGCACGGGTGATAAGAATGTTTGTTTGCGCTGATTCCAGTGTAACGGTGAATGGCAGCACTTCCACAGCCATCCCGTTTGTATTGTCCCTGTTGAAACCAAACAACGTCACACCATCATCATTTGTCAGGTATATGTCCAGATCGGTTGAAGTCTGGGTGTAACCGGAACCATCATCCCATTGCAACACGATTGTATAATTTCCCTGTGGAACGGTAATATTCTGATATATATCAGTTCCGGAACCACCGGCAAAATTATGTGCATCCCCTGAAATACCGGTCGGTGCCGGAACAGGATCAAAAGTAGCCTGGTATGATTTTGTTCCGTAATTACCCGCGGCAGAAAAATAAGCCACTCCTTCTCCGGCAACGCTGTCGACAGCTTCTGCCACGATCCCGTCACGGAAGAAAGGCTCGGTAATGTATGTAATATCATCCACTATGATATCACATCCTGCTGCTTCAAGGTCTTTTATTCCCTGAGCAAAATCAGCCACACCCTTGAAGCCGGTCCTGAAAGCAAGTTCTGACCCCGGGGCGATGTCATGGATGATCTGCAGCATGGCACGGCCTTCATCCGATGCCGAACCATATGGATAATCTTCAATTACATTAACAGGAACCGGATTATAGGAATTACCGGTACCCGGCAGATCGCCTTTGATGACATCATCAGCGGCCGGATCACCCAATTTGGTATTATAGCTGTCGGATAAGACCCCTATTTTTATTCCTGAACCATCGACTCCATATACATCCCTTGAGAGGTATGTCCTGAGTGATGTATCTCCCTGGCTGTTAATGAAACCTACATTACCCAGGGCCGGAAAAACAGGCCTTGCATAATTTACAAGTGAAGGGAGATTATTGATCATCAACAAATTGACTATCGGATAGAGACCTGTGATCAATAAATTTCCCGGCTCGCCAATGGTAGCTGTAAGTCCGTATGAAGGTGAGGTAAGCAGATTGAAAACCGAATCATACTTACCATCAAGTGCAAAGACCGAAATCAGGACACTTGAATCGACAATATTGAAAATATCATCAGATATGTACTCACCGGTTTCAACATATGTATTGTAAAGTGAAGTCAGCTCTGCACCGATGAGGTCAAAAACTTTTCCTTCTAAAGGAGGCGGGTAATATGGAACTATAGGGTCCGCCAGGCATTCGAGAACAGACTGGAACTCTGCTGAAGTAAATTGCACTGTCAGGTCATCGTTACCGGTACCCACAATAACACGCTGATCCTGCAGTGAACCCTGTATTGTATATGATACTGTGAACACACCGGAAACTCCATTTCCAATACCTTCAGTATCATTTAATCTGATACCGAAAAAAAATGGATAACCTGAAAGATATCCCGAGTGAACATTGGAGTATGTAAAATCCCCTGAGAGAACACTGACGCTGTCAAATGAGTAACTGCCCCTGCCGGCCTCAATAACATAATTATCCATTTCACCACATCCTGCATCACATCCGTTATGTTCTACCAGTAGCGTGATGGTGTAAGAGTTGTCATCGTTCCCGGTGACAGTATGGATTGAAGTTGTATATCCCTGTCCGTGATCCTTGCTTATTTCACACCCGTTATAAAATGATATTGATGCCATGGAAATACGAGGCAAGAATATGGCTGCAACCAGAATTAATGAAATATATTTTCCCCATTCAGGGAATCTTTTTGCCTTTACGGGTTTTATTGTGTATAACGCCTTGGCCCTCATAAGTATACTTTTGCTGAAAATTGAAATTAATTGGATAAAAATAATTCCACACCTTATTTAGAATTATTCTAAGCAAAAGTAGTTCAACGTTGTTAACAGGAGACTTAATTAACAGTATATTAACAAAATAGCTATTTTTTAAAGCTGCCACTTGTAAATGATCACCGAATGTCTGGTACCGATAAGTCCTCTGCGTTTGAGGAAACTTCCCACTCAGGTATA
>CAZXWD010000095.1:7749-10677 GCA_964644135.1 uncultured Bacteroidales bacterium | reverse complement strand
CCCGCTGATACTCGAAAGTAATGTCGAAATAATGAGACCGTTGCTTATCCGAAAGGCCATCTGTTACAATCTCAAGATCGATGAACAGGTAATTGGGGTTGTCAATTGCATGGACATTATTAAGTTTTACCAGGGGATTGTTAATGAGGACATTCAACTCTGAAAGCTCATTACCGTAAACAAGAAGCTGAAGCTGAGGTTCAGCCATATCTTTCCACCAGAAAGGTGGTTCTATTCTTTCAATCCTTTCCTGTGAAAAACTAAGGGAATACAGAAAGATCCCGATCAGAAATAAAAGGATTTGCTTGTACATATCTGTTTGAATTTGAATAGTCAGGAGCAGGCAAAGATAATTCTTTTAGAGTTGAGATCTAAGTGTTGAGTGTTGAGTGCTTAGTTTTTAGATCTTTAAACCGGGTGGCCGACAACCGGGCCAAAATACCGGAAAGGGCTTTATCGGCTGATCATTTCTACTATCTCTATTGCCCTGCCTACATAGAGCTGGCAGTTCTTATGAGGGTCGGAAGGATCGGGGAACTGGTTTTTGAGCAAACTGCACTCAAGTGAACCAAATTCCTTTTCAAAACGGTCTAAGAACTCCATAGTCTTCTCCCTGAGGATGAGTTTTTTCCTGTAATCATCGTTCGAGGATGCACCAAACCTGAGCCCAAGGGCCATCAGTACACCCGTAACTGCTCCGCAGGTCCTGCCGCTGTCGACAATGCCCCCGCCAAAGTTACCTGCGATCCTTATGGCCTGTTCCACGCTGATATCCGAACCCTCGGCCAAAGCTGAAAATACCGATTGTGCGCAATTATATCCTTCTGTAAACCTGTCTGTTCCGATCTGTGACCTGTTCATTGTTTCTTCAGTATTAAGGATTGGTAAAGATACGAGTTATCATCGGGTCACTTTTGTTTTATTTGTATTTTTGGTCGGAACAGATAGGTCAAGAACTGTATCTGATAATTAATTCATTTAACAAGTATTTAATGGGTTCTGAAAGCATTTCAAGCATACGGTCGTTATGGAAAACCATTTATGGCGAAAAAGGACAATCATTACTTGATTCTTATATAGATGAGCTGAAAGAGGAAAAAGCTTCATTAAACTTACCCTCACTTGATCAGGGCTGGTACAAAGATGCTATTGTATATTCATTGTATGTCGATCTTTTCAACGAAAACTTCCAGGGACTGGAATCGAGGTTGGATTACCTTGCCGAACTGGGGGTAAGTTGCCTCTGGTTGTTACCCATACTGGAATCCCCCATGAGAGATGCAGGATTCGATATCAGTGACTACAGGAAGATCCGGCATGACCTGTTGTCATTGCCTGAAAATTTCACGATCGGCGAGCAGGACAAAATATTCAATGGTTTCCTCAAGAAGGCCCACGACAAAGGGATCAAACTGATCTTCGATATTGCCATAAACCATACTTCCGATGAACATCACTGGTTCAGGGAATCCAGAAAGTCAAAGGACAATCCTTTTCGTGATTATTATATCTGGAACGAGGATGACCAGAAATACAAGGATGCGCGGATCATTTTTTACGGCATAGAGGAGAGCAACTGGAAAAAAGACGGCGAGGAGTATTTCTTTCACCGCTTTTTCGACTTCCAGCCCGACCTTAATTACCGTAACCCGGAGGTGCTTGTCGAAATGTCGAGGAACATGGTGTTCTGGCTGAAGAGAGGTGTTGACGGCTTCAGGGCCGATGCCATACCTTACTTGTGGAAGGAAGAGGGCACTGCCTGCGAGAACGAACCTATGACACATACCCTGGTCAAGTTTTTCAGAGCGGTGCTTGACTTTATGAGGCCCAATACATTGCTCCTGGCAGAAGCCTGCCAGCAGCCTAAAGAAGTTGTAAAATATTTCGGGGACGGGGATGAATGCAATGCAGGTTATCATTTCCCGCTCATGCCCCAGATGTTCAAAGCGGTTGCTGCAGAAAGCATAAAACCTGTAAGGGAAACCCTATGCACTGAAGTCACCCCTGAAATACCGGAGGAAGCCCAGTGGTTCACCTTCCTCAGATGCCACGATGAACTGAGCCTGGAGCTTGTATACGTGAGTGAAGAAGACCGCAAATATATCCACGATGCCTATTGCAAAAAGCCTGAGTGGGATTTCAGGAAAGGACAGGGCATCTCTGCCAGGCTGAGCGAACTGATGGACCGGGATCCGGACAAAATTTCCCTCATTTACTCTATTATGCTTACGCTTCCGGGCACTCCCGTGATCTACTACGGTGATGAGTTTGGTAAACTGAATGACGAAGACTACTACCGGGAAATGATCAAATTGACAGGGAAAGACGATACCCGTTTTCTCGTGAGGGGTGAGATCGACTGGGACAGGGTTGATGAAAAACTCAATGATGAAAGCAGCTTTGAATCGAAGGTCTTTAGTTCTTTGACCAGCCAATTGAATGTCCGGAACGAGAACAAAGCTTTTGGACGAGGTAATATTGACTGGCTGAAAGCAATTGACAGAAACGGCCTGGAACTGGAAACAGTTCTTATGTTTAAAAGATCTTTTGAAGATGAACAGATAGTGGTATTACATAACCTTACTGATAATAAGCTGGAAGTAAAATGGCCCTTCGGGCCGAAGCTCCCGGGTAAAGACCTGATGGGTAGGGAAACTCCAATAAATGATGGATACATAATGCTAAGGCGATATGAATACCACTGGTTCAAAATATAATACCAACCTAATCTGGAAAGGGTAGAACAATGCCACAATATGGTTTTAAAGCAGTAATATTCGACCTCGACGGGGTAATCACCCAGACAGCCCTTACTCACAGCGCTGCCTGGAAGTCTATGTTCAATAATTACCTGAAGGAAAGGGAAGACAAGTATGGGGAACCATTCAGGGAATTCACTCATGAGGAAGATTACCTCAATTATGTGGA
>CAZXWD010000095.1:4448-7649 GCA_964644135.1 uncultured Bacteroidales bacterium | reverse complement strand
CTCCACCAGGACCAGTGGTCGATTTCATACCTCGATTACGATCCCGGAAAGGAAAAATCAAGAGAGACTCTGCTTGCCGTCGGGAATGGTTATTTCGGTACAAGGGGCGCCATGGAAGAATCAATACCGGGTGATATAAATTATCCTGGAACTTATATGGCAGGCGTTTATAACAGGCTGGTATCAGAGGTTGGCGCAAGAGAAGTCGAAAACGAAGACCTGGTCAATGGTATCAACTGGATCCACCTCAGGTTCAGGATAGATGACAGCGACTGGATCGACATAAACAATTGCGAGATCATTGAAATCAACCGGGTGCTGCATTTCAACAACGGAATCCTTTACAGGAAAATGATCGTAAGGGATAACGAGGAAAGGCTGACAAGGATAGATTCGAGGAGGATAGCAAGCATGAGCAACCCCCATCTTGCAGCCATAGAATACATTGTTACCCCGCTTAATTATTCAGGAAAGATCACACTTGAATCCGGGCTGACCGGCGATCACATCAACGATGGCGTGGAGAGGTACAGGCAGCTTAACCAGGATCACCTGGAACCAGTGGTTGAAGGCAACAAGGATGACATCCAGTTCCTTGAGGTCAAGACTACACAGTCAGGCATACATTTGACTGCCGCAGCAAGGATAAATATCCTCCACAACGAGGAAAAAGCGGATGTTACTCTTGTGCCCGGCCACTCAAAAGGCCGTTCTATCATGCAGGTCTCGCTCGATACACCCCAGGACCATTCTCTCACGCTATGCAAGATCGTATCCCTTTACCATTCCAAGGATAAAAAGGCAGAAGACAGGCTTCAGGCTTCCATCGACAAGATCAGGAAACCTTCAACTTTCAACGATATTCTGAAGGATTCGGAAAAGCAATGGGAGAAGATCTGGGACAGGATCAACATTAAGATAGACGGTGACCGTCTTGCCCAGAAACTTATCAGGCTGCATCTTTACCACCTGATGGTGACATGTTCGCCTCATAATGCAAATATCGATTTTGGCATTCCTGCGAGAGGATTACACGGTGAAGCTTATCGCGGACACATTTTCTGGGATGAATTGTTTATTATGCCCTTGTATAATCTGCAGTACAAAGAAACTGCGAGGTCGGTTCTCATGTACCGGTTCAGGCGCCTCGACGAAGCAAGGAAATATGCAGGTGAGCACGGGTACCAGGGAGCCATGTTCCCCTGGCAAAGCGGCAGCAGTGGCAGGGAAGAAACACAGGTGCTCCACCTCAACCCTGTTTCAGGTGAATGGGGACCAGATTACAGTTCCCTGCAGCGGCATGTTTCACTGGCCATAGCCTACAATGTATGGGAGTATTTTTCTGTAACAGGCGACCAGGGTTTCATGGATGATGCCGGGACCGAGATGTTCCTGGAAATATGCCGTTTCTGGGTGAGCAAATGCTACAAGGACGAAGAAACAGGAAGATATTCAATTGACAAGGTTATGGGCCCTGACGAGTTCCATGAAAAGTATCCCGGAGCTAAGGATGGCGGGCTGAAAGACAATGCGTACACCAATATCATGGTTGCATGGATGCTGGGGAAAGCACAGGAGATCATTAAATACTCCGATGAAGATGCTTTGGAAAGGATATTCAGCAAAATAGGCATGCAGTCGGCTGAACCGGAAAGTTGGGATGATATAGCCCAAAACCTTCACCTCGAAATATCTGATGAGGGGATCATATCACAGTACGAAGGTTACCTGGGCCTGAAGGAGCTCGACTGGCAACATTATCGTGAAGAATACGATAATATCTACAGGATGGACAGGATACTCAAGGCAGAAGGTAAATCGCCCGATGAGTATAAAGTGTCAAAGCAGGCTGATACCCTGATGACCTTTTATAATCTTGAAAAGGAAGAGGTGGATGATATTCTCAGTAAGATGGGATATGATATGCCCGGGGATTATGTGGAGAAAAACCTGAGATATTATCTCGAGCGCACCTCTCATGGGTCAACATTGAGCCGCGTGGTGCATGCCTGGCTGGCCAACATGATAGGAGACAAAAAGCTAAGCTGGGACCTGTATATGGATGCTTTGCAAAGTGATTTCAAAGATGTACAGGGAGGAACAACGGGTGAAGGCATCCATGCAGGTGTGATGGCAGGTACGGTCTGGATTGCACTGAAAGCATACGCCGGCCTGGATCTTTCTGGAAATATACCGGCATTCAGTCCAAATCTGCCGGAACACTGGCGGTCTGTGAGTTTCGGATTTACTTTCCAGGATGATGAATACGAATGTGAGATCTTCCACAATAAGATCAGGATAAGGATTGAGAGTGATGAAGAGCGGGAAGAGATCAAAATGAATGATATGATCATCACGGTGGAGACCAACAAGCTTAACGAATTTAAGATTTAGGACATTTACAACAAATCGATAATAATTAAAACCTTTCTGCTATGCTGGGAGATGTACTGCTCATTGAAGAAAAACACCGGAAGGCCGGTGAAAAAATAGTTGAGGAGATCGTAAAGAGGAAAAAAGCCAAATTCATGGTGGGTATTTCCGGCGAGTCCGGCTCCGGAAAAACCGAACTGGCGCATGTTGTAGCTAAAAACCTGCGTAAAGAGGGGATAATGGCCAAGCCCATCCACATCGACAATTACTACAAAGTACATCCGCTGGAACGCACCGATTGGCGAAAGCGTCATGGTATTGAGAAAGTTGTGGGGTACGATGAATACGACTGGGATACCATTTACAGGAACATTGAAGATTTCAGGAACAGCCGCCGGTCAACCATGCCTTGTGTGGACCTTGTTACTGAACAAGTCGATCAGCTCATCACCCATTTCGATGTGGTGGATATGCTCATCATTGACGGGCTCTATGCCATAAAGACCGAAGGGCTTGACCTTAGGGTTTTCATTGAGCTGACTTATCATGATACAAAAAAGGCACAGATAGTAAGAGGAAAAGAACCGCAGAATGAGTACCGGATGTCGGTTCTCGAGCAGGAGCATAAGATGGTGCAGGCGCTCAAGCCTTCGGCAAATATCCTTGTTGGGAAAGACTACTCAGTCAGAGTTGAGGGCTGAGAGCTAAGAGATTTCTGAGTTTACTGGCTGATAGCCGGCCTAAGGGAGATTTCACTTTGCTCAACTTTTGGATTATTGTCTTAATTGTCTCTATTGTCCTAATTGTCTCTATTGTCCTAATTGTCTC
>CAZXWD010000095.1:0-4348 GCA_964644135.1 uncultured Bacteroidales bacterium | reverse complement strand
TAATTGTCTCTATTGTCCTAATTGTCTCTATTGTCCTAATTGTCTCAATTGCCTTGCCCGCCGTGCGCCTACGCTGGAGCTTTAGCGCAAGCGTGAGCTTGCGAAGGCGGGTCAAATTGTCATTATTGTCATCACTAAGCCGAAAGCGCTGATTAATTACCATTACTTGTTTTTCCCGTCTCCAATCCCTATCTTTGGTTAAAACCAAATCAATCCCTACCATGAGATCAGCTTGTTGTTTCTTATTTTGCCTTCTTTTATCAGTAGTTTTTATCAATGATCACGCAATTGCCCAAAAGGATGATGCCTGGAGTGAACCTTTCCTTGTGAGCGATACCCTGACCGATAATCGTAATATTACGGTCAGCGATATTGATTTTTATGGCGGAGAAGACTTTTATGCTTTCTGGGAAAAGCAGATAGACGCGAATACTACTGCTATTTTCTCGAGGAAGATATATGACCTTGACGACCCTGTGGAAGTCCTGCATACACCGGGGGTAAAATATTCTAATCCCCGGGTCATTACCTCCTACCCGGGGCTCGACACGGCCTGGGTGCTTCTGTATCATTCAAATGAAAACGGCAACCTCGATATTTTTTACAGGTTTTATACCGAAGGCCAGTTCAGTGATCAATACCCGTTATCTGTGGAGGCAGGGGATGATGAACATTTGAGGGTAAATGAATTTCGTTACCTGGTCTGGGAGCGGAATGATTCCATCCTGTTTTCAAGGTTGCTCGAGGGCAATCAATTTGAACCTGTGGAAGTGGTCGATACCGGCAATTGTGCGAATCCGGTTATTCTTAAATCCATCGACTGGTCGGATGGTAAAGACCTTGCCTGGGAAAAGACCATCAATGACAGTTCGCAAATATATTTAAAGGAGTATGATGTTGGGAACCAGCAATGGAATGACCCTGTTTTAATTTCCGACTCAGGTAGCAATACCTGCCTTCAGTTTGCTACATCCCTGTATGGGATGAACCCTTCTATCCTTACCTGGGACCACGAGAACTCATCAGGTCATACCGTTCATATTTATGATCCTTACGAAGAACAATTATACCAGTTTGATTTCTACCAGGAGCAATTAACACATCCTGCTATCTTTACTTACCTGATCCCTGTGCATGACTGGCTTGACGGTGCATTTCCTTCCTTTATCAAGCACGATACCGGGTATGTGAATATCATGGCTCATGATTACGGATTTTTCAGCACACAACTCTCAGAGTATATCTCATTGACTGCTGACACCTTGCCCAAGTATAATATCCGTATGTTCCAGGGCAAAATTTACGGCGTGTGTTATCATGATATCATCAATACTTGGGAGGTGGAGAAGAACGGAAACCGTCAAATATGGGCAAGCATCTATGACCTGTGTTTATGGGGTAGTGTTGATGAAGCGGAACAAAATACGTTGAGGCTGTCGTTGGCTCCAAATCCCGCTGTAGAATTTGTCAATATCAGTTGTGAGGTCCCGGCAAACTCAAGGGTATTGATCCATATTTACAACTCTTCGGGGCAATTGGTCTATCAGTCAGGGCATGATTCCGGCGTTGATGGGACTTTTGGCTGCAAGTGGGAAATTGAAAGGGATGTCATCCCACCCGGAATTTACCTGGTCAAGGTTTCCAGTTCAGGTTTTTCAGGATCCGGAAAGGCTGTGGTTCAGTGATTTAGCGGTAGGTGTCTTCTAGATGTCTTCCAGATGTCTTCCAGATGTCTTCCAGATGTCTTCCAGATGTCTTCCGGATGTCTTCCGGATGTCTTCCGGATGTCTTCCGGATGTCTTCCAGATGTCTTCCGGATGTCATCCCCTATTCTACAACCGTAAGCACACCCCCCTCAGAAACAGTAACCTGCATCCCCGGACCCACATCCAGAGTCCGGCAACTGGCATCACCTTCCGTAACAAACGGCTGATTCGTTCCGGCAGAAATAATGGCATTCAGATACTGGTTCGGCACAATCTCAACATCCCAGTTCCTGGTATCATACCAGATATTGCCATTTGAGCCTGTCCAGACTGCATGCAGGATCGGCTCTTCGAAAGCCCCTATCGAAGGGGATGAACCATCTCTTTCCTCACCGAAATAATCAAGGTCAACAACCGGGATCGAAACACCAGCACCAAGACATGGGGAATCGTAACGGGGACGTAAGCCGTTTACTGTTGAAGAGGAAGGCGCGATAAAAAGAGGGTCAGCAACTATATTACCGGTACCGTATGAGGAAGGTATTGTAGGGTAAATGTTGTTATCTACGGTGTACCTTCCTGAAGTCCCAAAGTTGGTAAAGTAAGTGGATGAAACCAGGTCGATTATGTTGTTCCTGATCGAAAAGTCGAGGATTGTGTCATTGTCCTCAAGCACAAACCCCTTATGAACCTGGTAAATTGTATTGAAACCTGCTATACTGCCCGAATGCAGCGAACCATCTATCCTGAAGGCATAGCTCTGATCTGTGGCGAGAGTTTCGTTATAAATTATATTGTTGACTATTTTCAGGCCGGTGACGGTATTCCCCACCTTCATGAAATAATGTTCACCGGGATTGAGTCCGGTCATATTTCTCAGAATGTTCCCTGTGATAAGGGTACTGTCTGTTTCGGTACCTATACTTACCACACCTTCATTAACCACATTCATTCTAAGGTCACGGATAATATTTCCCTGTATGACCCCGTGGCTGTTATAAGACTTTACGAGTATTGCATTGTTGAATACAGCCAGTGTGCCTGTCCCCGAATTGTAAACCTCATTGTTTATCAAATGGGTGTAGTTGGCATGATTCTGAAGCGTATCCCCATCCGAACCGACTATTACTGCCTGTCCCGGCGTATTATAGATAATGTTTTCAATAAGGAGATTGAATTCAGCCGGAAGGCTGTTGGTTCCTGTGACAAGCGCCCCGGGGCCACCTGAATTGTAGATCTTTCCACCTGCATAAGTGATCAAAGATGAATTTTCAATATGCAGGCCATTGACTCCGGAGGCTGCCCCGGTTATGTCTAATCCCTCGATTATTATCATTTCTGAGATATCTGTTGCCGTGGGGCCTCCAACCTTAATAACTTCACTTATGGAACCCAGGGAAGATGCATCTATGTCAACCCGCTGGTTTTCCGGATCGGCTGATGAATTTTTGATGATGACCGGCTGTCCTACCGAAGCCATAACAAGATCAGTGTTTCCCTGGATGCCGGTCTCCGGGTAGAACTCCGCACCGGAAACTCTCACAAAGTCATTTACATCATCCACTTCGGTAACGGGATACCAGCCGTTGTTCATCTTACTGCTCCTGAAAACAAACGCAAAGTACTTACCAGGATACATTGAGAGATCTATGCAGGAGAGGTCGGTGCCGGAAGGGAAATTGATCTTGTTGGTATCCGATATTACAACCCCCGTTGTGGGAGGCACATCCACAGCCCCCTTATGGTTAACCTGCAGTTGTTCCGCATAAGTGCCTGGCTTAATAAGTACCTGGTCACCCCCTTTCAGGTCTTCGGCCAATGCCTCGCTGATGGTTTTATAGGCTGCAGACCAGCTTTGCCCGTCGCCGCTTGAGGCAACTGTACCGTCAACATAAATTGTATCGTTGGTATAGTTTGAAACTGAACCGTTTACATAAACCGTATTAATAACATTCAGTTGAAGATCAGTAATTTCGCAATTGTCTTCATCAAAATCCAGAATATCTGAACCACCGAAATAATTAAAAATAAGGGTAAGGCATGTTCCGTCAATTGACTGACCTGAAGGATCAGTCCATTGAAGGTTTAATTGTCCGCTGGTCTCATTTATTAATAGTAAAGACGTTGTGAGGTTTCCGGCAATGTAGGAATCATATGAAAGAACATTACTATCGTATTGAATTGTCAGGGATATTGCTGCCACATCATCAGGAAAACCTGAAGCATTCAAATCGACAGAGACTGTTGAACAGTTGACACCTTCAGTATCGGAAAGTGTCATCGTTGCCTGGGGCCGGGCTGAAAGAGCAAGTAAAAACATGAATACAAACCAGAAGAATTTCTTCATAAGGTTCAGTGGTTTAAAGGTTGAAAAAGGAAATGCAAAGTTAGGAATAACCCAAGTCAGGTCAGCATGTTATTTGCTGCCACCAGGGACTATTTTCGTTAAAAATAAGTTAAATTTTTGCGGTAAATCAGTACTAAATAATCTCTCCCTTTTTCTGGTCGGGATCATCCACGTCTTTCACAAAGATCACCATAATTGCGGCAATGATCATGGATGCACCACCCAAAACAAGCGCCCAGACAGCATCACCTCCCGCTATGGTCTTTACGAAGAAGCCAAGGATACTGGCAGCAAG
>CAZXWD010000094.1:7049-10928 GCA_964644135.1 uncultured Bacteroidales bacterium | reverse complement strand
TCCGGGTAGTTCTTCAGAAAGTCCTTCGGGGCATTCGCCCTTCCTCTCCCCCATTTGAATTCAAAGGCCGACAGCTTTCCTCCGGCATCTTCAACCAGATCAATCTCCTTTTGCTGGTATGTGCGCCAAAAATAGATGTTCGCCCTCCGGTTGTGCGCCTGGTTGTGCTTCAGCTTCTCAGCAATGCAGAAATTTTCCCACAAAGCCCCGGTGTCAGTGCGGTTTTCCGGGAACAGGTAATTCTGTATCAGGCTGTTCCTGATCCCCGTATCGTAGAAATAATACTTTTTACTTCTGGTCAGTTCGTTCCGCATATTGCGACTGAAAGAATTTAATGAAAACAGCACAAAGGATTGCTCAAGTAACTGCAGGTAGCGCTGTACGGTCTCAACTGATACTTTCAACAGGTTGCTCAATTCCCTGAAGGATACCTCGTTGCCCAACTGCAAGGCAATCGCTTTGAGAAGGTTCACCAGGATATCCGGCCTGCGGATGTTATCAAAACGCAATACATCCCTGAAAAGATAATCGCCCGCAAGTTCATCGAGCAAAGCTGCCTTCTGGTCCATCGGACGACTGACAATATCAGGATATGCCCCGAAGACCAGCAACTCCTCAATTCTCTCTTTTAATTGTAAACGGTCATATTTTCTTCCCAACTCTTTAACAGACAGTGGGTACATTATGAACTTGATATTTCGCCCGGTCAGCGGTTCCGAAAGCTTATCTGACAATTCGAAGCTGCTCGATCCAGTTGCCAGATACTGAATTTCCGGATAGGTATCGATGAGCAACTTCAGGATACTCCCGATCTCCGGCACTTTCTGGGCTTCGTCAAATACCACCAGACTGGCATCGCCAATGGCCGACCGGATGCGTTCCGGGTTTGATGATGCAATCAGTTCCCAAACCTGGGGTCGCTCGCAGTTCAAATACATTGAACCGGGGTAATCACTGAGAATTTGTTTGGCAAGTGTCGTTTTACCCACCTGCCTTGGGCCGTACAAAATGATCACCTTCCCTTTAAATAGCCATGAGACGATCTTATCCCTGAGAGTCCTTTCAAATAGTTTTTCTTCCATTTATCTTTAATTTCGTCTTCCTTACCTGACAAATTTAATATAATTTGTCGGGTTAATCAAACGAATTATTTTATTAGCGTGGAATTTTTGAGGAGAAAAGGAGAAGAGGGGAAGAAGGGAAGGGGGGAAGAGTATTAGAGTTGAATGTTGAGTGTTTAATGGTTTTAAATTAATGGCTGATAGTTCTCTGCGCCCTCTGCAAATACTCAGCGATCTCCGCGTGAAACCCTTAAATTGCTATATTACCTCATCTTTCCATTTACGATTCACCACTCACTATTCATGATGCACGAATTATCTGTGGAATCATGAATAATCTGTGAAAACTGTGAGAAACAAGAAATGGAGGCATTTTTCGCTTCACGCTTCACTCCTCACGATTCACGCATTTCCCCTGAACACCGATATACTATAATCCTACAGCCTGAGGAGCTTCTTCAAAAGGATAAAAACTCCCCTTTCAACGGATTCATCTTCGCCGTCGGCCTGCAACACTTCCTTCAACTGGTCGATCACTGCATCCTGGTCCCTGAGGGTGTTTATATATTCATCCTTATAGCGCATGATGACCTCGAGGCGTTCGGCATCGTTGGCCTTGTCGAATGCGTTTCGCACCATTCTGTATTCTTCACGGTCGACCGCCTGTCTTATTAAATGCAATTCCTCCTTCTCGATCTCAAAATCGGCATTGGCCGCATATAACATCAAATAGGCCAGGTATTCGTTAAGGTCTAATTTTATAGGGTGCTTTTCCATGGTTGTGGTTTTGATCAGGCTAATATAAAAATATTTCATCAGGTTTCAGAGTGTAAGGTATCCATGAAAAACCCTTCTCTGTAAATGTACAATGTCTTTACCCCACAACGGTGAGCAGAGCGGATAACCTCTGCTATCTCCCCGGCCGTGGTTTTGGTTTTCAAGGTTACGGTGTGCCGCACATTCTGGTCTGTCCAGGTTTGGACTTTTGCCAGGGTGAGGATCTGTTCACGCGCACCGAGGTCTTTACACGTTGCCTTATAGTAGGGAGATCCTGTATAAAAACCATGTAATTGCTTCTCATTGAAAGTTGAAATTTCCTTCCAGGAATGACCATTTGCTTCCAGGAAGTGCCTGAAGCCGGGATGCAGCTCAAACTGGTTCTTCCACTTCGTTCCATCTTCATCGATAAAATCGTATCCCTTTTGGGCGTTTTCTGATCCGAGCTTTTTCCTCCTTAGAAAAAAAGGGAAGAAGATGGGCTGAAGCTTGTGCGACACCCCCGACATCCTGGTCAGGTCGTTACAGTTTCCTGCTGCCAGAATGGCAATGTTCCGCCTTCCGTCGGCCATCATCCTGTCAACCAGCTCAGGGTCTAACTCCTTCAATCGGTTAATATAGTTGTAGTTCCTCTCCGGTTCGGGCCTGAATGCAGGAAATGCGCCTCTTTCATTCGCCAACTGTGCGGAAGCACGGAAGGACTCAACAGCCAGTTTCTGAAAAACGGCTTCAGTAATTTGCAAAGCCTCTTCAGAGCCATACCTGAGGCCAAGTGCGGCCAACATATCGGCGTATCCTGTAACGCCGATGGAGAGCCTACGGCCGCTGAACAGCTTTTCCCTGATCCTGCGCAGTACGTTCTCCTCACGCAACCTTACCTCCCTATTCTTAAAGTCAGTGACTATAGAGTGGAGTATTTGATCAATCCGGCGGATCTCCAGGTCAACAAAATCATCTGCCAGGCGAACTGCCAGTTGGATATGTTCAATGAAGGCCCCCTCGTTGACCCTTGCTTTAGAGGTGAATGGACGGTCTACATAACTGTACAGATTTAGGCAGAGGGGATGGACACATTCGTTTGCGGATAAAGGCAGTGAACTGAGAGGTACAAACGAACAATTCCCGAACCCCTCTTCCAGGTAGCTGTCAGGTAAAGAGTCACACAAAATGTTATCTTCAAAAGCTATGACCGGATCTGCGCTCTTATGGATCCAATCGGCTACTTTCTGCAGTCTCTTCTCAGATTTCATGTCCGCATCCCTTACCCGGACCGTTATTTCTGCCCGGGGCACTATCTCATGGGCCATAAAAGCGTCGATCAAACCGGTCAGGTCGGGATGATCCAAACGGATGCTAAATCCGGGCTTGCCCGAGCATAATGGAGTATTGTAATCGTCGTAATAACTGCTAAGTTGTTTCACAGCGCCGGTAAGCCCTTGTGAAAGCAGTATGCCCCTTCCTACAGGATGATACAGAGGTGGCACGAATGACAGGTCGATCCCAACAGCAGCCATGTTCCGCATCAGGAAGGCTATTTCTTCATGCGCTTTGGGGATCAGTCTGCTGGAATAATCGAATTCCTCCTGGCTGATCACAAAGCTGTCGGACAGTAACCCGTTCCAGAAAGGGTTTCCTGTTTTTAACAGTAGTCTGACAGACGGGATGATATACCTGAAATCTTTGAGAAGATCAAAGATATGTTCTTCAGGCAGGGGTTTTGGGTAGTTCTTTTCTATGATAGCCAGTTCTCTGGCGACGCGATGGAAGCCATCATCCGGCGATCGTTCATGGAATATGCCTGTTTCGCTTTTCACGGCACACTTTTTCATCCAGTCCATTGCCGCAACGGCATTGCCATGAAAGTATTCGCAGCAGGTCTCATAGACCTCCTCAAATGTCCGGGTATTTCCGCTTTGACCAGTCAAGGGAGAAGGATATTTAAGATGAGAGCCAAGAAAAGGCCGGATGCGATCAGGCCAAAGCGGCCCAGCAGGATCTTCCCGGCCGGGTTATGGCCGGGGTTTGCATAAAGCACGGAATG
>CAZXWD010000094.1:0-6949 GCA_964644135.1 uncultured Bacteroidales bacterium | reverse complement strand
AAAAGCGATCCTTGAGTAAAAGCCTTATCATTCAACTTCTCTTCGCATTAGGGGCATCAAAGGATCTGATTGATGCTGCTAATCTAACAACCATTTCCATACCGGCTTTATGTAAATAGTCTTATTATCGAGCTTCAAAATATCTTCTTCATCCTCCGTCAGGATCAATCCTTCAGTCAGCTCAAAAGTCTCAATGGCTTCCAGCAGGCCATTGACTTCGCGCTGTTTTGTAATGGCATCCTGTAAAGTGCGGCAGACCTGAATTGCTGAACGGATTCGGGCACCCTCCTTTATTACAAAATCACATTCATACTTTCCATTAAAAAAATAGACCTCCTGGCACCGCTTTTTAAGCTCGATAAAAACCAGATTTTCAAGATATCGCCCATAGTTCTCTGATATCCTGAAGGAGGTAAACGATATTATTCCGTTATCAATACAGTAAACTTTTCGGCGGTTGGCAAACTGCTTTTTCAGTGAATAATCAAATTGATTGATTTCCATCAACAGGAAAGTGTCTTTTAAGTATTCGAAATATTTGTCAGCCAGGTCATATGAAAGATGTAAGGATGCTCTGATATTATTGATATTAAACGGCTTACCTACATTGGACAACAGGAAAAGAGCTACTTTTTTCACATTGTTGTAGTTCTTAAGATTGTGGCGCGCAACAATATCTTTCAGGATTATCGTCTCGTAGTACATAATGATCTCGGTCCGCTTCAGATCATCAGACAAGAAATTGATTTTAGGGAAGCCTCCTGTGATTATAAAATCATTAAAGGCTTTTTTGTAAGTGATTTTTTCAGTGGCCAGCATTTTTTTATCCGGAGCCGGGATATCCCTGAATTGGAGGAATTCTTTGAAACTCAAAGGAAAAACAGAAATAGCAAGGTGCCTGCCACTTAGGGCAGTACCAAATTCCTTGCTTAACAATCTGGAGGATGACCCTGTGATATAGAACTGAGCTTTTTTAAGTTCGTAGCCTGTCAGCACCCACTTTTCCCATTGGGCAACATTCTGCACTTCATCCAGAAATATATGGGGCCGGCTTTCATTATTTATATACTCTTTGTAAACATCAACAATCTGCTCTAACAAACCGCTGTCCAATTCACCATTGAACCGGGGATCCTCAAAATTAACCAGTAGTATTTCCGTTGCTTTTACCCCTTTGTTCATCAAATGGCGGATATGGTTGATCATCAGGGTGGATTTGCCCGAACGCCTGATCCCCTTCAGAATGATGATCTCACCGGATTCCAGATAGGCATCTATCTTCTCCTGGTAACACTTCCTGGGAAGAAATTCCGGTACAGGTTTATCCCAATAATTCCATTCGTTAAGTATTAAAAACAATTTGCTTTTTTCCATTGCAACGCATTTGATCACAAAGATAATCAATGTTTCTGTTAACTGAAACTATTAATGCTTCTTATTTTCTGTTAACAGAAATAGTTTAGTTTGTTGTGGCATATATTCTAAGACTGTTGATTTTTAATTTGTTTTCATATTTCAACCTGCAAACCCCCATCAAACGCCTCATTCTCCCTGAACGGATACCCCCTCGGATTTGCCAGAACCCTTGTTTTCCCGATCATATAATCACTGCTCTTATGTATATGCCCGTGGATCCAAAGGTCCGGTGATAATTCTTCAACCAGTTCATCAAGTCTTGATGTATAAGCTGCGTGAAGGATATCATGTTCCCACTCTTTCGTAAGGGAGCGCGGACTTGGGGCATGGTGCGTTACAATTATATTTTCGCTGCCCTTCTTTTCAGGATAAGTATTCTTTAGCCAGAAAACGGATTTTTTGTGGATAAGGAGGAAAAGCTTGTTTGAGGAAGAAAGGTGGTGTCAATTATTCAACCACACCTCAACTTCACTTTTGACCTTCTCTTTCTTCTTCCCTTTTTCAATTGCATTAATAATGTTTTTGACCAGGTCGTCCACAACGGATGGTTTGAATCCAAGTTTTGTAGCCATCGACATACAAAAATCCATTTCACCCCTGGTTACTATACCATCCGCAAACATCAGGATAACCATATCCCACAATTGATTAAAGCGGTCTGAATCGCTTTTGGGTGGAGAAAACTTTATTTTAGCCGGTTTTTTGAGCATCTTTTGGACTTCTTCAGGAGATAATCCAAACCGTTGCTGACCAATTTCGAGCAGAAATGCCGCCTCTGTATTGCTGATCTCACCATCAGCATAACACAGGCTTAAAAGGTTCATCAGGTGGCTTTTCTGCTCTTTTCTCTTTTGTGATTCAAATAAGGACATAATTTATTTTTTTAAGGTTGGATATTGTTAAGTATTTCTACGATATCTCCCTTTGTTACTCCAAACTCCCTGGTATAATCATATATAAAATCCAGTTCCTCCCTGGTCAATTTTCCATCTGAAGCGCCCACATGCAATAAGAGGTTAATCATAGTTTTGAGGTTTTCTCTGATAGCTATATTGCTCCGGGTTATGTCGATCGCATCTGTCATTAGTTCCGTAATAACCTTCTTGTGTTGAGTTTTAGGTCCCTGCAGTTTTAATTTCAGGCTTTCGAGATAGTCCAGCACATCAGGCATTCTTGTTCTGACCAGGATATTATTGACAATTTCCAATTCACGTTCCGAAATGACCGTATCACAGGCAGCCAATCCTAAGGCCAGCTCGCTGAATACCCGGGCAAATTCTTTTGACGGGACTAACTGAATTATTCTGCCCTTTTCAGAACGTGGATCTTTGGCCGCGGCCAACACCTCTGTGCTTTTTTTCACCAGATCAATATTTACATCCTGACCCGAACGGTAATAGACTGTCTGGAGGTTAAGTTCCATATTGGCTATTTCTCCCGGCAAGTCGCTTCTGCGTATTAGCTCAAGGGCTTTCAGATATGTTTTTTCAGCCTCTTCCCACATTTTTTCAGGCACATAGAAATGAAAAGCCAATTCGTTATAAGGAATGGCCAAATGATGGTACATATCCCTATCCGGATGGGATCGTTGACGGTGAAACCCCCGTTCGATCTCAATAGATTTTTCTTTCATATATTCAATAAGAAACCTGGCGTTGGCCCGATCTTCCATAGTAAGTACCAGATAGGAATCAACCATGTAAATGTATGTCCTCTGCGATAGCTGGCCAATTAATCCTTTTTCCCTCGTTCCACAGATCTTGAATGCCTCCGATACCTGGTTTACTGCTTTATCATAGCTGGTTTGTTCTATCAGCAACCTGAAGCTTTTCTGGTAAAACTCTATGATGGCTTCTTTGTAAGATTCTGTCAGCAGCTTTTCAGAAATGATTTTACTGATCAAATCATTAGCTTCATTTAATTGTATTTCTGCATCATGTATCAATTTATTATTGATGTAAATGATTGCAATAATGCTGCGAATGAGAATAATTTCAGGACTGTTTTCAGGGAGCATCTGTAAACGCTTATCCAGGGATTCCTGGATAAATTCCGGATCAAAATCACTGGCTTGCCTTGAGATACCTCTTTTTTTCATCGAAAGAAAACAATCCTCATACTCTCTAAATGCTTCTTTTGTCTTTTTATTTTTGACTCCAAATGCCCTGAGATAGAGGATCACAGATTTTTCCAGGTGGTCAATAGCAACATTATCATTATTCAAGTTCTGGTATTTTTTCCCGGCCATGTAATGATAGAGTGCATTTTCCGTATGTTCACGACCATATTCCTGCTTAGACCTTTCATTTATCTCTATTGCTTTTTCAATCAGGCCTACGGCCTCCTTGTATTCTTTTGAGGTTATTCTATACCTGAATGACCGGATCATACCAAGATTGTAATATCCTTCCGCTACATCTTTATCCAGATCCCCCAATTTTTTTCTTATATCCAGGGCTGTCCGGTACTGCTCTTCACTTTTTTCAAACTTGCCGAGAGACAGGAACGCATGCCCCAGGTTATTGATACTCTCTGCAATTTCTCTTATATCATCAGGCGTTTCATTTTGCCTGAGTTTGATGGCTTTGATATAATATTCCCTTGCCTTTTTTGCATATTTTCTGCCTTTTTTTTGAAATGACAATAAACGGAAAGACAACCATATTCTATCTTTTACTTTGGTGATTGATTTTATCTCCTTTACAAGAGCACTGAGTTTTCCTTCTATTTCATCTGTATAATTATAATAGATCTCACCCAGATCATTTAAGACCTTTCCGGTTTCTTTCTTTTTATCCGCCTTTTTAAAATACTTTAAGGCATTTAGGTAAAAATATTCAACCTCTATAAAACGTCCTATATTAAAGTAAATCAATCCTACTGAATGATAAGCCAGTCCGGAGTCGCAGGGTTTGTTTTGTTTTTCAAAAGCAGCCAGGTTAGCTTTATAAGTTGGAATAAGCGCATCAGGGTTGTCGATCTCCCCAAAATAGGTGATCAACTGTAGTTTTGAGGTTTCTTCAGACATGAGTTTCGTACAAAAACCTATCTCTGTGATAACCTCTTTTATCTTGTGATAATCCCCCAGAGAAATATAGTGATACGGAAGTTCTTCCAATAAGATCAATTCCAGTTGTGACAAGGAAACATTTCGAATGAGCTTATTCCTTACTTTATCGAGTACTTCCTGCCCTTTTACAGCAAATATTTTATGACCCTGGTCTAACCTGATCAAATATTTTCCTGCAAGTTCAGGATTTATAACCCAATCAAAGACTGATTTGTGAAAAGGCCTTATCTCGGTGTCTGTACAACTAAAAAGTGTTCCCAGTTTACGCTGGCAATCTGCCGTATCAATTTCATGAATGCCAAGAAGTTCGATAACGTCCTTCAGCGACAGGGAATGCTGGGCTGCGAAACTTATTGCAAGTATCTTTCCTGTGTATTTCCTGTATTCCTCTATATTGGAATATTCTCTCTCAAAAAAATCACCTATGATCTTATTTAGCCCCTGAGGTAGTTGTTCAGCAGTCTGTCTGTCAATTTTATTCACTTTCTCTTCTGTAAACCATCGTCCCAGGTAGTCTAAATAAAGGAAGAGTCCTTCGCTTTTCGATATTATGATGGATATGATTGAGGGGTCAAGTTCTGCGCCATCATTATATTCTTTAAACTGAGTGGAAATATACTCACCTATGTCATTAATATTTTCAGATGATTCATTGCTTATTTCTATGATATTCGCATGTACCCGGTTCTCGATCAGGCTTCTATAAGAATCTCTGCAAGTGATCAAATAACGTGTATTCCCCGGTATGGACTCTATATTATGCTTTAAGAAGTTTATCAGGTCTTTCCTGTCGGTCTCATCCAATTCATCCATTGCATCTATGAGAATCAAATGATGATCTGCTTCAGGAAGGTTTAACTTAAGATAAGGCCTTATGAGCAATTCGAAAATCACTTGCAGGTCTTGCTGGTCTTTCTGGTCATTCGCCAGGTCCAGCAATTTATAATATTCGTCCCTGCTATTTTTCAGGTTCTCCCAGTAAACTTTTTCATTAGAGATCAGGAAATAGATCATGTTGCGCAATCCATTCCTTATGTTCCTGGTTTCAGGCATTGTAAAGTCACAAAAATGAAAGGCTTTCACCGCCGGATAGTCCTTAACCAGTTTTGTTGCAATAGCTGATTTTCCGGTACCTGCTTTTCCAAGAATAAATAGCACCGGTGTACTGTTATCATTCAGCCATTGATCAATATGATTAAAGACCCATTTTCTTCCTGTAAATCTTTTTAAATGCCTTTCGAATTTGACACCAAAATCAAACTTCTTCAATTTTGCTTCCACCCAATCTTCCAGAAATACTTCGAATCCTTCAGTGGTGTTGGACTCAAGGCTTTGTAGAAATGTTTTGAATTTGACCTGAAAGAGTTCTTCATTTTCTTTAATGGGGATGCATTGTTCCAGGTCGAAATAATAGTGATGAAGATTCAGGATAAATGGCGGATCGGTGTTTTTAATCATCACTGGGATAATTGGAATTCCCTTGCTTATAGCGCTCTGACATTCATTGAGACAAATACTTGTGCCTTGCTCTCCTTCCCTCGTTGAATGCGGAGTCATAAGATATATGAACCGGCTATTCTTCCTGTCAAGGCCTACCTGTTTCAACCCGTCTTCTATTCGTTTCGACCAGACACCATCGGTTATGTTTTTTCTGTCAAACCAAACAGTATGGCCTGCCTCCTCCATTCTTTTGCAGATCTCATTAGCATCCTCCTCTATATCATGCCCATAACTGAGAAAAATGTTTAAACTCATAATAATGGATCTTTGGATTGTTGAACATTCTTATTATTGGCGTAACAGCTTCAATATTAAGTTTAACCCCAAAACCACCTCAGCGCTTTATCGTTGTCAAACACAAATTCACATTCATCCATGTCTTCTTCTGAGACCCAGGCGTATTCGGAGGATTCTTCATTCAAACTGAGTTCGCCGGTCACTTCGCAATAAAACACCAGCGACACAAAATGGAGATCTGTTTCAGCAGAGGGAAGTGTGTCGAGATAAAAGAGAAATTCATGGGCGTGACATTGCAGACCCGTTTCTTCATCGATCTCCCTGACCAGGTTTTCAGAAACAGGAATGCCATGATCGGCTTTGCCTCCTGGCAGGCACCACTTATCATCCCCATACCTGGTATTGCCCCTTTTGATGATCAGTGCCCTGTTTTTATCATCTGTGATGATCGCTCTCACTGCAACCTGTACAACCCTATTGTCTTGCTTCATAATAATATCATTAACTGGTCCTCACTCTTTGATCAGGTCGCAGTAAGTTTTCTTTAATGCCTCTTCGATCGAAAAAGGAATGATATCCCTGCTTTCCGTATCTGTTATCTTTGTTTTCAATACCTCCTCCAATTCCTTGAAAATTGGCCTGTACGTCCGGCAATAGAAAACAGCGCTCCTGAGAGTTTCAGGCCCTTGCTTTTTTATCTGGATAGCAAGGCTGATATTTGCCTCA
>CAZXWD010000093.1:0-10937 GCA_964644135.1 uncultured Bacteroidales bacterium | reverse complement strand
GCCATAAATTTTATTCCTCTTCCGAGAAGAGTGCTTCGCGGTCGACCCTGAACACCTCATCGCCGTCGGAGAGCAACTTGGAAACGGCGCGGTAGGGGCCTGTTATTACCTCATCATCCTCTTCCAGGCCTTCGAGCACCTGGATATAGGTATTGTCCTGGATGCCGGTTTCCACTTTCCGGAATTTGGCAATACCTTCATCAAACACAAAAACACATTCCACAAATTCTTCGTCGATGAAGCCGGTCTCTTCGGTGTCACTCTGTGCAGTGTCGGCCCTGGTTGTCACGGCCTGGATGGGAACGGTGAGCACGTTGCGGCGGGTCTCGGTCTGGATATCGACCGTGGCCGACATGCCCGGCCGGAAGGGCGACCTTACCGTGCTGTTCTCCGGGATCAGCTCTTCATAGGTTTCCCGAAGTATCCTGATCTTTACATCGAAATTGGTTACCTGGTCGGCGCTGATGCCTGTCACGTTTGCTGATGTCGCTATCTCTGTGACCACACCCTTGAACTTATGGTCGAGGTAGGCATCCACCTCAATGATACAGGTGTCCCACATGGAGATCCTTACAATGTCGTTCTCGTTCACCTCCACGTTCACTTCCATCTCCTCCAGGTTGGCCAGCCGCATGATCTCGGTACCGGCCGAGAACTGTGACGCTCCCGTAACCCTCTCCCCCTGTTCAACATTCAGTTTGGAAACGGTGCCGTCGGATGGCGCGATAACGGCCGTTTTGCTAAGGTTCTCCTCAGCCTCGTCGAGGGATGCCTTTGAGCTTGCCACTGCAAACTCGGCGCTGTTAATACTCTGCTGTGCAGCTTCCACTTCGGCTTCTGCCACCTCGAAAGCCGCCCTGGCCTGGTCGAACTCCGCCTCTGATATCACCTCCTGCTCCCATAGCTTCTTACTCCTGTTGAAAGACAGTTTGGCATTTGCGAACTCAGCTTTCACCTGGGCAAGGCGAGCCCTGGCATTGGCAAGGTTGGCCTTCTGGGAGTTCAGGTTGGCCTCCATTCGTGCGAAATTGGCACGGTAGATCTCGGGGTCGATCTTTGCCAGCAGGTCGCCCTTCTTCACCTCATCACCCTCCTTTACGGTAAGTTCGATCACCTCGCCTGAAATGTAGGGACTGATCATGACATCCTGGACAGGCTGTATCTTGCCGTTGGCAGCCACTGTTTCAATAATGGTGCGTAATTCGGCCTTTTCAGTGGACACCCTGATGCCGCCCGACTGGTTCCCCTTCTGGATCGCTAAAATGACAAGCACTGCCACAACCACTATGCTGGCTATGATAATGAGTCTTTTTCTTGATTTGGATTTCATTAATAATCTTGATTATCCGGTTAACATTAATTGAAAGAATCGATATGATGATCAACTCAAAAGTAGAAAAATTATGGTCATAATTACTCCTGAACTCACGATATTAAATAATTTTACACCATAAACAGTTCATAATGATGCATTCAAACTCCGCCTTTACCCTGTTCCGCATATCGCTTTCCCTGGCCCTGTTCTTTTCCTTTTTGTACGCACTGCCCCTTGCAGCGCAGATAAATGAGGACCTTGATGCCGTTTCCTACGATATCAGGATTGAAAACATAGACATGGCCGACCAGTTAATCACTGCAAATACAACGGTAAAACTGGCTGTTCTTTCTGATGATCTCACCCAGGTCATCCTGGACTTCAAGTTTTTTGAGATCGACAGTCTCAAGGTTGACGAAGAGATGATATCTTCATACACGCAGGAGGACGACCTGCTCACCATCAACCTGTCTGCGGCGGCAAATACGGGCGATACGCTGGATGTTTCGGTCCACTATAACGGCACCCCTTATCACGAAGACTGGGGCGGCTTTCATTTCTCGGGCGATTATGCTTTCAATCTGGGGGTCGGCCTGAACGACATACCGCATAACCTCGGCAAAAGCTGGTTCCCATGCATCGATAATTTCACCGACAGGGCCATCTATCATATTTACGGAACCGTGGATAACAGCATGATGGTGGTGAGCGGGGGCCTGCTCATCGAACAGATCGACAACGGCGACGGTACCACCACCTATCACTGGCATACGGCACATTCACTCCCCACTTACCTTGTTTCTGTTGCCATAGGCGATTATGTGGCCGTAAGCGATACCTATAACGGGATCGAGGCCGACATACCCATCGACATCTACGTTAGGCCGCAGGATACAATGAAAGTGTCAGGCACATTCGTGAACCTCAAATCAATCCTTGCCCAGTTCGAGGACAGGATGGGGCCCTACCCATGGGAACGGGTAGGCTATGTAAGCACAGCGCTCGGCGCCATGGAACACGCAACCAACATCGCAGTGCCGCATTTCACCATTTCGGGGAACACCTCCTATGAATCGCTGATGGCCCACGAGCTTACCCACATGTGGCTCGGCGACAAGGTAACCTGCAGTTGTGCTGAGGAGATGTGGCTCAACGAAGGCTGGGCAACCTTCTTCCAGATGCATTATGGCATTGAGCTTTACGGTTACGATTATTTCAAGGAAGAGATGCGCGACGTGCACCGCGAAGTGCTGCAGTACTGCCATACGCCCGGCGGCGACGGAGATTATTTTGTGCTGAACGATATCCCCCAGACACATACTTACGGCATGACCGCCTACGATAAGGGTTCCACAGTTGTGCAGGCCATGCGGTTCTACCTGGGCGACAGCCTGTTTTTCGACGCGCTGAGGGCCTATACCGATGAATTTGCCTATAACTCTGCATCTTCTTACGATATGCGGGATTTCTTCACCACGCAGACAGGTGTTGACATGACCGGTTTCTTCGATAACTGGGTGTTCAATGCAGGAACACCGCATTATTCACTGGATTATTTCGAAACCACACCGGCGGGGCCAAATTACGAATCGACAGTCTTCCTCAGGAATAAAAGAAAAGGGCCATTATTCACCGGTAATGATCATATTGTTGAAATTACGTTCATGAGCGATACCTGGGAAGAGCAGACCGAAAGGGTATCTTTTTCCGGTGAAACCGGGGAAGCAACCTTTACAACCCCCTTCGAGCCTGTGTCGGTTTTTATCGACCTGGAAGAAAAAATGTGCGATGCCACAACCGATCATTATAAAGTAATTGATGAAACAGGAAGCTATACTTATTCAAAAACCTTTTTAGAGATAGAAGTTCTCGACATCACAGATTCGGCTTTCGTGCAGGTTACCCATAACTGGGCTCCGCCCGATAGCCTTGAAGAACCGGTTAACGGGCTGGAACTTTCAGATTACCGCTACTGGACTGTTTCGGGTATCCTCCCGGAAACATTCGAAGCCAAAGGATATTTCTTTTACACTATTAACAGCTATCTCGACAATACCCTTATAACAGGCCCGACCGACTCGGTTGTGGTCATGTACCGGGCCAATGCACAGGAAGAATGGCAGGATGTGGAGTTTGAGCAACTGGGCAACTGGACCGTGGGGAACATCATAGTTCAGGACCTGAAAATGGGTGATTACACACTGGCCGTATGGGATACCCAGGTGGGGATATCCGAAGAAAACAACAGCACCGGTCAGATCGGGATCTACCCGAACCCTACCGGGGATAAGATAAAAATAGACCTGCCGGAGTATAACACCAATGGGGAGATCACTGTTTACGACAGCAACGGGCGGTTGATCGACAGGCTTGTTGTTGATCCTGGCCGGCGACTGCTGGAATACTCAACCGTTAACCTGGCGCCCGGCACCTATCTTTTGAAATTTACAGGTAAAGGCAATGATTTCGCGGCAGCGCGCAAGTTCATTGTTGATTGAAGGCCGGTATTGACTGATGATCTGCGAACTCTTTAAGGCCCGGAATGGATCCGGTAAGCAACTTTGAGCTGAAAATTATATTTTTGCCCGCGCTCCGGCAGTTGTCCGGAACACTTGTCATGAAGATGAATTTGTTGAAATACGGGATATTTACCTTCATACTGATCTTTCTTTTTTCCTGTGGTGCAGGTGAGAGGGAAGAGCGGCCGCCAGAGCTGAGCACCTATTTCCCCGACAGTGTTTTCATCGACCTGGATGAAAAGCTAATTGAAAAGAGGGCCAGGCAGATCGACAGCATTTTCTCAGGTATGGCAAAAAACCACTGGTTCAACGGCAGTGTGCTGTATGTTGAGAAGGGTCGTAAAGTATTCTGCAAGGCCTACGGGTTTGCTGATACAAGGTCGAAAGCCCCGCTGACAGTCCACTCAGCCTTCCAGCTTGCTTCGGTTTCGAAGATGTTTACGGCAATGGCCATTATGATCCTGAAGGAAGAAGGAAAGCTGGACTACGAGGATACCATCCAGAAGTTCATTCCTGAATTTCCTTATCCCAATATAAGCATTCGCAACCTGCTCACCCATCGTTCAGGTCTTTCGAGGTACATGTCGGTGGCCCACGAACAATGGCCAGACCACCAGGTCCCGCTTACCAATAAGGCTGTGGTTGCGCTTTATGCCCTGCACCGGCCCGATCCCTATTTCAGGCCTGACAATGGCTTCCACTATTGCAACACCAACTACGCCTTGCTGGCCAGCATAGTTGAGCGGATATCAGGTTTGTCCTTTTCAGAATTTATGGAAGTAAAGATATTTGATCCGCTGGGCATGGACGATTCATTTGTCTATAACATGGATGAAGATACGCTTGTCCCGTCCTATCCCGATGCTGAGGTGCAGGGGCATTATTACCGGAGCTGGAGGCTTATTCCGCAAAGGAACTATTACCTGAACGGCGTAACCGGCGACAAGGGCATTTACACCTCCGCAGCCGATCTTTTCAAATGGGACCAGGCCCTCAGGTACAACAAGCTGGTTGGTGACTCAACCCTCAGGGAGGCCTTTACACCGGGGAGTCCGAAATACTGGAAACGCAAGGATAATTACGGCTTTGGCTGGCGAATAAAAGAGAGTGAAGACAGTACCGTATTCCATTTCGGCTGGTGGCGGGGCTTCCGGACATTCTACATCAAAGACCTCAAACAGGATAAAACCATTGTTATTCTCACCAACAAGGACAAAGGACCGGGATCATCAACCCTGTGGAGGATAATCCGCGACCATAGCTACGATCTGGGCTTTATGTGCCGTATCCCCGAGGAGGAATACTACCCGTCTGACAAAAAGAGTGACCCACCTCTTCAGCAATAATCAGTATATTTGCTTGAACCATTATTAACCGTGCTGCCGTCAATCACTGTACCGGAAGTGCACATCAGCAAACATACACCATGACCATCAGATCTGTAATAATTTCTGCCCTTATAACTTTTTTTACGGGCCACCTGGTTTTATCACAGGACAACGGCCTGCCGGAGGAGTTCCCAGAAATTGAATTCCTGGTAAATGAAGCAGGCACAGCCGAAGGCTACCTGTTCATTGCACCTTTTGAAAAATGGGGCACATGGGACAACTTCCCCCCTTACATGATCATAATGGATGACAGGGGTACGCCGGTTTTCTATGAATCGACCAACGGTGTTCCCGTGTATGATTTCAAGCTTCAGCCTAACGGGATGATCACTTTTTACGGAAGCGACAGGGGCACACATTTTCACATAATGGACAGTCTGTTCAGGGATGTTTCCCATATATATGGTGACGGTTCCGGAAGCGATTTCCATGAACTGGTCCTGCTGGAGAACGGTAATTATCTGATGATAGCCTGGGACGACAGGCTGGTGGATATGGACACTGTAGTTCCCGGGGGGCATAAAGGTGTGACCGTAAGAGGCAACAAGATACAGGAGCTTACGGTAAATAATGAACTGGTAAGGGAATACAATACCTGGGACTATTACGAGATCACCGATGCTTACGAGGTCTTCATCAGTTTTACCGATCCCTCCTGGATTGATTTTGTGCACCTTAACGCCATAGAACTGGATTCGGACACCACCATGCTTCTGTGCCCGAGGAACCTGAACGAGATCACGCGGGTACACAGGGGCACGGGAGAGGTTATCTGGAGGCTTGGCGGCAAAAACAATATGTTCACTTTCATAAACGACGATATCCGTTTCTCGATGCCGCACGATATACGAAAGCTTCCGAACGGCAACATTCAACTGTTTGATAATGGCGTTGAGCATTCACCACAGTTCTCGAGTGTGATCGAATACGAAGTAGATGAGAAAGAAATGACTGCTACACTGGTAAGCCGTTTCAGGAGTGAGCCTGACGACATATTCGGCGTGGTTATGGGAAGTTCCCGCCGTCTTGAAAACGGAAATGTCCTCGCAGGATGGGGATCAGGATCCCCCAATCTTACCGAATTCAGGCCCGATAGCAGCAAAGCGCTTGAGATCTCATTTGAAGGGCAACACTACAGGGCGTTCAGGTACCCCTGGGAGCCTAAAGTGTTTTCATTCGAAAAGGATACATTAAGTTTCGGCGAGGTGCTTATCAACACCACGGCAGAAATGGAAATTAAGATCACTAACAACTATGACGATACCGTTCAGATAAATAACATGGTAATCTTCGAGGAGACTTTTGAACTGCCTACAGGTCAGTTGCCCCTTGTCCTGGATCCCGATTCAACAGGCACCCTGATCATGCATTTCAATCCCGCTGATACAGGGCAATACAGGGACAAGGTGACCGTGTGCTACGACCATATGTACCTGGAGAGGCACCGGAGGTTTGCCAAACAACTAACCGTAGAAGGTTATGCCTGGAGTGATGCCGGAATGGAAGAAGACAGCATGCCGGAAACAAGGATCTATCCTAACCCGGGGCATGGACTGATCACAATTGAAAGTGAGCATCCTGTCGCTAAGGTGGTTTTCAGGGATGCAAAGGGTTTGGCAGCCAAAACTTTTGTTTTCCGGCCGTCACTAAAGCATACATTCAATGCCGGGGATCTCTCACCCGGTCTTTACCTTTTAGAGATCCTTTTTGAAGGTGGTTCAAAAAATACTGTGAAATATCTGAAAGAAAAATAAACAGAACTTTTTCTATTTTTCAAAACTATGAGCAAACACAAGACGCTAATTGTACTGTTAACAGCTTTCATCATCTCTTTCAACTCAATTGCACAGCTTTCAGGCTTTGAATATATCAATCCGCTGCCTGGGTCAGACCTTGTTATGCCGGAGAACAACATTTCCCTGCGCATCGGGGAACCTATAAAAAGGGAGAGCCTTGACGCTGTGGAGCTTACCGTGACCGGTTCGGAATCGGGAGTGATACCCGGAAGGATCGACTTATCGGCCGATGCCAGGACACTATACTTCAGGCCCGGTAAGAATTACATTGAAGGAGAAAAGATTACGGTAGACTTAAGGGGTGAGCTTGAGACCATCCGGTCAGGAAGGGCCGGGAACATACGGTTCAGTTTTTCCGTTACTCCCAGGGTAATCGACATAAACAGCAGGCCCGACATACTTGATAAGATCAGCGATTGGCCGGCAATGCCCCACCATCCGCCGGCAGGCGAAAAAATACCCTATAATAGAAATACAAATGAAGATCCTACCCTGCCCGATGATTTTCCGGTAATTGATATCGTGAAATCAAACAACCCACCGCAGGAAGGGTATTATTTCATGGCCCCTTCGTGGGGAGGATGGGTTTTTCCCGGCGCCCCTGCTTATCTTGTCATTTTCGATAATTACGGCACACCGGTCTATTATAAGAAAAGTGCCAGTCAGAACAACAACCTGAGCCTGCAGCCGAACGGGATGATAGCCTACCATGAAAATGTACCCTATAACCGCTATGTGGTACTTGACAATAAAATGCAGCAGGCTGATATTTACAAGGTCCAGAACGGGTACACCTTTACCGATCATCACGAGTTCATCCTTCTGCCAAACGGGCATGCCTTTGTGATGACGGCCGATGCCCAGCAGATCGACATGGACACGGTTGTGCCTGGTGGTCAGCCCGGGGCTACCGTTGTAGGTTTTGTATTCCAGGAACTTGATAATAATAAAGATGTTGTTTTCCAGTGGAGGAGCTGGGACCATTTTGAGATCACGGATGTTTCGGAATACGAAGATATTACTGCTGACCTGGTAGACTATGTACACGGTAACTCCATTGAAATTGAATCAGACACCTCACTCATCATCTCTTGCAGGAACATGAACGAGGTGACAAAGATAGACCGGCGCACCGGCGAGATCATCTGGAGGCTCGGCGGTGAAAACAACCAGTTTACCTTCGTCAACGATACACTTGGTTTTGATTACCAGCATGATGCAAGGATATTATCGGACGGTAACCTGTCCATTTTCGACAACGGCCAGCACCATCCCGATCCTAAGTTTTCGAGTGGTGTTGAGTATGAAATAGATGAAGAGAACATGACGGCAACTATGATCCGTCGATGGAGGACAGATCCCGATATATGGTCTGTGATCATGGGGAATATGCAGGAAGTTGAGACTGGAGGAAGAGTTATAGGCTGGGGATCAGGTGTGCCCGGCATTACCGAATTCCACCCCGATGGGTCAGTGGCCCTGGAGGTTTATTTTGATAACATGAATTATCGTGCCTACCGGCACAAATGGGAAACTGATGCTTTTGATTTTACAGATGATACACTCAATTTCGGGGAAGTATATTACCAGGGGACCGGGAAGAAGCTTGTTGAGATCACCAATAACCTGGACACCCATCTTGTGATCAACCATGTTCACTCCCGCACGGGATATTTCGAGGCTGACCCTGAGGAATTGCCCATGTCCATTTCACCGGGGGATAACCGTTTACTGAGCCTCTACTTCTACCCCGATACAATTGGCACCTACAGTGATGTGCTGACCGTTTGCAACAATGTTGAGGATGAAGACCTGATCAGGCGGATCGGCAAGCAGGTTTATGTAAGGGCCATAGCCAACGAAGAGGCGGGGGTTGAGGAAGGGAATGTTAGTAATGTGATAATAGCTCCGAATCCTTCAGGCACGGGAATTTATTCCATCCGGGGGATCGATCTGAGGGAGATCACTGGTCTGAAGGTAATCAGTCCCGGCGGGGAAATATTTTGGAATGATTACCAGGTAGTCGACAGGCAGATCGACCTGAGCGCTTATCCCCGTGGAGTTTATATTCTTATTTTTACATTGAAGGAAAGAACCATAGCTAAAAGATTGATAAAATTATGAGAGCATTGACTTTGATAACAGCCCCAATCCTTCCGGTACTGTTTTTTCTTTCTTCGATTGGTGCCGGTGCACAGGGTGTAAAGAATTTACTGCCGGAAGATATAGAGTATATTTCACCTGTACCCGGCAGCAGACATATTTTGCCCGAAAACAATATTGTCATCAAGACCGGGGAAGCTTTTCACCCCGATATCCTGAAAAATATCCCTGTTACTGTGGAGGGATCAAAAAGCGGTATCATAAGTGGGTTATGGAAGCTCTCAAAAAACAGGATGGCCCTCATTTTCGATCACCATGAGAAATACAGGACAAGTGAGAAAATAACGGTGGCCATTGATGCCGGTGGCATTGGCAGCGGGCATGGCAAGCAGTTCAGTTATTCATTTTTCACTACTGAAACAAATAGTGATGAATATAAAGAACAGTGCCTTAAGGTCCTGGAAAAATATTATTTGCCTGCCGTCCAGGAATATTCGCTATCCCGTGAAGACTCGATCGTCTTTCAGACCACCGACTCCCTTCCCGATAATTTCCACGACATCTGGATAACGACATGGGAGGATCCTTCACCGGGATATACTTTCGTTTTACCTCTTGATTTTACCAATCTTACCTATTACCTTACGATGCTCGACAACTATGGCACGCCGGTATTTTACAGGGAAACCAAAAGGGGAGGGATGGACTTCAAGCTTCACCCAAACCACAACCTGCTTACCTGGTGGGATTCGGACATAAGGGTTTTTCTAGGGATGAATTCAAGAGCTGAGGTTGTAGACACTTTTGCAATGGGCAACGGTTACACCACCGACCTGCACGAGCTGATAATGATGGACAACGGGAATTACTGGACCCTCGGATACGACCCGCAGATAGTGGGGATGGATACGGTGGTGCCGGACGGCCATCCGGAGGCATTGGTAACAGGGCTCATAGTGCAGGAGCTCGATCCTGATGACAATGTACTGTTCCAGTGGAGAAGCTGGGACCATTACGAGATAACCGATGTAAGCGGCTGGATAGACCTTACGGATTCGATAATTGACTATGTTCACGGAAATTCAATAGCGGTTGATTCAGACACAAGTGTGCTTATTTCGGCGAGAAACATGAACGAGATAACTAAAATCGACAGAAGGACTGGTGATATCATATGGCGCTGGAACGGTGAAAACGACCAGTTCAACTGGATAAATGATGAGCTGAAGTTCAAGGTACAGCACAGCATCAGGGTTATGGAAAACGGACATTTTTCAGTGTTTGATAATGGCGGGGCCGGGGGATTTTCTTCGGCGGTGGAGTACGACGTGGATGAAACCAATATGAATGTGCGCATGGTTCAGCGCATCAGGAGAACGCCGGATGCGCATGCCAATTTCATGGGCCATGCTCAGAGGCTTGAAAACGGCAATACTGTCTGCGGCTGGGGCGACGACCTGCCCGGGGCAACAGAATTCGATCCCAATGGCAACATGGTGCTCGAGTTTGCCTTTCCCTATCTTAACTATCGTTCTTTCAAATTTGAATGGCAGAACGGTTTGTTCGACACTGACGCAGATACCATAGATTTTGGCAGTTTATGGAATGACACCATTGTAAGTGCCACTTTCGCCCTGGAAAACACTTCTGAAAAAAGCATTCATTTTAACCGGATTGTACGGCACGGCTCACCTTTTATAATTGACATAGAAGCCCCATTCACCCTCGGACCATTTACTGATACGAACATCACCGTTACCTATCAAACGGAGGAGCAGGGCTATTTTTATGATATGCTGACTTTCTGCTCCGATAC
>CAZXWD010000092.1:0-11265 GCA_964644135.1 uncultured Bacteroidales bacterium | reverse complement strand
TGTGGGGAGCTATCTGCGGCACCCTGCCGGATTTGGATGTTTTTATCCCTATGGGAAATGCCGTACGGGATTTCACGTATCACAGGGCCGAAAGTCATGCTTTTTTCTATATGGCCCTTGCAACGCCTTTAGTGGTCTGGCTGATCACGAAAATACATCCCAAAACAAAAAAGTATTGGATCAGGTGGCTTTTTGCGGTCTTCTTGACCTTCATCACACATGCACTGCTCGATAGTTTTAATGTTTACGGGACTCAGTTGCTCCTCCCCTTCTCAGACTACCCTGTAGGCTGGAGTACGATGTTTGTGATCGATCCTCTGTATACAATTCCTTTACTTGCCGGATTGGCCTCACTCTTTTTCATGAGAAAAAAACAAGCCCTCGCCCTGAAATTAAACGGGATAGGGATACTCTTGAGCAGTTTGTACCTGGTCTGGAGCATAGGCGCAAAAGCACATGTGCATTCAGTTGCAGAAAGATCACTTTCTGACCAGGGTATTGCAGTCTCCAAAACCCTGGCAGGCCCAACTCCGTTCAATACCCTGTTATGGAGGGTTGTTGGCAAAACTGAAAATGGCTATGTTGAAGGGTTCTATTCTGTACTGGATGAAACGAAAGGGATTAAATTCAAGGAATACCCTTCTGAAAACGGGCTTATACAATCAATTGCCGACGATTGGAATGTAAAACGACTGAAGTGGTTCACCAGCGGGTTTTACAAGGTGAGCGCTGTAGGTGACAAAATTGTAATAACCGATATAAGGATGGGCGTAAGCGGACTCTATTTTTTCAATTTCGTGGTTGGGGAGAAGAGTCCTGCCGGTATAATTCCCGCCAGGGTTGAAAAGTTTGAGCCTGAAGGATCTGACAGTATCGAACCATTAAAGAGACTCTGGCAGAGGATCTGGGATGAAAATGTTGAACTGCTGTGACTGGTCCCTGGTATGAACCAGGCTCATGATCCCCTGTTCCAGACCTCATAAATAACGTCAATTAAAAATATCTGAAAGGCAACAAACATTTATCTATCCGTTTGTTTCCCTCCGGAAGTGAAGTCAGCTCCTTCAGTAATATGATGCAACCGGGGATCCTACTGAAGCCCCGTTGCAATAAGGAAGGTGGCGGCAAAAGCCACGATCGCGTAAAGCTCCGGAAATACGGCGAGGATCATGGTCTTTCCGAATACATCATAACCCGATCCGATACCGGCAATTCCGTTGGCACAGATGCTGCCCTGACGGATGGCCGAAAGAAGCGCCACCAGACCAAGCGCCACCCCAGCACCGAAAATGGCCGCGCCGTTGAGGATGCTCATTTCGGGAGTGATAAGGCCGGTATTGTTGATCACAAAAAAGCCTGCAAATCCGTAAAGCCCCTGTGTTCCGGGAAGCGCGCTCAGCAACATGTAGTTACCGAAAGCCTCGTCATTTTTCTTCAGTGCGCCAATGGAAGCATTCCCTCCCATTGAAACGCCATATGCACTTCCAATCCCTGAAAGGGCAATCATAAGTGCGATACCGATGTAAGCTAGAATTAATGGTAATGCCATAATTTTTCTCTATTTAAATTACGTTTTTGATTTTTTTATATGATCTTACTTTCTGTTTCAACCTCTTTCTTTCTGAAGGGATTGTATGATCTCCCCCCTCCTTTGAACCCTGCATTTTTATAAAACTCCACAAATGTCAGACGCATCGGGTGTACGAAAGCGCCGAGCGATGCCATAAAGATGTTCAGGCTATGCCCCACCAGCAATATGATCACGAATATCAACTGGCTTAACACCGGTATGTCACCACTCATCTGCATGGCCAGGTCGTTGAATACGTACCCGAGGATGGCACTGGATACACCGAGGGCAAAGAGCCTGATATACGACAGCAGGTCACCCATAACCCCGGTAACCATGGAATAGACATCCCACAGGCCACCGCCGAAATTGATCAGCAGGTTCTTGTCGGGATTGTTCAGGAACAGGATAAATACACCACTCACCCCAAGTAGTCCGTAAAACAATGTATTGACCAAACCTTCATTGCTCTCATTTTTCACTGAAAACAACGCCAGGCTGCCCACAATAAGAAAAATCCAGCTTATTGTAGAAAGAGCATGTTTAAATCCCCGCTGTTTGCTGATATTGATAGCTTTTATGACCATCCCGTAGATGATCTGCAGTCCGCCAAGCACCAGGGCAAAGTAGAACATCTTCTCCGAATTGAACATCAGTTCGCGGAACGGGACAAGCCAGCTTATCCTGCCTTCCTCGGCCACTTCGATCAGGTTTATGCCGAAAAAGGTCCCGAAGAGCTCCCCTAAAATTATCGTAGTGACACCCAGCCATTGCAGCAATGAGAGTATCTTCTTCATATCCGGGTTCACACGTCTCTTTAACAGCGTGGCCCCTATCAGGATCAACAGGCCATAGCCTGCATCGCCCAGGCAGAATCCGAAGAACAGCATGAAGAAGGGGGCGAAGAATGGTGTAAGGTCCAGTTCGCCATACTTCGGAAGCGAATACAAATTGCCTATGGGTTCGAAAAGACGGCTGTATTTGTTATTTTTCAGCATGACCGGCACCTTGTCGCCCTCTTCGGGTTCGCTTTTCAGGAAGAAAATATTGTTCTTGTCCAGGAATTCTTCCACCTGTTCCTGTTTAGGCTTGGGAACCCACCCCTGGAGGACCATCAGCTTGTCATCGGCCTGTTTGTCGGCGCTCCGCATCGCCGTATCGAACGAAACACGGTTTTCGGTATCCATCCTGGCCTTTTTGAGCACCGGGATGAAAGCCTCTGCATTTTCCGTATAGAACGCTTTGATTTCCGCGATCCTCGCTTCGTGTTTTTCTTTCTCTCTGAGAACTTCGGAGGCCGGCCGATCGGGCGCTTTTACCTCCTCAGCATCGATATCGATGGTTTCGCCTTCACGCAAGACTATTACAAAATTCGTTTTCCCTTCACCGTGGCTGATCACCTCTAGGTTATATTGCTCCGGCCATTCGGGACGGAACCTTTTTTCCGAAACCGAAAAGTAGCGGAGATAAAATCCCTCCTCTTCAAGTTTCCGGATAAGCTCAACCGAAAAATCCCCCCAGGGACGCAATGAACGGTACGCCTTATCCAGTGAATTGATCTTTTGCCGGATTGTTTCGACCTCGGAATCCATTTGTAATACCTTTTTGAGGATGGTACCCGGCATCAGGTTGGTATCTTGTTCAGTACCCTCCTCCCGGTGCGATTCCAATATTTTAATGGCCTTTTTGAACTGCGAAATTCGCATGATCTCGCAGTTGGTATCTTCATCCGGTTCAACGCCTGTATCCTCCACATCTACCATCCCCAGGTCCTGTAGTTTTTGCAGGAACTTGCGGTAATCCTTGTGGTGGATCAGGAACGTGTATTTTTTCATGGGAACGATCATGCCACTGCCTCCATTTGTTTTTCTTCCATGCGGCTCTTCACTATTTTCTGGGATGCCTTGGAGAGGTTCTCCTCATCTTCCAGAAAGCGCTTGATCTTCAGGATCGCCTCTTCATACCCGGGGATCTGCACTTTTTCATACAGGTTCACCTTCTGGGTGGTTTTCTTACGGGCAAAATCGAGCAGTTCCATTTTACGGTTGTAAACGGCGCTCTCAAGTGAGATCTTCACCAGTTCCTTAATGATCTCGATCCCATCGGGGAACCATGAAGGGCTCTTGAACAGGCTGTAGGGCTTCACTTCAAATTCCACCTCGTCGAGAATGGGAGTTTTCACCCCTGCAATCTTTTTCACGCTCAGCTTCACATCACTGATGCTGACCAGGTCGGGATTGAATTCAGTCCAGAGGCGCAGTGTATCTTCGCTTGCCTTGATCGTTTCCTCTAAAAGCCGTTCAAGCCTTATTGCCTCATTTTTGGCCTTCTTTACCTCAAGCCGCAAAGCCGACTCCTTGTTCTTTAAAGTAGGGAGTGCATTTATCCTGATCTCAAGCTGTTTGTTGAGATGTTGAAGTGATGTTTTATTATAATGAAATTTAATGGCCATCGTTTATCTATTCTTCTTCCGATTGATCATTGTTTTCGGGCCAGTACTTGTCAACCAGGTTTTGCTTGATGCCCACTTCGCTCTTTGAGAAATATTTAGCGAAAAGCTGCCAGGTATGGTCGAGCATTTCGTCGGCATCGATATTCACATCTATTGCGAGCAGGTCGTTAGAATATTGCTTGGCAAAATCAAGCGCCCGCTCATCGAAGTCGGTCAGGTCGAAACCGTTCTCAAGCTTGGTTTTAGCGTTGGCGGCCTCGGCATACAGCTTAATGGCCGCATTCATCACCTGGGCGTGGTCTTCGCGTGTATCTTTCCCTATCACGTTCTGCTTCAGTCGTGAAAGGCTCCTGAACGGATCGACGATAACCTTTGCGATATCAGTATCGCGCCGCAGGAACAACTGCCCTTCGGTGATATAACCGGTATTATCGGGGATGGCGTGTGTAATGTCACCACCCGAAAGGGTAGTCACCGCCACGATGGTTATTGAGCCGCCTTTAGGGAACTGCACTGCCTTTTCGTAGATCTTGGCCAGGTCGCTGTAAAGAGAGCCGGGCATGCTGTCTTTTGACGGTATCTGGTCCATCCTGTTCGAAACAATGGCCAGGGCATCCGCCCACAGTGTCATATCGGTGAGCAGCACCAGCACGGTTTCGTTTTTTTCGGTAGCGAAATATTCTGCTGCGGTAAGCGCCATGTCAGGTATCAGCAGGCGTTCCACCGGCGGGTCATCGGTTGTGTTTACGAAGCTGATGATGCGGTCGAGCGCGCCGGCATTGTCGAAGACGTTTTTGTAGAACAGGTAATCGTCGTTGGTCAGTCCCATTCCTCCAAGGATGATCTTGTCGGCCTTAGCCCGGAGGGCCACTATGGCCATTACCTGGTTGTAAGGCTGATCGGGATCGGCAAAGAAGGGGATCTTCTGTCCGGTCACCAGTGAGTTGTTCATATCGATCCCGGCAATCCCGGTAAAGATCATATTGCTGGGCTTTTTTCGCTGCACCGGGTTCACTGACGGGCCCCCTATCTCCACTTCCTCTCCTTCCACCTCCGGGCCGCCATCGATAGGTTCACCGTAAGCATTGAAAAACCTTCCGGCCAGGTCATCCCCCACTTTCAGGCTGGGTGCCTTTCCAAGGAAGATAACCTCGGCATTGGAAGGAATGTCTTCCGTACCTCCGAAAATCTGCAGGGTCACAGTATCGCCTATGATCTTCACTACCTGGGCCAGCCTGCCGTTCACTGTAGCCAGCTCGTCATAACCTACGCCCTTGGCTGTGAGTGAACAGGTCGCCTTTGTGATCTGGGTTAATTTTGTATAAATTTTTTGAAATGCCTGCTTTTCCATAATTAATTCTTGCTTTTCATATCAACTTGTCAGACTGTTTGAGCTGCCTTCTGTTTTTCGAGCTCTTCTTTGAGCTGTGATTCAAATTTTTTGAAATCATCAGACTCGAACTCCGAATAGTTCATTTGCTTCAGGATATTGATCAGGCCCCTGAAATAGGCACTCACCTCTTCAAATGACTCAAAATCGTATTCACCCTGCACAATCCCGATCACAAGGTCCATCATGAATTTCTGGCGCTCTATGGGGGTAGAGGCGTCGATCTTGTCGAAGGCATCCTGTTGCAGGATCACGAAGTCGAACACTTCTGATTTCCAGAATCGCACATGGTAATCAACAGGCACACCGTCGTCACCAAGGATATTGATCTGCTCGTACGCCTCTTTTCCCCTGACCAGCAGGTTTTTAGCATACAGCAGGTTGTCGAGCCAGTTTTCACCCACGTTCTTTTTAAGGTTTTCGATCACTTCGTCGTATTCAAGATATTTCGAATAGCTGTCGATAGGGTCCACCGCAGGATAGCGCTTACTGTCGGCACGCGACTGTGAAAGGGCGTAGAAGCAGCGGGCGGCTTTCTTGGTCGATTCGGTGACCGGTTCTTTGAGGTTACCACCGGCAGGTGACACGGCACCTATGAAGGTCACACTTCCGGTCTGTCCATTCGGCAGGTAAACGACCCCGGCCCTGGCGTAGAAGTTGGAGATGATGGCCGGCAGGTCCATTGGATAGGCGTCAGGGCCCGGCAGCTCTTCCATCCTGTTCGACATCTCACGCAGCGCCTGTGCCCAGCGGGAGGTCGAATCGGCAAGCAGCAATATTTTCAATCCCATTGAACGGTAATACTCAGCAATTGTCATGGCAGTGTATACCGACGCTTCACGCGCCGCCACCGGCATGTTGGAGGTATTTGCGATAATGGTGGTCCGTTCGATGAGCTTGCGGCCCGAGCGCGGGTCTTCCAGTTCCGGGAACTCGGTAAAGATCTCAACCACTTCGTTGGCCCTCTCTCCGCAGGCTGCCACGACTATCAGGTCGGCCTCGGCATGCTTCGAAAGAGCGTGCTGCAGTACGGTTTTCCCGGTACCGAAAGGCCCCGGTGTAAATCCTGTCCCGCCCTCCACAATGGGATTGAGCGAGTCGATGCAGCGGATACCGGTCTCCATCATCCTGAACGGGCGTGGTTTCTCCTTGTAAGCCCTGATAGGCACCTTGACCGGCCATTTCTGTACGAGAGTAACTTTATGTTCCTTTCCGTCCGAATCTTCCAGCACGGCAATGGTATCCTTAAGAGTGTATTTCCCTTCGGATGATACTTTTTTTACCTTGAACCTCCCCTTGAGCTTAAATGGGACCATGATCTTGTGGTCGATCCAGTTTTCCTTTACCTCACCGAGCCAGGAACCGGCTTCCACCAAATCACCTGCCTTTGCCAAAGGTTTGAAATCCCATTGAGTATCGTCTTCAAGCGGATCGGTGTATTCACCGCGTTTAAGGAAAACGTCCTTCATCTTATCGAGGTCGTTTTGCAGGCCGTCGAAGTTTTTTGAAAGAAGGCCCGGTCCCAGGGTGGCCTCCAGCATGTGCCCTGCAAACTCCGCAGTGTCACCTACCCTCAGGTTTCGTGTGCTTTCAAATACCTGAACATAAGCGTTTTTGCCCACAACCTTGATCACCTCTGCCATCAGTGGCGTTTCGCCCAGCGTGATGAAACAGATCTCGTTCTGCGAAACCGGTCCGTCAACTTCAACGATCACAAGGTTGGCAATAATTCCAGCTACTACTCCTTTTGTCATTGGACTATCTGATTTCTTATGGTTTTTCTTGATTTATTTCCTTTTAATATGCTGTAAATGAAATTCGTCTGGCAATTCAAAGGTGCTCTGCATCTTCTCGAGCAATTCCCTGAACATTCTCTCACCCTTTTTGGGGTCGAGGTTCATCCAGCGTTCCACCATTTCCAGTTGGAGAATGTAACCGATCACCTTCTCGACTGTGAAATAGTGGAAAAAAGTATGTTCGTCGATCCAGTTCCAGCGAATGCTGTCAAGCGCTTTTTCGCGTTCGAGTATGTTTTCACGTTCCCATTCGGCAAGGATCTGCTCTACCACGGGAAAATCCTGCGAAAGGCCTAAATCGCGGGCATTACTTCGCAGGATACTTTGAACCACTTCATTGTCGCCGATAAGCTGGCTCTCGACCGGGATTTCATGTTTCCTGCAACTCAGGGCTGTGGTCACATTTTTCAGGTTAAGCTGAAACCGGAACCACTCCCGCAGGAACTCGTTTGAAATATCCAGCAGGTAGCCGAAATAATATTCCTCGAGGACAACCTCCCAGGTTTTGTCCTGGTCTTCACGGTCATCAGCCATAAAAAGCTCTATAAACTGCCGGAGATAGTTGTGGATACGGTTATCAGGCTCTTTGATCTGTTCTTCAAGAAGATCCTGTGGATAGATCCCTCCCTCGTTGAATGCTTCTTCCCGCTTTAGCAGCAGGTTCAGCAGATTGGCATTATCATACTTCAGGAACAGCATCTGCAGCAATTTATGATCTTCAGGGTGCAGTTGTGTTTTTATCTCTTCCAGCAGGTCGGATAAAGAGATCTTCGACCGGGTTTCGTCAAGCAGAATATCGGGCAGGCCTGCTATCAGATAGTAATAATGCTCTTTGAATATCATCCCTTACTGCTCCTGCTTTTCTTCTGAAAAGAGTTTTTGTGTTCGCGGCCGGAGGTATCGTTTAAAAAAGCGCTCAAAATCCTTATCAGTGAAACTGATCTTATAACTGCCATCTTTGGGTCCAATCTTGAAACCGCTCTTTATACCTTCCTCAAATTCGATCTCAAGGCTTCCGTCGATCTTTTTGGCAGCCTTTGCCATCAGGTCATCCCCCAGTTTCTTACGGTCTTCCTCCGGGAGAAAGACAAGCACATCCTTATCCGATTTCTCGATTTCACCCCAATTTCCGACCATCCTGGTAATGATCTCCCTGATAAACTCTTTATCGTCGAAAGCTTTGCCAAGCGCATCTTTCACAGCTTCATCGGAGACCAGGTCGGCGATCTTTTGTTTGATGGCCGTGACCGACTGTCTGGCTGAGATCTCCAGCTCAGAATGTACATTCTTTTTTAGCTCTTCGGCTTCTTTTTCTGCTTTTTCCTTGATCTCATCCGCCTCTTTTCGGGCATCCTTCACTATCTGGTCAGCCTCCTTTTTGGCCTTCGCCAAGATCTCCTCCCCTTCTTTCCTGCCCTTTTCAAGGCCCTCATCATAGATCTTCCGGGTTAATTCCTTGAGTTTATCATTCATGTTGTAAGGTTTTTGGTGCTGGAAAACAACGCGCAAATATAGAACTTTTGATATAATTACACGCCCCGAGTTTGCATTAATAAATGAACAAATGTGAAAAAATGGATATATCGCGCGAATTAGACGGAAATAATTTTGTCAGATCCGCAAAACAGATTAAAAAAATAAAAAAAGGCTCGAGCAATGTATCGCCCAAGCCAATAATATAAAACTGAAAATCTTAAATGTCAATCTTCAGGGCGCCTGATCAATAATCAAGTAATTCAGAAGCTGCTTCCCTGATCTTGTCAACGCTGGGAAGAATAGCGCCCTCGAGTATCCTGTTAAATCCCACAGGGGTGAAGGTTGAACCTACACGTTTCACCGGAGCGTCGAGGTATTCAAAGGCCTCATCAGTTATAAGGGCCACAAGTTCACCTCCGAATCCGGAGAAAACCTTGTCTTCGTGGACAACCAATGCCCTGCTGGTCTTTTTCACGGTCGCAAGCACCGCTTCTTTGTCGAGAGGAATAAGTGACCTGATATCCAGCACTTCTATCTTTTTACCTGTTTCTTCCTCGATCATGTCGGCTGCCTTGATGGCCATATGGGTTGTATTCCCATAGGTTATGATGCTGAGGTCGGTGCCTTCCCTCCTGACTTTTGCCTTCCCGAAAGGCACTTCATAATCGTCAGGCACCACTGTGACTGCTACCGGATCATTATAGAGCGCTTTGGGCTCCAAAAACAGTGTGGGTCCTTCGGAGCGTATGCTGGTCCTGAGCAACCCGGCAGCATCGTCGGCAAAAGACGGGTAAACAACCCTTATTCCGGGGAAGGTGGATAATGCTGCCTCGGTAGTTTGCGAATGGTAAAGCCCACCGCCTATATAGCCTCCGGAAGCAAGCCTGATAGTCACATTCGGCGCAAACTTTCCGTTCGACCTCCAGTAGTCGTGCGTAAGCTCTACATACTGCTCCATGGCAGGCCAGAAGTAATCGGCGAATTCGGCGCCTTCGACCACTACCCTGATATCTTTCCTGAACCGGCTCATGCCGTTGGCGGTCCCAACGATATAATCCTCTGCAATGGGAGCGTTGAATACCCGCTCTGCACCGAATTCCTGCTGCATACCCTTGGTAACGTTGAAGATCCCTCCTTTTTCCTTGTTGGCAATATCCTGGCCCCAGATAAAGGTGTTTTCGTTTTTCCTGAACTCCTGTTTAAGTGTAGCGTTGAGGGCCTCGATGAACTTCATCTCTTCTCCTTTAGAACCGTCGTGGTTGCCCTCGGGGTATTTTTCAGCCTTATATGGCTCAGGGATCACAAAATCGAATATGGAGGCCGGATCAGGATCGGCTGCAGCTATCACTTTCTTATGGGCTGCGGATATCTCTTTCTTGGCTTCCTTGTCAATTGCATCCAGCTCCTCTTCGGTGAAGATGCCGCTGTAAGTAAGCCTTTTGCGGTACTTATCCATCGGGTCCTGCCCCAGTGCCTCACTCAGTTCGACCTCATCGCGGTAAAGCTCATGGCGATCTGAATTGGAATGTGAGTGCATCCTTACGCAATTGGCATGCACAATTACTGGAATACCTTGTTCCTTTACATATTTCTTTGCCAGCGTCATTGCATTCATAGAGTTGAAAACATCCCTGCCGTTGCAATAGATTATTTCAAGGTTCTTGAACCCTTCAAAGTTGGTGGCGGCATAGAAATTTGCGGTCTGGTCCTCCTTGGGGACGGAAATGCCATAGCCGTTGTCCTGGAACACAAAGATGACAGGAAGCTTCTCATTGCTGGCGCCGTTGATGGCTTCATAGACATAACCCTCCGAAACCGAAGATTCGCCCTGCGAGCTTATCGAAACCGCATCCGCATCGTAATATTTCATGGCCCTGGCCACCCCAACGGCATGCTGGGTATGATTACCCGTGGCAGAGGATACATTGTGTATGTTCCATTCAGGCTTTGCAAAGTGGTTCGACATGTGCCTCCCACCGCTGGCTATGTCGTCCTTTTTCGAAAGTCCGTTAAGGATGATCTCCTCTGTTGTGAGGCCTGCCGATATGGCTGTAAGCATATCTCTGTAGTAAGGGAAGAGGTGGTCTTTTTCCTTTTCAAATACCTGGCCGATAGCTAGCTGGATTCCGTCATGTCCGGCATAGGGAGCGTGATAAGACCAGCCAAGCGCCTGCTTCAGGTAATTAGGTGCCTTGTTGTCGAGCTGCCTTCCAAGGGTCATCAGGTAATACCATTTCCTGAGCGTTTCCCTGTCAGTGTTGTTTATGTTATAGACCTTGTCGGCCTTCTTGATCTTCAGTCTTTTATTCCTGTACATCTCTACATTTTTTGCAATAGTATCCTAACAATTGAAATTAAAATGAGTTGCAAAGTTAACACTATTCGCTAACTTATATTTATTCTAAATAACAGCCTTTATTTATACTGGTCTGGTCTCCGGTCGTTGAAGGCATGGTTGCGGACTGTCACCATTTTATCCCTGGCCAGCAATGGGTCAAACTCAACGGTAAATACCCCTTCGTCGGTCCTGCCGGCTTCCATAAGCACCTCCCCATCGGGAGCATAGGCTATAGACCGTCCG
>CAZXWD010000091.1:0-11436 GCA_964644135.1 uncultured Bacteroidales bacterium | reverse complement strand
CAGTTACTAATTATTAAACTCTAAGCTCTAAGCTCTAAACTCTAAGCTCTAAGCTCTGATTCCCCGCAACCCGAATACCCTAGCACTCTAGCACCTTAACACCGTAACACTGTAACACCAGAACACCAGACAATAGAGACAATTTGACAATAGTGACAATAATCTAACAGCCGTCACGCCTCCCCCTTCGCCTTGAAGGCCATGGCATAGAGCTTCATCTGCTTGATCATCGACATGAGGCCGTTGGAGCGGGTTGGAGAGAGGTGATCCTTAAGGCCGATCTCATTCACAAAATCAAGCTTTGCATTGATGATCTCGTCAGGAGTGCGGCCGTCGAACACCCTGATCATTAAACTTACCAGTCCTTTCGTGATCACCGCATCACTGTCGGCTGTGAAATAAACCTTACCGTCGCGGTACTCTGCATGCAGCCATACCCTCGACTGGCAACCGCTGATCAGGTGTTGCTGGTCGCGGTACTTATCGTCTATTATTTTCAGCGATTTCCCCATCTCGATCAGGTGGTTGTACTTGTCCATCCAGTCGTCGAACAAGGAAAACTCTTCTATGATCTGTTGTTCGGTCTCTTCAACACTCATGGCTATCGGTTTAGTGCAAAAGTAGTGAATTAGCATCAAAATAACCTTTCCTGTGTATCGTTGAATAACAGGAGCTTTGAGAAAAAATATCTAATTTTGCAAAAATTTTGAAACTATGCTGAAACTCGTACTATTACGTCACGGAGAGAGTGTCTGGAACAAGGAAAACCGCTTTACCGGGTGGACTGATGTGCCCCTTTCAGAACAGGGTGTTAAAGAAGCCATTGAGGCCGGTAAGGTGTTGAAAGAGAATAATTTCAAATTCAAGATCGCATATACCTCCTATCTCACCAGGGCTATCAAGACCTTATGGCTTGTGCTTGAAGAGATGGACATGATGTACATTCCCGAACTGAAGACCTGGCGCCTGAATGAAAAGCATTACGGCATGCTGCAGGGGCTCAACAAAGCTGAAACTGCCGAAAAGTACGGTGATGACCAGGTGCTCCAGTGGAGAAGGAGTTTCGACACACCGCCTCCGCCAATGGAAGAGGATGATGAAAGAAACTCAAAGTACGATCCGAGGTACGGCGATCTGGACGACAAGGATATCCCTCGCACGGAATCACTCAAGGAAGTTGTGGAGAGAATGGTGCCTTACTGGGAATCAGATATCTCTGAGACGCTGAAAAGGGAAAAAGAAATACTTGTAGCGGCACACGGCAACAGCCTGAGGGCTGTGGTAATGTACCTTAAAGGAATGAGTGAAGAAGAGATCCTCAAATTTAACATACCCACCGGAATCCCATATGTTTTTGAATTTGATGACAATCTGAAACTGCAGAAAGATTATTTCCTTGGCGATCCCGAAAAGATCAAGGAACTGATGGATAAAGTCGCCAACCAGGCGAAGAAACGTTAAACGATTGAATGGTCAAAAACTGGGTTATACCGGATATACACGGATATGCAAAAACATTAAGGGCACTTATTGAAGAACTGATCAGGCCGTCGAGAAGCGACGGCCTTTACTTCCTGGGCGATTACATCGACCGGGGCCCCGATTCAAAAGGGGTGATCGATTACATCATCAGTCTTCAGGAAGATGAGTTCAATGTAAAGCTCTTGCGTGGGAACCACGAAGATTACCTGCTGAGGCTCTACAACAAAGAACGTGTTCCCAGGCACTTCCTTGGCCTGCCTGTTGGAAATTACCTCAAAAAAGAGTGGTACAAATACGGCGGTAAGACCACTATGGGCAGTTTCGGCCTGAAGAATGTTGATGAACTGCCCGAAAAGTATGTCAACTGGCTTGATTCGCTCGATTATTATGCTGAAGTGGACGGGTTTGTCCTCGTTCACGCAGGCCTGAATTTTGAAATTGAGGACCCTTTCAGCGACACACATGCCATGATGTGGGTCAAGGATTTCCAGGCCGATCTTTCAAAGATAGAAAACCGGAAAGTGGTCCATGGCCATGTGCCGGTAAGCCTTGATTTTATCAACCTGGTAAAGGGATCAGAGAACTTCCCCTTCATCGACCTCGACAACGGGGTTTACATGGATGGCAAAGACGGTTTTGGCAACCTCGTCGCCCTCGAGCTCAGCTCCCTTGAGCTTGTTATACAGAATAATGTCGACTAGTTCAGGACCACAACCTTCCTCGTAACCGAAGCCCTGTCTGTCTGTATCTTAACAAAATACACACCACCCGGCAAGTGGCTTCCGGAATCATCGCTGCCGTTCCAGTTGATCCTGTGTACACCTTTGTTCATGCCCCGGTCCATCAATGAGGCAACTTTCTGTCCTCCCAGATTAAAGACTTCGGCCTTAACCATCGATGAGCGATCCAGGTTGAAAGTTATGAACGTTGAAGAGGTGACCGGGTTCGGTGCAATTACGAGGCTTTCGTCCAGCTCATCAGACAACCTGACATCTGTTCCGGTCCATACGCCTTCGATACCAAAGAAGGAGAGGATCTCGATCATATAGTCATCCTTTGTGTATTCTCCGTCTTCGAGCCCGCCGAACTCAAAAGAAGAGCCAACGGTCTTGTATTCCCCTGCATCGTTCGTTACAGCACAAATGTAGGAAGGATTGGAATTCTCGAACATATCCTCTGCGCCGGGAAGAGCTTCTATATGATCAATATAGCTGTTATCACCGTTATAAGCATAGTTCATGTTCTCGCACATCGAGCCTGACATTCCCATCAACTGGTTCAAATCACCGGTGCCATCGGCAATTCCGTTGATGTTGAACATAGGATGCACGGGTGTTGGAGTCGAAAGCTGGTCGTAATACCAGGTATCGCCGCCTTCCATATAAATATTCCCCCCATTTGCCAGGTAATCGGCAAGACGCTGCCCCTGGTCTGCACTAAGGACTGAATTTTCAGGATACGTCCCCAGGCAGACAAAGACCGAAGAGTATATCTCCAGGTTTTCGGGGAAGGCATCGAAATGTTCGCTACCCACACCAAGGTTTTCAAGACTTACCTGGATGGGTGAGGGTGAAGAGGTGTTCTGGTCAAGATCGACCACAAGCACGGGTATCTGGCCCACAACGATGAAGAAATCATCACCTGCTGAAATATTGTAACCGGCATTCATCATATAGCTAAACGGCGCCGAGTGGCCCTCTGGAGTGCCTTCGTCCGCTGTAACATTGAAAGTCACAACTGCGGTGTCCCCCGCCTGGACATCACCGTAAAAGATCGAATCAATCTCAATGGTAATGTACATGCTTTCTGAAGAAAGCAAGCCGCTGGCATCAAATGCTTCTGCCGAGCCGGTGTTGATCGTTGAAAGATGAAGCTTGACGGTTTCACCGGGATCGATCCTGCCGTTGCCATTGCCTGAAGTATCAGTTATTGCGTAACCGTCGTACACCAGTTCTGCAGCATGACCTGTTACGGTAAATGAGCTCATCCAGGTTTCATCGGAGGAAGCCGATTCTGCCTCAAGGTCGAAAAGGATCATGTGAAGGTCTTCCAGGTCTTCCGAGGCCAGAACTTCAAAAGCGTTTTCAATATATACTGATTCTCCGGCAGGTATGGTGCCGTAATTTTCAAGGCTGTCGAGCAGGGTTACATACCCGTCACCTGTTGAGATCGTTGCTGAAACATCAGTGGCATCTTCAGCCCCGACATTCTTCAGAGCCACCGAAAGATAGGCCTGTTCGGCATAATCCAGCATGCCGTTGCCATTACCGTTCACATCGTTCACAACCAGCGAATCGAAGATCACATAAGGCCCGTCGGGAGGGATAACCGTTATAGTATCGTAAATGGTTTCCAGGTTGAAGCCGGTGACCACGAGCAGGGCATCGCCCGGGTCGAGATTATGGTTGATGGTAACATTTCCCGTAACATCGGTTACCCCACTGTACGTTGAATCACCCTGTGTGAGGGCAACCATGGCGCCCTCGAAAGCACCTGTACCGGTTGTCACCATTGTGGTGAAGGGAATACCCGACATCACCACTGTACTTGAGAGCACCGGTGGTATGGGCGTTGCCGTCCTTAATTGCATTGAGGGATCACCAAACGTGTTCCAGGTCTTGGCGGTTTCCCAGTCGCTGTAGCCGCCTGACTCGGTCGTCATCAGCGTAAGGCCGTTAAAAACAACCGCACCTACGGTGGTACGCTGCTCTTCAGTGCTGATACCACTCTGGTCGGGGTAGGCGGTATAATCATAACCTCCTATCAGTACGTCCATGAAATAGTCCTGGCCGCGCATCGGCGGATCCCAGGGCTGACTTATCGAGGCTGCCAGCATCATCACAGCCCCGCCGTCTTCTTTCCTCACCCAAGCTTCGGCAAAGCAGGTACCCTGGTGGAAATCACCGTTGTTACAGGCAACTGATACGATCCAGGGAAGCATGTTGCCGTTTGTCAGGTTTGCAACATTGCTGTTGCTGAAACCCGAGGTGCCCCAGCTCGTCATTGAACCGTGACCTGTGTAATTTATAACGCTTGTACCGGCATTTACCGCATTGGAAACCATACTTGAAGAAGCTCCCGGATCGTAAATGGGATTATAATTGTCGAAAGTGAAAGGATCGAGCTTATCGTTCCAGATCACATCGTTATGCTGCCAGTCGGATTCGCCGTCATCCCCGATCCCGGCCCCTTCGTTTGAGGCAATCCCGGTGGCCACTGAATACCAGGTACCGCCAATTTCCGGCTCCTTTTCATAGTTTATGATCTTATTTACCTGGACGGTTACATCGGCCGGTGAGTTGGCCGAGATCCTTCCGACGGCAATATCGGCATATTCATCATTCCCAACTACACAGCCTACCTGGGGATCCATCGGGGCTCCGAAATTGAGCGTTTCGCACTGGATATCGGCCCAGTCGCCCACCATCTGCACGTACAGCAGGTTGTTGTTTGCATCGTATGCATCCTGCACAAGCTGGTTTACTTCTGTACCTGTTGCAACAACCTCTTTGGCAACGTTATAGCCCTTCTGGCGCTTCCAGTCGATCCAGGGCTGGATGGCGTTTTCGTCCCTGGCCGTAGTAATAACGAGAATATCCCCGTATTCACCTACGGTAAGGTCATCCCTGCCTGAAAAGTCATCGGGGTAGTTCAGGAACACCGATTTATAAATGCCGTGCATTTCCCTGTTGATGGCACTTACATCGTGCAGGAGCGGGTTTACGGAAACTGTATTGTTCTGTACAAGTTCAACTTCGAATGACTTGTATATCCTGAGTACCTGTTTTGCAGCATTGTACTGGAACGGATACAGGTAGGCGCTTACACCCCTGATATCACGGATGATGAAAGGATCCGTCATCTCAGCCATATACCCGGGGTACCATGAATCGGTGATCGAATTCGGGTCTACAACATAGGGTATGGAAGAGGGGTCATGGTCCCTGTAGATCACCCCCCTGGAAGGCAGGAGCGGTGCTTTCAGTTCGATCTCTTCGTATTCGCCCGGAGTAATGATCATATTCACATTCTTCACCGGGTCGATCATTACCGTCGCTCCCGCATAGGGCAGTTCGGCATATCCTTTCTTTTTGGTAAGTGCATTGCTCTCGAAAACAATGGTGGAATAAAGTGTTCCATCGATATTTTGAACATCAATGGAGAAATCTTCCAGCGCAAAATTGACCTGCCTTACATCGGCCGACTTTCTTTCATAGTCAAGCTGGTAGCCGCCGGCAAGCAGAAATGGGATAAAAGCCGTTATAAGTAAAAATATAAGTGTAAATTTTTTCATGCTTATCTGTGATTGGATTGATCAACAAAAATACCTTTTTTCAGTAGATATTCAGGGACGATGTCCCTTTAAAAATGGGACATCGTCCCCTGGTCACTATTTTATCTCATCAGGAAAAAATTCAACTGCTGGGAGAGAATTTTCCTCGAGATCTGCCTGACGGGATACCAAACGGTAACAGCACCGATCAGGACCACCGTCAGCAGCACCAGGAGGAAGTCGAGCCACTCGACCTTTACCGGGTAGGCATCCACTATATATGAATCACCTGCCCCGCCCAGCGGTACAAAACCAAATTGCTGCTGAAGCCAGGCTATTAGCCCGCCAACAAGCAATCCGGCTATCCCTCCGAAGACCGATATCAACATACCTTCGGCAATGAAGATCCTCTTGATCATTTTCTTGTCGGCACCGAGGCTCCAAAGCACGGCGATGTCCTTTTTCTTGTCAATAATAAGTATAGAAAGCGACCCGATTACATTGAAAGTTGCAATGATCAGGATGAAGGCAAGAATTACGAAAGTGGCCCACTTTTCCGAGCGCATGACACGGTAGAGCAGGGATTGTTGTTCGTAACGTGTCTTCACACTGTAGCTCTCCCCAAGGGTCTCTTCCAGCCGGTATTTTACCCGGTTGATTTCATATTCATTGACAACATCCACTTCAACTGAAGTAACTTCATCATCGTACTCCATCAGGTTCCGGGCCGCATCGATCGGAATAAAAACATAGTCCCTGTCGAACTCCTGCTGCAGGGAGAATACACCTGCCACGTTGAGCACTTTCTGGTTGAAGGCGTCAGTTTGCAATGAAGAATAACTGCGACTGGTGCGGCTGGGTACGAAAAGACTCACAGGTGGCGTGTAATCACCTATGTATATCCCCAGGTAGTAGGCAACACCGGCACCTATAAAGGCTTTCTCTGAGCCATTTTGCTGAACGGCGGCCTCTCCGGCAATAACAAAACGCGTAAGCGCCGAATTGTCAAGATAATTAGGACCTACACCCTTGATCTTCACAATGTGCTGGCTTTCCTCGTGCCGTGCAAGCGCATTCTCTTCAATAACTTCCCAGTATCCTGCAATACCTTCCGTTTGCTGCAGCTCTCCGAAAGGGAAATCAGCAGTGCTTATGGTCTTGCCTTCGGCAGCCTCGATCTTAATGTCGGGATTGAATGAATTGAAAAGTGAAAGCACGAGCGATTCAAAGCCATTGAATACCGAAAGCACGAGTATAAGGGCCATTGTACCCACAGTAACCCCCACAACCGAAATGATCGAAATGATATTTATGATGTTGTGTGATTTCCTGGAGATCAGGTAACGCTTTGCTATGTAAAAAGGGAGGTACAATATCCGGTTTTTTGAAGGGGACTGTTATTCTTCATCATCATCAAGTAAACGCTCGATATTCTCAATATAGTCGAGCGAATCGTCCTCGAAAAACTCAAGCTGGGGAACAATGCGCAACTGTTTGGCTACCCTGTTGCCAAGCCTGTATCTGAACTCCCCGCCATACTGCCTAACCTGTTCCAGTGCGGCGGGTTTATCTTTAGCACCAAAAAGGCTAAGAAATATTCTGGCTATGGAAAGATCTTTGGTTACCTGAACTTTTGTGACTGTGATCATCATCCCCGGGAATTTTTCCTTCATTTCAAACTGCAAGATCTCACCCAGTTCTTTCTGGATAACGCGCCCTACTTTTTGTTGCCTGGTACTTTGTTCCATACTGCAAAATTAATTAAATATAACACTCACAAATCATCCGATTAATACCCCAGCGTAACATCAATTCATCGGATGACTAAAAAATCAACTAATTGGTAACAATGTTTCTATGAAAAAAGTCATCCGATGAATACTCCTCTTATTAAGATAAATTCGGATATTTGTCCCGGTCTTACATAAATCATCACAAACTATGAAAAACCTCAGTGTTCTACTATCCTTGCTTACAATAATCTTCGTTTTTTCTTCATGCAGCAATACCGGCGAGGGGGATAAAAAGAAAGAAACCGTGACGACAGTCGAAATGTCCGGCTCTTCAGTCACTCCTGATGTGGAGACTGACCCGGTCCTTAGTGTTGATGATGCGGCCGACGACCCTGCAATTTTCGTCAATTCAGAGGATCCCTCTCAATCATTCCTTATCGGTACCGATAAGGAAGCCAGCCTCGAGCTCTATTACCTGAACGGGCTCAGGAGGGCCGTTTTTGAGAATGGTGAAACAAACAACGTTGATATAAGGTACGGCTTTCCCCTGTCAGATGGCAGCAGGATCAATATTGTGGGGACAACCGACAGGTACAGTAACTCCATCAAGCTTTTCACATTCGATCCTGCCACACAGATGCTTAACCGCATTGATAACAGGAAAGACCGGCTCATATCAACAACTCACGAGGTTTATGGCTTTTGTCTTTATAACGACCTCAAAAACGATGAATTCTATGCTTTTGTCACTACTATCAGCGGGGATGTGCAGCAATGGAAACTGAGTGCCAATGAAGAAAACAAAGTTGAAGGAGAACTGGTGCGCTTACTGGATTTTGCTTCCCAGACCGAAGGTTGTGTTGCCGACGATGAGCTCGGTCACTTATATGTTGGAGAGGAGGAATTCGGGATATGGAAATACCCCGCCAGGCCCGACGGTGGAAGCGAAGGGACAATTGTTGATGACATCAATAACCCTAACCTTAAACCCGACATAGAAGGCCTTACCATCTATTATGCTGCTGATGGCAAAGGTTATCTCATAGCTTCGAGCCAGGGCAATGACAGCTATGCCGTATACGAGCGCGATGGTGATAATGAATACCTCGGAAGTTTCGCGATCGACGACCTTGTAGTTGACGGGGAGGTGTTGATCGACGGCACAACCGGCACCGACGGCATTGACGTTACCAACCGCAGCCTTGGCAAGGAATTTCCTTACGGTTTATTTGTAGCACAGGATGACATCAACGAAACAGAACAGGAACCCTTGAACCAGAATTTCAAGCTCGTTTCCTGGGACAAAATAGCTAACCTTTTCGATCCCCCGCTTATCATAGATACAACCTACGTTGTGGGGCAAGGGTTGGAAAAATAGGTCAGGCGATAGGGGTTCAATCTTACAGTGGTATATTTCCGTGCTTTTTCGGGGGATTTGACCGGCTCTTGGTCTGGGTCATTTCAAGCGACTGTATAAGCTTGAAGCGGGTATCCCTGGGATAGATTATTTCGTCGATATATCCCAGTTCAGCAGCTTTATACGGGCTGGCAAACCGGCGCTTGTATTCCTCCACGCGCTTTTTCTTTTCTTCATCCGTGAGTTTCTCCTTTTTATAGAGAATGTTCACGGCGCCTTCGGGTCCCATGACCGCCACCTCAGCCGTAGGATAGGCGAAATTAACATCAGCCCCTATGTGTTTGGACGACATCACATCGTAGGCACCTCCGTATGCTTTCCTTGTGATCACTGTGATCTTGGGAACTGTGGCTTCACAGTAAGCATAGAGCAGCTTAGCGCCATGCTTGATAATGCCGTTGAATTCCTGGTACGTACCGGGAAGGAAACCTGGCACATCTACAAATGTTATGATCGGTATATTGAAAGCATCACAGAAGCGTACAAAACGTGCGCCCTTCATTGAAGAGCTGATATCGAGCACCCCTGCCAGATGATCAGGCTGGTTTGCTACTATCCCGACGGGCCTTCCGTCGAGGCGGGCAAAGCCAATTATGATATTCTGTGCATAATGGGGCTGTATCTCGAAGAAATTGCTGTTATCCACAACACTGGTTATCAGCTCCTTGATATCGTAAGGTTTATTGGGATCATCAGGTATCAGACTGTCGAGCTTATCATCAGCCCGCCTTATATCATCAGTGTTCGGGGCTACCGGAGGGTCTTCCATATTGTTGGAAGGAAGAAAGCTGAGAAGTTCCCTGATCATCATGATTGCCTGCTCGTCATTTTCGGCCATCAGGTGGGCAACACCGCTCTTCGAGTTATGGGTCATTGCGCCGCCCAGCTCATTCTTTGTAACTTCCTCGTGGGTAACTGTCCTGATCACATCAGGACCGGTTACGAACATATAACTGGTTTCCTTCACCATAAGGATAAAATCGGTCATGGCGGGCGAATAGACGGCACCTCCGGCACAGGGGCCAAGCACTGCGGAGATCTGAGGGATGACACCCGAGCTCATTACATTGCGGTAAAAAATGTCGGCATAACCTGCTAAACTTTCCACTCCCTCCTGTATCCTTGCACCTCCCGAATCGTTCAGCCCTATTAAAGGGGCGCCCTGGCGCATGGCCAGGTCCATGGTCTTCACAATCTTATCGGCATTTGCCCGGCTCAGTGAACCTCCGAAAACAGTAAAATCCTGGGCAAAGACATAGATCAACCGTCCCTCTACTTTTCCATAACCTGTTACAACGCCGTCGCCTGGTATCTTCTGTTTCTCCATGCCAAAATCGGAGCAGCGGTGGGTCATGAACTTATCTTTTTCAACAAAAGTGCCCGGGTCGAGAAGTAGGTTGATCCTTTCCCTGGCGGTCAGCCTGCCTGCATCATGCTGTTTCTTTATCCTTTCTTCACCTCCACCCAGTTCGGCTGATTTATCCTTCTCTTCAAAAAGCCTGAATTTTTCTTCCAATGAAGCCATAGGTTATTGAATTTTTATTAGGAAGTTTTTGATTATTCAACGATGATCAGAGGCTGGTTTGCGGCAATTGTATCACCCTCCTTTACCTTGATTTCCTTTACAACCCTGTCGATCTTAACTTTGTATTCACTCTCCATTTTCATTGCCGAAACAATGATCACGGTGTCGCCGGCATTGACTCTGTCTCCCACCTTGACCGGTATCTTCACAACCTTTCCCGGCATAGGTGAAGAGATAATGGCCTCCTGGTGAGAATCATCGCTCGACCGGCTTTTGAGATACTTGCTTTCGGCGTCTATCACCTCAAGTTCATAGGAATGATAAAAAGTATTCACCAGGTACTCTTTCTGGTTTCCCGATTCAAAGAGCTCGACATTATATGATTTGCCATCTATCAAAATAGAGTAAACACCCCTTTCAACCATTATTATATTGGCATCGTAAACCTTTCCGTCGATGGATATCTTGAAGTTATTCTCCTCACTGTTGATGAGCTCCACACTGGCAGTACGTTCATCGATCTTTATTTCCATTGATCCCATAGCAGGTATAATTAATAGTGGAAAAGGTTTTTTCTTCTACCGCACTCTTTCCAGCCACTCTTGTTGTTCTTCTGCATGACCCTGGTCTGGAAACTGTGGACTTTTTTCATGTAATCCACAAAAACTGTCATTATGGCCACGTCTTCGTAGCGGGAATTCTTCTTCTGGGGGGCCATAAGAGATTCCTGGTTCTCCTCGATAAAATGCGTATTGTATTTCCCCTTGACAAAATCAGGGGTTTCCATGATCCGTTCCAGGAACCTGATAGATGTCTTCACCCCTGTTATCTTATATTCATAAAGAGCCCTGCGCATCCTGGCTATCGCTTCCTCCCTGGTTTTTGCCCATACGATGAGCTTTGAGATCATTGGATCGTAAAACAAAGGGATCTCATAGCCCTCGTAGACATATCCGTCGCATCTCACACCAAGTCCTTTAGGCTCTGAAATGTGCTTGATCAGGCC
>CAZXWD010000090.1:0-11682 GCA_964644135.1 uncultured Bacteroidales bacterium | reverse complement strand
TACTGAGCTTCTGAGCCTCTGCGCTCCTGAGCCATTTTCCCCTCTTCCCCTCTACGCCAAAAGCTAAAAGCCAACAGCCAACAGCCAAAAGCCAACAGCCATAACATTAAGAACCGATCAATCTGACATTTGTAACAAACTAAGTGGGAGAGCGCTGAGATTTACATATCCATCCCGCCGGCATCACCCCGGTCGGAATGCTTTTTGAAGTTATTGAGCCTGTAGCTGAGGGTAAAGGTAACAACTCTTGATTCAGGGATCTCCCTTTCAAATTCATAAAGGTTGTCACCATAAACATACGACTCCTCAATACGTGTACCGAAAAGATCATTTACCCTGAGGGTTGCATTCAGCTTCTTGTCGAAAAAATCTTGCCTGACAGTTATATCCGTGTAATGGTATCCTTCCCTGCGGCCCTGGGCAGATGCCGAAGGACTTTCATAGGAAAAGTTGACCTGTATCCTGGTATTGGTGGGAAGTTTAAAGGTTGTCATAGCTCTCGTATCCCAGTTGTTGCTTGAACGCAGGCCTGATGTTTCGCCGGTCAGGTCTTCCACTTCATAATAATAGTAAGATCCTGACAAGTTAACGTTCAGCCAGTCGGTAATGTCATACATAAAGCTGGCTTCTGTACCCAATGCCCTGTCGTTATTGAGGTTACGGAATTCATTGAATATTAACCCTGCTTCTTCATCAAACGACTGTACCCTGGTAATTTTATTGTCTGTTTTACGGAAGAACAAATCTGTGGAGATATTTCCTGATTTAAGTGTCCTGAGATATCCAATTTCATAAGAATCCGTGTATTCCGGGAGCAGGTCAGGGTTACCTATCCTTCGGGTCGATTCGTCTATGAAAGTCTCAAAAGGCTCCAGGTACCAACCACGCGGTCTGTCGATACGACGACTGTAACTTGCAGAGAACTGGTTTTTTTCCAGGAGTCTTTTCGATATGTGGACCGACGGGAAGAAATCAAAACGGTCGATGGTAGAACTTTCACCTGTATTGGCAACGGTTATGTCCCGGTAGGTGTATTCAGCCCTCATCCCTGCCTGGTATTCAAATCCTTTGAACTCATGGGCAAACATTCCATAGAACGCATGAATGTTTCTGGTGTAAAGAGCCTTCTTTGTATAATTGTCGTCTACCTGCCATTCATTGAGGTCAACATCGTAGGTTTCGAGAAGGTATGATTCTTCTTCATCGCCCATCCTCAGGTGATACCCGGCTTCTATTTTACCGTTTTCGAGTACCGGCTTCACATAATCGATCTCTGCCCTGAATCTTTTGGAAGGGCCTTCTTCAATAGACCTCAACATAAAAGGATCAGAATCGACCGGCTCATAGTTCTCATCGGTGTCAATTTCTTTTTTGTCCTGTTCCTGTTTCCCGCCTCTTTCAGAAAAAAAAGCAAACACATTTAGGGTGTGTCCTTCCTGCCTGAATTTTCTCATTATGCTTGCGTTCAAACCGAATGAGTACCTGTCCCATGCAAAAATGTTGTTATCCCTGTAATATCTTTCGGTGGAAGCAGGGTTTGAATATTCGTGTACATTCGAGAAGTTATCCCAGCCAAAACCATAATTACCGTATTCACCACCTAAGCTGAGGGTAGTTTTATCATCCGGGGAAAAGTCTATCCCCCCTTTGAAATTGAGTCCGTTCCGTTTCCAGGCCGATTCGGAATCAGTTAACCTTACAAAGGTTGTATCCCCTGAATAAGTTTCCCTGATGGCTGTTTCGGTCCTGGGGAAACGGCGGTCGTTCCATTCTACTCCGCCATAAACATTAAATTTACCATTCCTGTAGTTAAGGTAAAGGTTTGAAGTGTACTTGTCACCTGTTCCGGCAGATGCTTCAACCATACCACTGAACCCTTTGAGGTTCTGCTTTTTCATTACAATATTTATGATCCCTGTGGTACCGTCGGGATCATATTTGGCCGAAGGATTGGTGATGATCTCAATATTTTCAATTGCTGTGGCAGGTATCTGCTGGAGCGCTTCATTGCCTGAAAGGATGCTGGGCTTGCCATCGATCAGCACGGTGAAGTTCGAGCTTCCCCTTAGCTGAACATTGCCTTCAATATCTACTCTCACCGATGGGGCATTCTGCAGTATATCCGTAGCTGAAGAACCTGCCGAGGAAATATCCTGGTCGACGTTGATTACCTTTTTGTCAAGTTTGAATTCTACGGCCTGCCTCTCGGCCACTATTTCTGTTCCCTGTAGTTGCACGGCAGAATAACCGAGCCGGATCTTTCCAAGGTCTATTTTTCTTTCAAACTCCGAAATAACCACCTGGTCAATGGTCTTTTTCTCAAAACCTATGAAATTGATGACAACATAATATTCGCCGAATGGTATATTATCAAGTTTGAACTGACCTTCGGGACCGGTAATTCCGCCAGACACCATCGCCGAGTCTATAGTACTGAAAACTACAACATTGGCATACTCTACAGGTATGTTCTGTTCCTGTTCCGTAACCCAGCCTTCGATCAGGCCTTTTTTGGGCTTTTCCGATCCCTCGGGTTCTGCTGACACCAGTTTGGTGAATAAACCAAAACCAAATACGATCAATATAAATATATAAATATGATAATTCCTCACTTTGTCTCAACTTTAACTCAGAAACAGTTTTATGGCAGTGATTGTTCAGTCTTATAAGGGAATAAAACGGTTCAGATCCAAATAGTATTCAGTCAGTTAAAATTCCGGAAATCTATTTAGTTAAGTGTAATTTGTCCTACTTTTAAGAAATGAATCAAGTTTTACACAATATTTAAAGGCTTTCGCAAAGCAATGAAACTTTCAGATTTATATCCCTATACATTTTCTATTTCCGGAAATATTATCATCATCCTGTTGATCAGTGTTTTTGTTGGCGGATTTCTTGCTGTTTTCCAGCCTTTCGGGTTAAGCACAGCCTCGGTGCCTGACAAAGTGTTGGTATTACTTGGTTATGGCCTGGTGAACCTTGTAATCCTTTCATTTGACCTGCTTTTGGTCCCGCAGATGTTACCCGGCGTATTCACGGAAAGAAAGTGGAAGGTGGTCAATCAGATTGTATTTCTGCTCTTTATTATTTTCACCGTAGGATTGGGGAATTATTTTTATACCCGGTATTTTTTCGGATACCCACAGGGCGGTATCAGGGGCCTGGTCTTGTTTCAGTTGTATACATTGGTAATAGGCCTTTTTCCAATCACTTATCTCACCATTCTCAATTATAACAGGCACCTGAAAAGAAACCTCAGGCTCGCCGGGAACATGAAGCAGGCTATTAGCAGTAAAAAACAAGCCCCCGCCAGTATAGAAACAACAGTCGTTGTCCCTTCATCATCAAAAGACAACCTGGAAGTTGCACTTGACAACCTTATTTACCTGCAAGCCGAAGGAAATTACATCAAAGTCTGCTATAAAAATAACGACCAGATTAAATGCGATCTTGTCAGATCGACTATGAAGACCACACAGGATTCACTTATCAAATATTTTCCACCACTGCTCAGGATCCATAGATCCTACATTGTCAATACATCTTATGTGGATGATGTAACGGGTAATTCCCAGGGATTGCTTCTTAAACTGACCGCTACTGAAGAAAAAGTTCCTGTTTCCCGCGGATATGTGGATAAGGTAAGGGAGTTTTTTTCATAGTATTTCATCACAGTTGTTAGAATTTCATCCCAGAGATATTCCACTCGTCACAAAAGTTGCCGGGCTGTCACAAATATTTGATCTATAGTTGAATATGGGTTTAGATTTGCCGCAAAGTTTAACCCTTAAAATTTATTCGACTATGAAAAAGTATTGGATTTTATTAACAGCAGTTTTTCTTCTTGCAATTGGATTGATCCTCACCCTGAGTAATAATGGTGTATTTGCAGCAGGTAATTTTGTTATGAATTATTTCAGTTCAGGAAGTTATTCGCTGGGCTATTTTTCATCAGGGCTCTTTTCGGCCGGTATCTTTTCGGCCGGAATATTCTCCGCTGGCATCTTCTCTATAGGCATCTTCTCTATAGGTATCTTTTCATTGGGAATATTCAACATAGGATGGTTCATTATAGGGATCTTCCTGCTGGGGAAAAGAAAAAAGAAAATTGAAGCGGATTACGTTTCTGTCTGAAGTCAATGATTGTATTTCCTGCTCTGTGACAAGTTCATGGAGCAGGATTTTTTTTAATCAAACAATTCCGGTTGGGCAACTTTTGATGAGTAAGCAACAGCATTGGCGGCGAAAAACCCTACGGCCCCGTTGCTGATGTTGCTTTTTACATTTGCCGGAGGACCACTGAAAAGCGGAGTTGAAAAACCGGTTTCTTCCTGGAGTGTCCAGATAAAGTTTGCATATCCCTCTGTGATGCTGGAAGCCCTGAACACTATAGTATCACCGGGGGAGACCCTTTCCCTTTCATATCCCTGGTTCAGCCAGCCAACGCCTATTCCGTTCGTATAGCTGCCATTGTAGAACTCATCATCAGTAACAAAACGGTTTGTTATGGTATCGGTGAGGTGGTCCCCGTTCTTGAAAATATCGAACATGTAAAAGTTTTTTTCAATGGGATCCTGGTAGTAGCACTGCACCTCTATAAAACCCTGGGAACCCCAATCGGGCCTGTATACCAAACCAATGGAGTCGATCGGATAAATGTCAGGAACCCTGGTCACCGCCTGGTACTCCCTGAAACCGTTTATCTCTTCTTCAAGAATTACATCAAGGGTATAGGTCCGGCCCGCAACAGCATGAAAATCCGGATCAGTTGTATAGATCCCGGGCCTGTACTCGGTAAGCTGTACCTGGTTGCCTTCGCTGTCGGTTACGGTCACAATTGCGTTGCTTACTGCCGGCGGTTGCTGGTTGTAATAATAGCTGGTGGTTTCAGTAAGCCTTACCAGATGCTTTCCCGTATCGGTGGTGATCACGCCATCCACAACAAGCCTGGTGAACGAATCATCCAGCTCTATGTCGACCCTCTCGGTGCATGCCGAAAGGGCAACTGCAATAGTCAGTATGATGAAGGCGATTCTCTTCATTTCTAAAACTTAAAATTGAATGTTACTGATGGCACTATTCCGAATAAATAAGTCTTTTCAGCATAGGTTGTCAGCGGATTGCCCGGGTCTTGAGTAAAATTGTAGGCCCATGCATTGTGCCTGTTGTATGCGTTGTATACCGAAAAAACCCATTCCCAGTAAAATTTCCTGTTCTCTTTCGGTTTGGGCTTGACAGTAAGTGCAAGGTCAAGCCTGTGATAATCTTCCATGCGGTATGAATTCCTTTCGGAGTATATGGGCATAATGGCGCCGTCGATCACTGCCCTGCCTGTCGGGAAGGTAACAGGTTTCCCGGTTGAATAGATCCAGTTACCTGATACCAGTATCCTGGGGGTAACTTCGTAATTAAGCACTATCGACAGGTCGTGGGGGACATCGTAATACGCCGGATACTCCTTCCCATCATTTATGCTGCTGATCTTTCTCATCGACCTGGAATAAGTATAGGCGATCCATCCGTTCAGTTTACCCCTTGGTTTACGCAACATCAGTTCAACTCCGTATGAATAAGACGAGCCAAAACGCAGCTCCCCTTCCAGGTACTTGTTCAGCAGGAGCTCAGCATGATCTTTGAAATCGATGGTATTTTCCATCGTTTTATAATATACCTCAACCGAAGTTTCTATAGTGTTTTTCCTGAAGTTCTTGAAATATCCGAGTGCTATCTGGTCGGCGATCTGTGGCCTGACATTCGGGCTGGCAGGGAACCAGACATCCAGGGGCGTCCCGGCAGTTGAGTTCTGGGCTATCTGGATGTACTGAAAAGACCTTGAATAGCTGGCTTTGAGCGATGATGTCTCGGTCAGGAGGAAGTTTATCCCCAGCCTTGGCTCAAGTCCGGCGTATGTATTATATATCTCTCCTTTTTTACGCAAAACCGAATCGGCCGGGTTGTAATCATCGTTGTAAATATACTGTGTATTGGGACCTATGTTCTGGAAAAGAGAGAACCTGAGCCCATACTTCAATGTGAGCCTGCTGCCAATTTTCTGTTCATTACTGGCGTAAATGCCGCTTTGGATAGCATGGTTCTTCTGAACAGCGTATTCTGTAAAAAAGCTTTCCTCTCCTGTACCTCTTGCCTTACCAGGATCGAGGGTATGGTAGATGCTGCTTATACCAAACCTTATAGTGTTGTCTTTATTGAGGTACCAGGTAAAATCCCCCTTGAATTTTACGTCTTCAAGCCCCGATTCCCATATGAATGAGTTGACATCATCCTCATTGGCCGTTCCAAGCCCGTAATCATAATTACTGTATAGGACCATGAAGTTTGAGAATATTTTATCTGAAAACACATGGTTCCACCTGATGGTACCGGTGGCATTTCCAAGATTCATGTAGGCAAATTCATTTTTGAAGATATCCCTGCCGAAATAACCTGATACATAGAGCCTGTTATTTTTGTTGAATGTATGGTTCACCTTTGCATTCAGGTCATAGAAGTAGAGTTTGTTATCCCTTATGTCTTCATTGCTTGAAAGGGGGAGGAATATGTCGGCATAGGTCCTGCGCCCTGCCACAAGGAACGACATCCGGTCTTTGATAATTGGGCCTTCCAATGTCAGCCTGCTGGAAATCAGGCCAATGCCTCCTGTGCCTTCAATTTTTTTAGAGTTTCCGTCGCGCATTTTTACGTCCAGCACCGAAGCAAGCCTGCCACCGAACCTCGGAGGCATATCGCCCTTATATAGCTTTACATCTTTAATTGCATCGTTATTGAACACCGAGAAGAACCCCAGAAGGTGCGAAGGGTTGTAAACAGTGGCTTCATCTAGTATAATAAGGTTCTGGTCGGGGCTTCCGCCTCGCACGCTGAAGCCCGAGGCGCCCTCGGCAGCCGACTGGACCCCCGGCAATAACTGTATGGCCTTTATTATGTCAACCTCTCCCATGAGGGCCGGGATCCGGCTTATCTGCTTTGCCTCCATCTCCACAACACTCATTTCTGCCTTTTTGATATGTTCATCTTCCCTTTGTGCAATTACCTCCACTTCATCAAGTTTTGAGCTTGACATACGAAGTTCGATATCGATTGTGGTATTTTCATTAAGCTGAACCTGCCGGGTCTGGGTTTCAAAACCAATGTAGGAATAGCGCAAACTGTAATTACCTTTTGGCAGGCTTATGGAATAGAATCCATAGGCGTTCGCTATTGTACCCGCTCCGATCTCCTCTACATACACAGTTGCCCCTATCAGGTCCTCCCCGTTGGAAGCGTCTTTAATGTGTCCGCTTATGGCATATTTTTTAACCATGGGATCATTCTCTCCATAGGCTATGGGCGAGGTGAGCAAAAGGACAAGGAATACGAATGCAGAAAGGTTCCTTACCCTCATTATAGGGTGCCTTTTAATCGATTTTATGAATGTACCTGATCGAATCATTTGATCTAATAACCTTTAGAAGAATGACGAACCGGAAAACTATTTGACGACATTAAGAACGACAATAATCTTACCTAAAGGTTTAAATTTTATTTTTTTTTGATAACAGCAGGTATTTTTTGGGTCCTTGCCGATAAACACATATGAAACAGATTATGTATTCCATATGTTCAGTTGCGTTATTCCTGGTTTTGATTCGTCCTTTTTCGTTCTCCCAATCCGGTTATAATGATTGCATAAAGGTAATGTTCTATAACGTTGAAAACCTGTTCGACATATATGATGATCCGGTAAAAGCTGATGAGGAGTTCACTCCCGGAGGTGAAAGGAGGTGGAACAATTCAAGGTATTATTCCAAGATAAACAGGATATCAAAGGCCATAGTTGCAGTAGGGCAGTGGCAGCCTCCCGATCTGATCGGTTTGTGCGAGGTAGAGAACAAAAAGGTACTTCAGGACCTGGTATACGAAACTCCTCTTAAAAGATCAGGATACAAAATCGTACATTCTGAAAGTGATGACCGCAGGGGTATCGATGTGGCAATTCTTTACCGTCCTGTTTTCCTTAAGCTAATCGATAGAAGGTCCATAATGATAGAATTCAGGGGTGATACAGCCTACAGATCAAGAGATATTCTGTACGCAAAATTTCTTAGTTTCGGTGTTGATACCCTGCACGTATTTGTAAATCACTGGCCTTCAAAATACGGAGGTGTGCTGAAAACTGAACCGAGGAGAATGGATGCTGCGAGGACCCTGAGGGATCAGTTGGATTCTCTTTTCAGGAAAAGTGACGGTCCTGCCATTATAGCAATGGGCGACCTGAACGACGGGCCCGGCAGCGCTGCCTTATCCTATCTGCTGGATTCAACCTTTTGTGATGGTTCTAAAATGGTACCACTTCTCGAAAAAAGCAGTGGGACAATAAAATACCGGGGAAAATGGCTTCAATATGATCACCTGTTAGTTTCCCCTGTATTTGCCGACAGCATGAACGGTCTGTATATCCCGGGAATGAAAGGATATGTTTGTGCAGATGATTTTTTAAAGGAGAGGGACAACCGATTTACCGGTTTCAAGCCTTTCAGAACATTTACCGGGTACAGGTATAACGGGGGGTTCAGTGATCATTTGCCGGTTTATACCATAATCAAAAAATGAGCAACCCGGGGCTGCTCATTCGATGTATCTTTATATACTGGCTGTTTGAAACGAGTCCTTGATGATGTCGAGGTAAATATCACCAAAGGTAAGTACACACCATGCCTTTAGGGCCTGGGTCTCCTGTTTGCTCAGCCACTTGAAAGACTTTTTCAGTTCTTTACTGAAAAGAGACGGGCTGAAGCTGACTTTCTGCAGAATTGTTTTAGTGTACTCTAGCATAACTAATATTGATTTTGACAAAAGTAAAACGTGCCTCCTGATCCCGATGTTATATTGATTATCTGAAATAATTGTTAAAAAATCTAAAAGCTTATCAAAAGCAGGCATTTTGGCAGTTTTTATTTTTGGAATGTTTTTTGGTCAGGGAAACTCATGGAATCAGAGAGAAAAAGGCTTGTCAACAGTTTTGTTCTTCCCGCATTATTTGTTTTCCTTCTCTGGGTTATTAAGGCCGTTGAATGGATAGGAGGTTTTTCACTGGGTTTTTTGGGGGTGTACCCGATGAAGGCGCACGGTCTCATAGGGATAATTACAGCTCCTCTGATCCACAGTGATTTTTCACACCTTTTTGCAAATTCTGTTCCGCTACTGGCACTGGGAGCAGCGCTTGTCTATTTCTATCGCGAGATTGCCATAAAAGTTTTTGCCCTCATGTACCTGATGGTGGGCATATGGGTTTGGGTGTTTGCCCGGGAAGCCTATCATATAGGAGCCAGCGGGGTTGTTTACGGCCTGGCATCGTTTATTTTCCTGAGCGGGCTCATCAGGCGTAACAAGCGTTTGATAGCGCTGGCAATGGTAGTTGCATTTCTTTACGGCAGTTTTGTCTGGGGAGTTTTTCCGGAATTTTTCCCCGAGCAGAATATTTCATGGGAATCGCACCTGATGGGGATAATAGCGGGAATGATCCTGGCTGTTTATTACAGGAGAGAAGGCCCGCAGCGGGAAAAATATTCCTGGGAGATGGAAGAAGAGCTTTACAGTACAGATGATGAGGAAGATGAGGAAGATGAGGAAGATGATGATGGCTACTGGAACACTACCATAACTGATGATGAGATAAAGAATATCAGCCGTCGCTATCATTTCAGGAAAAAGTGAACAGCCCGTAAAATTACCTTGTTTTTACGATCTTCTGGTAGATCACCAGTGAGATAACAGTCACAAGCCCGATAGCCGTGAATACAATCCATATTTTGGACGGATTGTAAGTTATCCAGAGATAATCAGTAAGCTCCTGCCGGGTCATGTCCATCAGTTGCGCTGCGCGGTCAAAAAAGTCATTTTGTGTGAAAGTTCCGCTTACTTCGGGTATATCAAGGCCCCTGGATTCAACTTCCTTCCTGAGAAGTGATGTTTTATCTGAAAGTTTTTCATAAACACCACCTGAAAGCAGTCCCGCAAAGAAATTACCGGCTGCCATGGGTATGTAATAGCATCCCATATACAATGCCACTTTGTCTTTCGGGGCTATACGTCCAATGTATTCCAGTATTTTTGGCGAGCTCGACATCTCCCCGGTGGCAAAAATGAAAATGGAAATAAAAAGATAGGCAGCGTTTTGGGTGACAAACCACAGCCCGATACCCACAGTGCAGATGAAGATCCCTGTGATCATTGTGTTCATCGGCCTGTATTTCATAACCAGGGCTGATATAGCTATCTGAAATATCACTATGTACAGGGCGTCTATATTCACCAGCATTTCAGGGGATATCCTGCCATCCTCCGTGCCGATAAAAGAAGCTACAGATGGTGAAATGTTGTTTATGAAAAGGTAGATGCCGCCTGTGTCCATCCATTGCTCAATGAATACGGGTAGCGTGTAGAAGAGCTGGTTGTACATGGTCCAGAACCCTATTATGATGATCAGGAAAGCCAGGAACTTCAGGTCGGAAAGGGCAAGGCCAATATTCTTCAGGATTGATACTACCGTTTTTCCCAGTGGTTCTGAGGACCTTTCCTGCAAGGGTTCTTTGTAAAATAAGATTACAAGGACCAGGTTCAGTGCTATGGCTATGGAAGACATCGTAAAGACAAGTTGCCAGTCGGTTTGCCTGAGCAGGGCGGCAACGAAGGGCCCTATAAATGCCCCTACATTCACTATCATGTAGAAGATACCGAAGCCGATAGAAGAATTTGATTCGTTGGTGGTTTTGGCTATTGATGCCGAAACAACAGGCTTGAAAAGCCCTGCTCCGAGGGCCACATAAAGAAAAGCAGCCCACATGCCGGGGTAGCTTTTTGCCAGTCCCATTAGAAAATAACCGCTTGCAAGTATCAGGTATGAGAGTATGAGCACTTTTTTATAGCCGAATTTATCGGCTATCGCCCCTGTAATGGTGGGAAGAAAATAGAGTATCATGACCACAGTGCCGACCAGCACCCCTTTTTGTGTCTGGGTAAAACCAAGGGCGCCTGTATCGGTCGATCCTGTAAGGTAAAGTGCCAGGGGAATGAACATACCGTACCAGCCCCATCTCTCAAAAAGCTCCATTATGTTCGATACCCAGAATGTACGTGGAAAAGACCTGAAAACTGCGAACCTCGACATCTTTACATTTTAAGTTTAAGCTGCAACGGAAGAATTTGCGATAATAAGAATTTTCTCTAACAATTCAGTAAGGAAACTATAACAGGATCTATATTATGCCGGTTATTTCAGCTCACCGGCCTGTTTGGTCTCAACATAAAGATAAGGTGACACTTTTTTATAAAGCTCATCAGTGACCAGAGGCACCTTTTTCAGCTCTCCCACTGAATCAAACCCGTTTTTTTCACGGTAGCGGAAAATTTCCTTTACAAGGTAGAATTCCAGGTACGGATGCCTGAGGAATGATTTAAAGCTGCCCTCATTGAGATCTATCTTCCTTAGATCAGTATTGACTACTGTTATCCTTTCCTCGATCTCCGTATACCTTGAGGAGTCCATGCCGTAAACTTCCAGCAATTGCTCCTTTGTGGCATAACCTCCGAGCAGTTCTCGGTATTTAATTATATTTTTTGCAAAATAGGGCCCGATACCCCTGAGGATCTGCAGATCGAGAGTGTCACAGGTGTTGAGTTCAA
>CAZXWD010000089.1:0-11709 GCA_964644135.1 uncultured Bacteroidales bacterium | reverse complement strand
GAAATTTCAGCTATATTTACATTCAGGATTTGGCAACCGGAATTATTAATTCGGGCCGGCTATCAGAAGGCCCCGGAAAATGCCCGGGAAAGATGGCGGGCAGAAAATATATAATCAACCTGAAGGTGTTCGTGCAATCACAGAATAGCTTTACCGGATACATTTAGTAAGGCTATAAACAAGTTGTGGTGCATTTTAAAAAAACAGCAACTTGTTTTTTGTATCTTTGAGTTATGAAAGTTAAATTCAGAAATATTAGCCAGCAAATTAAGAGCTATGTTAATTCTATTGATCCAAATGCTCAAATAATCCTTTATGGATCAAGAGCCAGGGGAGATGAAAGAATTGATTCTGACTGGGATATTCTGATTTTGACCGATTATCCCGTGGATTTGGAAAGAGAAAGGAAATTTCGGAATAAACTTTACGATCTGGAACTTGAAACAGGAGATGCTTTTTCGGTATTTGTATATTCAAAATCAGACTGGCAACAAAAGCAGAGAATTAGTCCCTTCTATCACAATGTCATTCAAGAAGGGGTTCGTATATGAATACGGAAGAAAAGCGTGAATATGCTAAATACAGAATCGAATCAGCTTTTCAAACTTATGAAGCCGCAAGAGTACTGGCAGAAAATGGTTTCTGGAATTCAGCCGTAAATCGACTATACTATTCTCTGTTTTACGCAATTAATGCTCTATTGGTCTTAAACGACATCCAAACGAAATCTCATTCTGCGACAAAAAGTCAATTCTCTCTTCACTTTATAAAAACAGAAAGACTTGATAAGAAATATGGTCGGCTATTTTCAGAATTATACGATTGGAGGCAAAAAGGAGATTATGAGAATATTTTCGACTATACTCCAGGTTCAGTTAAACCACTTTTTGATCCGGTTTGGGAAATGTTAGAACGGATTCAGAAAGAAATAAAAAACGCACTGTAATAAATAGGACTCTGAGCGGTCTGCAAGGCCCAGCGAGGAGTTCCCGAGGACTCGGGATTGAACTACATCCCCTCTTTTTCTATGTATTTACCAACGGTTTTTGTTGTTTTTTAAGAAGACCCGGAACCGGATGTTCTCTGGATTTTTTGCAGACACCTGTATTTTTAAGGCCGCTGCAAGGAAGGAACTAATCGATGGCGATCTCTTTCTGATGATTTTGCTGACCTGGGCACATAGCTCACCCACTTGCGTCTTGTTCGCAAAAAAAGGGTTTAGCTATGTATACATACCAGGCTGTTTTGAGACAGGGACCCCGCCGGTGACCTGATCCGTGGCAGCGTCCTGGTGACCACCATACGGCCGGAGCAATCTGCTCGGGCAGCTTGCCAATACGCAATAAAATTGCGCGGATAGTGCTATAGTTGAATGGCATAAGGTTTGATAAAAGGTTCGGTAACTTGACAAGTACGCAGCCCCGATATGCCCTGCGTTTCTTATTGCCAAACCGGTATGCTGTTTTGTTCGGGCAGGATGCTTAATGATCAGCAGGATGGCGAATGGAATTGGTATCATTTCCGCCGACATTCCTTATACAGACAGCAGCTTCCTCAGAATTGAAATCAATACCCGGACAGAGGATCGTGGGCCTGAGGAGGGGCTTTTCACTATTAAACTATACGACGACGATTGGTGCATGTACAATGAGGAATACACTTTTTTCACAAGGCCTGAAGATCCAACCAGATTCTATAAACGCTGGCAGCATGTGGAGGGGTTTCCTGCCAAATACTTTCAATGCGACATGTCTTATTATGATCAGCTCTCCATAATGGGGAAAGTTAATGATCATATCCATATTCTGCATGGGGATATCCAAAACTTTGATTCGGTCTATTACAGCAGCGAAACCGGTTTTATCAGGATGGTCTCGGATTCTTTGGTATATAATTTTTTTACAAAATCCTTATAAGAAATGACAATAAGTCGCAAAGCCTGCCTTTTATCAATAATTTATTTTTTGTGGAGGGATTAATAGGAATTATCGCAGAAGTTCTTATTTTTAGACCACCAAAACCGGGTCTTTGATTATCTAAAGCCTTGACAAGTAGATAAAGAATGGGAAAAAGCAATTCTTGCTGCAGTAACTTGTTTTATTCCTTCTTTAAACATAATGCTTTGGTGTTATGTGCCTGCCTTACCTTGTTGGCCTTTGCCCTTCCCGGTTATTCAGTTGAAGGGGAAATTCTGGAAAGGGAGAAAGAACTGTCTGCCATGCCTGCCGATACTGCCCGGGTAAACCTTCTCATCGATCTGGGGGAATATTATTGCAGTCGCGATTTTGAGCGGGCTTTGCTTTACCTTCAGGAAGCGCTAGAATTGTCGGCCAGCCTCGACTACCGTGAAGGGGTGGCGGGAAGTTTCTTATGGCAGGGCCGTTCGTATTATTACAAGGATGACTTCGTCCTGGCTACACAGTACCTTGAAAAAGCCCGGAATTTATATGAGCAAATGGATGATGTGGAAGGAATGTTAAACTATTACTTTGCTGCAGGAGCCATAAATAGTATAAATGGTAATTATCTTAATGCCACTGACGACTTTCAGAATGTGATCGATCTGAGTCAATTGTCGGGCAACCTGAAAATGGAATGCCTTGGTTATGTAAGTCTTGGCAGCCTGAACATAATGCGATCCACTCCTACAAGCGCAATGGCTTATCTGAAAAAGGCCCTTGCCATATCGGAAAAGATGGAGGATCTGATGTTGATGGCTGTCATTTTGGCCAATACAGGTAAGGCTTTTGAGCTTATGGGGATGTATGATTCGGCATTCCATTACCTTGAAAGGTCTTTGGAAGTAAGAATTCAGGAAGGTGAAGACCGGGGCATTGCCAGTGCAGAATTCCTGGTTGGCAGTATGATGATAAAAACAGGTAAGCCTCAAAATGCTATTGCCATGCTCGATTCATCACGGCAACGATTTCTGGGGCTGACCGATAACACCGGAATATGTCTTACCACCCGGATGATGGCAGAGGCTTATGATCTGGCCGGCGACAGGCAAAACGCAATTGCTGAAGCGAGAACGGCCATCGATATTTCAATAAAGTTAAAAAACCCCAACCTTCTTTACGAAGCATACAGCACAATGGCCAAAATAATGGCTAGCAGTGGTTTTCATGATGAGGCAGTCCAATATCTTTTAAAAAGCAATCACCTTCGCGACAGCCTCACCACTGCCAATAACGAAAGGATCATGCGCGAAATGGAAGTGAAGTTCCAGACCGCACGGAAGGATGATGAAATCAAGCTTCTTAAAAGCAAAAATGAGATCAAGGACAAAAACAACCTGTTGCTCACGGTTTCCATAGTTGCACTCTCTCTCATCCTGACACTGGCATTGATTCTTTTTCATTTCAAGTCAGTTGGAATGACCCGGCAACGCAAGCTGTTCGAAAAGGAGAAGGTCATCAATGAACAAACGACTGAGATAAGGGAGAAGGAGCAATTATTGATGAAAGAGCAACTCGAGTCGAAAAACCGCGAATTGGCTGCCAAAGCACTGGAGATGTTGCGCCTGAATGAAACGATGAGCAACATTATCGAAAAGCTTGAGGCGTTTAACGAGATAAACAATCCTGATAATAAGACCTCAGAAAGCCTCAATGCCATTATCTCCGGACTCGAGGCCCAGCTCAAAGACAATACCTGGGTCGAGTTCGAGAAGATCTTCAAGAATATTCATTCTGAGTTTTTCGAAAAGCTTTTCACAATATGTCCGAACCTTACACCTGCCGAGATCAAGGTAGCCGCATTTCTGAGGTTAAATCTAAACACCAAGGAGATTGCCGCCGTGACGTACAAATCGGAGGCAGGGGTTAAATCGGCACGCTACCGGCTGAGACAAAAAATGGGTTTACAATCCGACGATAACCTTGTTCCCTTCCTCATGCAGCTCTGATTGCATCCTGAATTACGCCATCACCTCTCTTTTTGAGTCCCCCCTGAAAGCCCTTTAAATAAAGGGATATTCAGTTTTGCTACTTTTTGAATCCCCTTTTGCAACCTTTTAGATCCGCAAAAATGAGGAATCTGCCTTACCAGGGTCATAGATTTGCTGTTCATCCGGCGAAAATGAAAGATGAGAGAAAAAAGAAAAAGGGGCCTTCTGCAAATCGAGATAAAAAGGATGAAAACCATATCAAATCTCTGAAGGATGATTTGAAGCACAGAAGCAATGCCCTTATCAAGATCATCAAGTACTTTAAGAATGCCAACAATGATAGTTTCTAACTTAAAAACCATTGATTATGAAAAAAACGGGATTATTTATTGCGATGCTTTTTTTCGTTTCATCGCTTTTATCACAACCGGTCCTGAACAACAGCCTTAATTTTACCATAGGCGATACTTACAGGATCGACGGGTATTATGATGTGCCCTTCATTGACCCGGGCGAGCCGGGAGCTAACAAGGTCTGGGATTTCGAGGAGATAGAGGGCGAGATGTTCATAGAAGGTGAACCGGCAATTTGTGTCGACCCTGCCACCACTCCGTTTGCGGATTCGGCTGCAGCAGCAGCATCCCAGATCTGCGCCAAATCACAAAACACCGGAGAACTCGGACCGTATGAGTATTTTCATACTACCAGTTCTTTTAGTGATGGGCTTGCAATTGGTTGGTATGAAGCTGGAAATACCAGTTTCGGAGATTATGACCCGCCCTATAATTATCTGAATTATCCCCTTTCGTATGGCGACAGTTATGATTTCAATTATGATTACATGTCGTACCACCTCGACCTTGGATATTATTATTACCGCGATTCGGGGTACGTTGAGGTTATTGCAGATGCATGGGGCAGTATCGTCACCCCCCTGGGCACTTTTCCCAATGTATTGCGGTTAAAGGTGATCTCAACGGCACATTCATGGTACAGGTTTGATGCCGGTGAGCCCTGGATGTACACAGGTGAATTCGTAACCACCTCTTACCAATGGTTTGCCCCCGACATTAAAGTGCCGCTGATGAACATCCAGATTGAAGAGTTTGCCAGACCGGACCTCTTCGAAGCCATCCCTGAACATTATTCCATCCCTTTCAGGCAACCATTCTCCGGTTATCAGCAAGAGCAGAGCCGGATGGGAGGCTTGAATGTTGTCCAGTACGTGGCAGCTTATGATTTTTCAACAGATATTGATGAACTTTCGGCAGCCGGTTTTGTGGTCTATCCCAACCCGGCAAAGACCTCATTCAACATCCAGGGCCGCCGGGGACTTAAAGCAGATGCGGTGGTCGTTTATGATAACAGCGGAAAGGTGGTATTAAAAAGGGCAGCAACCGGCCATAGTATTGATTGCTTGACACTTAGCCCGGGGCTTTATGTGGTGGAGATCCAGTCGGGCCCGGAAACCATGCGCACAAAACTGATCATTCGATAAAAAATTTAATCAAAGCTGATTATGAAAAATTTTACATATAGGTTTCTGTGGGTTATACCGGTGCTGCTATTAACATTAGCGGCAAAGGGATTATTTGCACAGGAGTTCATGAGGGTCAATATGAAGGACGGAACGGTTATGGAATTTGCGATTGATGACATCAGAAAACTGACTTTTGATAATTCATCGGGGCTTTTTCAGTATTCTGAAACTGTTGGGCAGCTGCTAACCATGAAAGCTTTTCCCAACCCTGCCAGTGATCGCGTAAATATTTCGTATTCTCTATCATCCGCTGGAGAGGTGACCGTTGAGATCTTTAACATGAACGGGCTGCGGCTGGAATCTTCCGACCGTGGCTACCAGTACACCGGGGAATATATTTACCAGTGGCATTTGCCTGAAATTCCTTCCGGTATATATATCTGCCGCATACGGCAGGGTAAGGAAATCGTATCTGAAAAAATAATTGTTAAGAAATAAAAGATTTGTTATGAAAAAGCCAACTTTAATATTATTGTCCGTTTTATTTGCGGCTGTTAACCTGTATGCTCAAAACCTGTACATCCATAAAACAGACGGGAATACCGTAGAGATCCCGTTGGGCCAGATCGACAGCATCACCTTCACAAACGGTGGAGGGGGACCGGGGTTCGAATGCGGTTCTTCAACAGTTAACGACATAGATGGAAATTCTTACAGTACGGTATTGATAGGAACTCAATGCTGGTTAGGGTCGAATCTAAAAACCACAAAATATAATGATGGATCAGATATTCCTCTGATAACCGATGCCTCTGTCTGGGATACCCTTATGATGCCGGGTTTTGCCTGGTACGACAATAACCAGTCGAACAAGGTGCCATATGGAGGCCTTTACAACTGGTACTCAATTGACAATGCATCCAATGGCGGTAAAAATGTTTGCCCTGTGGGATGGCATGTCCCAACCGATACAGAGTGGACCATCCTGACTGATTTCCTGGGAGGGACTAGTGCAGCAGGCGGGAAGTTGAAAGAGGCGGGTACAGCCCACTGGAATGACCCCAATAGCGGCGCCACCAACGAAACCGGGTTTACAGCCCTTCCGGGCGGTTACAGGGAAATATCAGGCCCATATGTAGCAATGGGAAACCTCGGACGATGGTGGTCAACTGATGAACATCCCGGCTTCGGCTCAAGCTCCTATTTCAGGGGTATGAGTTACAATTCAACGTCAGTGGTAAGGAATTTCCTTGTTAAAAAACATGGGTTTTCTGTCCGCTGCATGAAAGATTGATCCGGTTCTGAGGATAGACATAGAGCAAATTGAACCACCCCACATTGTCATTTAATAATGGTTTTCCGGTCTGTCTGGTAAGTCAAATGTAAATGAATGACATTGTGGGGTTGGTTTTACAGAGAAATACAGTAATTTGAATTACCGGATATTTTTTCCCCTCCTTCATATTCTTTAGCTTTGCACTTAAAAATGGATCGTTGATGTTTTGCAGTGCAGAAATCAAGGAAATCGACGAAATCAAATCAACTAATATCTTACCCCAAACACCGTTCTGGGCGCACTTCAAAGAAGAGCAGGGCTTTATCCCCGACGGGTTCCAGCTCACGGTATCTGAAGACCTGATAGATCCTTCGGAAGATGAAGACCATTTTACAAGTGATGACCTGCTGGTATTGCTCAAAAAGGATGGTCATGGCCATTGTTATGCCTATGTGCCTTACGGTCCGAAAATGGAGCCAAGGTTCGAAAACCACGGCCTCTTCCTCGAGGAAGTTTCTGAAGCCCTTAGGCCTCATCTTCCTTCCAATTGCGTTTTTATCAGGTACGACCTTCTCTGGGAGAACCAGTGGTCGCAAGAAGAGGAGTATTTTGACGATAAAGGCAACTGGATGGGCCCTCCGCCCGACCATACCCAGGAGTTCAGGGTAAACTACAAAACACGGAAATGGAACCTCAGGAAAAGCCCGGCCGATATACTGCCAAAGAACACATTCTTTCTGAACCTGCGGGCCGATGAAAATGAACTGCTGTACAGGATGAGGTATAACACCAGGTACAATATAAGAAGGGCCTTTAAGAAAGGTGTCAGGGTGAGGGAATACGGTATGGACTCCCTGGATAAGTGGTATGCGCTTTACAAGAAAACTGCACTGCGGAATAAAATGGCGATCCGGGGTAAGGATTACTTCTCAGCCTTGTTCAGGAATCATGAAAAATACAGGTCAGGGGTTGATGTAAGGCTGATGATGGCCGATCATAAGGGTGAATTCCTGTCTGCCATGTTCCTTGTCCTGTCAAATAAACGGGCCTTCTATTTATTCGGGGCCTCCTCGAATGAGAAAAAGCACACGAGGGCCAGTTATGCGTTGCAATGGGAAGCCATCAGGACAGCCAAATGTGCCGGCTGCAGTGAATACGACATGTTCGGTTGTGCCCCTAACCTTGACAGGTCACACCCCTTGCACGGAGTGCATTTGTATAAAAAAGGTTTTGGCGGGAAGCTATTCAACCGGATGGGGTGCTGGGATTACCCACTTGATGCTGATGAATATGAAACTGTAAGGATCAGTGCGTAAACTTTTCCTGGTCGAGTTCGGTGAACCGCTTTTTTCTTTTCAGGTAATGTTCCACCACGATACTGCCCTTGAAGATCCTGGTAACGCTAAGGTGTTCTATCCGCTCCCTCTTTTTCCTGTATCTGCCGAAATTGGCCATAAGGTGGCTATGGGCGCGCATTACGGCCCAGAAATCCTTGAAACCCCCATCGGCAAAGAATTTTAGCGCGGCCACAAAATCAAGTAACAACCTGGCAATGTAAATGAAATACAGCCTATTTGAAGGAAGGTTCTTGTAGATCATGATCATGTTGTTCCTGATGTTGAGGTAGGTCTTGCGTGCATTGTTCTTGGGCAGTGTGCCGCCGCCAATGTGGTAAACGGTAGAACCGGGACAGAACATGATCTTGTGATTGGCGTTTTTCATGCGCCAGCAGAAATCGATCTCCTCCATGTGTGCAAAAAAATCACTGTCAAGCCCCTTCAGCTCATGGTAGAGGTCGGCCCTTACAAACATACAGGCCCCTGTGGCCCAGAAGATCTCCTCCTGCTGGTTGTATTGGCCTTCGTCCTTTTCGATCTCCTGGAATATCCTCCCGCGGCAGAACGGGTACCCTAAGGAGTCAATGAATCCTCCTGCCGCACCGGCATATTCAAAGTATTCCCTGTCGTGGTAAGAAATAAGTTTTGGCTGGGCAGCGCCGATAGACTTGTCTTTCTCCATCATTTCGATCACGGGCTCTATCCAGCCGGGTGTGACCTCGATATCTGAATTGAGCAGCACATAATAATCTGCTTCGATTTGCCTGAATGCCTGGTTGTAGCCTTCGGCGAAGCCATAATTGACCGGAAACCTCAGGGTTTTGATACCGGGGAAATTTTCTTCGAGGAATTCAACAGAGCCATCCGATGATGCGTTATCGGCAATGATAACCTCTGCCACATCCTTGCTGTGCTTAATGACCCCGGGAAGGAAATCTTCCAGGAATTTTTTGCCATTCCAGTTCAATATGACTACTGCAATCTTCACTTCCGAAATGTCCGACAAATATAGTTATTCGCCTTTATTGCCGGAGCTAATAAGGCTGATTATTCACTATTTCTTTTATGTTTCCACCTCCGGTGCGACCAGAGCCAGTTCGGGGGATTGTCCCGGATGGCCTTTTCAAGGCTCCTGACATACTTTTCGGTGATCTCAAATTCTTCTGTTTCCGAAGGCTTATCAGAGATCAGCGACATGATCCCCCTGTAATGGCCTCTTTTTTCCCTCACGATGTCTATGAAGATAACGGCAAAGTCAAGCGACCGTGCAATCTTTTCTATTCCAAGGAAGAACCCTGTGTCCTGGTTGAGGAATTCAGTCCAGTAATTGATCTCATCTCTTGTAGGGGTTTGATCGGCGGCAAAGACGTTGAACGTTGGCTCCTTCTTTTTGTTTACAAGCATCCGCCTGAAAGTTTCCTTGAAAGGTATGGTTGAATCCGGGTTCAGCCGGTGCCTGAGCTTCCTCAAATATTTATCGAAACGCTTATCGCTGAGAGGTTTCACTATGGCATAGCCTTTCTTGTCGGAGATCAGGCCCAGGGCCGTTCCCATCCACTCCCAGTTGCCGCAGTGGCCAATGGCAATGATCACGCCCTGCCCACGGTCAAAGGCTTCTTCCATCAGCTCTATATTCTCAAAACGGAATCTCCTTAGCAGCTCTTCAGGCGATATGCTTCTCCATTTGATGACCTCCATAATGATGTCGGCCAGGTTCCTGTAGTATTGCTTTTCGATCTTTTTTCTTTCTGCGGCTGATTTGCCGGGGAAGGCATTTCTGAGGTTCCCGGCAACCACATCCCGTCTGTACCGGATCACCCTATACAGGATAAAGTAGAGAACGTCTGATTTCAGATACAAAAAACCGAGGGGGAATTTTGAGAGGATCAGCACCAGACCCGTAAAAATATAATATACCAGGACCATCAGGATAAAATTGCTTGGTGAGGCAAAAATACGGTAATAGCCCGAAATGCGCTAAATATTCCTGATCTGGTTCTACCTCGGGTCACGGAAGTAGTCTTCAGCCCGGCTTCCCCAGATATCCGGCGGCCTCGTCCGGTCAATGTTATAGGAGTCGTACCACCTGCTATTCAGGATCATCTGCCAGCGGTAATTGGATACCTCACCTATCGCATCCGAATGGAGAAGCTCGAAATTGTTGGTGAGCTCACTGTGTGAGTAAAAAACAAACCGCTTATTGCTCTGGTTGTTGCCCAGTTTATAATATTGCCAGATCTCGTAGGGATAGCTGCTCGGCTCGTTATAGCTTTCGGTCACAATGTTTGGAGGGCCATATTTAAGATACACCCTCCCGCGGTCGGTTTCCCAGCCTTTGTGGATCTGGGTGCTGAACCTCTCTTCCACCTCCATCACCATTTCACGGTACCTGAGCCAGGATTCCTCCGGGTTGTCCTTGTTCCGCATCAGCCAGAAATAGTAAAGGAATTTTTGCATGGTGGGCACTTCAGCGGTTTCCAGGTCACGGTAAATGAATTGTTTTTCAAAGTTTGTTGCAGTGGGGGTGAGGCTCTCGATGTATCCGGCCAGGGTATCCTTGTCGGTGATATTTTCCACAAAAGTTCCCCGCAGCTCATAGGAAAGAAGCTTATCCGCTTCGAAATTGACATCCGGATTGTACCTTGTGAAGAAGATCGAATTGCTCTTGATGACATTATTCTCAACATCCCTGGCCTCAACAGTGAGGACATAGTTGCCGCTGGGCAGGGAGGAGATATCGAACTCCTGGTAATAGGGGAACACTTCCCTTGAAGAGGCCCTTTTATAAGCCACGTAACCGTTGAGCACAAAATCCGATTCAAAAGATTTTATAAAACTCTTCAGCAAGAATCTCCCATCCTCTCCCAGGTGGGGAATAGTGTTGTATGCTTCGGTGTAGAACCGAAGGTTGCCGGTTTGGGGAGGAAAATAATTGAGTACCTTCGGAAAGAGGTCGTATCCGCCCTTGGTCAGCATGGTCTGCTCTTCGGCCTTCTGAATTGAGTCGACGAGCTGAATGGCAGAGAACGACAATTCATTGTCAGGGAAGCTGACATCTAAGGGGTGCATACTTTTTATAGTGTCAGACGGATTGAATTTATCCACCAGAACTATTTCAAATTCGTATTCACCCTGTTGCAGGAAGTACCTTTGCTGGTCGATAATATTGATGCTCGTATTGGCTGTGTCGCTCACCAGGCCGCTTTTCAGTTCGTATTTGTCGTACTCAAAAACATATTCACCCTTAGTGAAGATCATGGTGATCTCTACAACTGCGAAGAACTTGTCTTCCGGTGTTTTGGTGAAGGACACGCTGCTGCCGTCGATTGCAAGGTAACATTCAATATACGGGCCTTTTTTGGGCGAATTGAATATGGCATAATTGAGCTGGGCGCGCATTGAAGCGCACACCCTGTCGGAGGTGAGCAGGATCCAGGAAACGAGGGCGAGGAGGTAGAGTAAGTACTTTAGTTTTCTGCCGGATTTGTGCATTGTATTAGTTGTGAGTTAGCGCAGCTATACTTATCCTATAATAACAAAAGTAGCATAAAAACGGTTTTTTATCAATTCATTTAAAGTGAACGGTTTGTTTTTACAAGTTAAAGGCTTTAAAGAAAATGTTCCATGCTGATTTTTTGATATTTGAAAATCTTTGTATTTTTGTGGCGGAGAAATGGCAGAGTGGTCGAATGCGGCGGTCTTGAAAACCGTTGACCGTTTACGCGGT
>CAZXWD010000088.1:3707-11855 GCA_964644135.1 uncultured Bacteroidales bacterium | reverse complement strand
ATGATGAATAATGAACAATGAACAATGAATAATGAATAACGATTTAGGGAGTAAACATTAAACACTAAACATTTTATCCTCCGTAGCGAAGCGAAGGAGGACTAAACAATCAAAAAGCCCCATGAAATATCTCCTTCCAAATACATTTTTATTGCTTTCATTATTAATTATTAATTATTCATTGATTTCCCAGCCTGATATACCCTCCAGAAGCACAATTGTCCTCGAAAAAGGCTGGAAATTTCACCTGGGAAGCAGCAACAATGCATACAAGACCGATTTTGATGACTCTGATTGGGAAGAAATCCAAATGCCCCACGATTGGGCCATCGGACAGCCCTTCATCGCCGGCGGCGATGGAAATACCGGCAAGCTGCCCTGGAAAGGGGAAGGATGGTACAGAAGGATACTCAATATCCCTGCAGACTTTGATGGCAAGAGGATCTATCTCCTCTTCGACGGCGTCATGGCCTTCCCCGAAGTATATATCAACGGACAGTTAGCCGGGAGGTGGGATTATGGCTATAATTCGTTTTATATTGATATAACCGGGTTTGTTGATCCCGGCAATAAGAACATACTGTCAGTGCATGTAGATACACGGAACCACGACAGCCGCTGGTACCCAGGTGCAGGTATTTACCGGAAGGTGCAGATGATCCTCACAAACCCCATCCACGTCGGGATCTGGGGGACCTATATCACAACTCCTTACATAAAAGAGCATTATGCTGATGTCAGGATTGCCACCAACATCAGGAACACAACCGATGAAAATGACGAGATAACTGTCAGGCATACGATCTTATCTCTCAAAAACCTGCAGGTGGCGGAAAGTACGGACAATATTCTGCTCACTCCCCTAAAAAGTAAAAGGTTTGAAACCACAATCACAGTCAATGACCCCCTGAAATGGGATATTGACCATCCCCATCTCTACACCGTGAAAACAGAACTCTATAAAGAAGGTGAAGTGATCGATACCTATCTCTCTACCTTCGGAATAAGAGAGATACGCTTCACTTCAGGTCAGCTCATACGACCTGAATGCACCCTGGTGGGCCGAGCTTGCCGATGATGATTTCATGTGGCAGCAGCAAGAACCTTATGTGGCAGGTGAATTTGTATGGACCGGGTTCGATTATCTGGGTGAGCCGACCCCGTACAATAATGAGTGGGTGAAAGAACACGGAATGACCGACCGGGAAGCTTCACGCAGCTCCTACTTTGGTATAGTCGATCTTTGCGGCATACCCAAAGACCGGTATTATCTCTATAAAAGCCATTGGAAACCGGAAGAGACCACCATACACATCCTTCCCCACTGGAACTGGGCAGGGCGCGAGGGCAAGGTCACCCCTGTTTTTGTTTATACCAATGGAGATTGTGCAGAACTGTTCCTGAACGGCAGACCGCTCGGCCTACGGTGCAAAGACCCGAAATCGCAGATCTCCACAGAACGGTTCAGGCTAATGTGGAGGGACGTCGTCTATGAGATCGGTGAGCTGAAAGCAGTAGCATACAAGGATGGAATAAAGATAGGTGAATCGATTATCAAAACGACAGGGGAAGCTGCCGGGCTAAAGCTCACACCCGACAGGACAACAATTAAGGCAGATAACAAAGATCTTTCTTTCCTCCTGGTTGAAGCAATCGATAAAGATGGATTGACCCACCCACTGGCAGATAACCGGATCAAAATAGAGATCTCAGGTCCCGGAACAATTGCGGGCGTGGGCAATGGCAACCCTCAATCCCTAAACCCTTTCCGGTCAGATGAATTGAGCCTGTTCTATGGTAAGGCAATGATCATTTTAAGATCAGGGAACGAAGAGGGAGATGTTGAAATAAAAGTAACATCAGGGGGCCTGGAGCCTGCTACCGTTAAAATAAGAATGAAAAATAAAAAATAAGTATCCGAACGGATCGGTGATGCCTGTCCTTGCAGAATATTCGTCCATCAGCCACCCGGATAACTTCAGGCTCTCATCTCTTTTTTCTATCATATTTTATGGTTTTTTTTATTCCGGTTGTCCGGTCATGGGAACGAACCTGACATAAAGAAGCTCTTCTTCACTGAATTTGTCTTTCCCCTTTTTTTCCAGAAGGATCAGCTTTTGGAAGGTATTACTTACAGGTGCCAGTATCTTTCCACCATCGATCAACTGCTCCTTCAGGTAATCAGGGATCCTTGGTGTGGCTGCTGTCAGCATGATCTTGTCGAACGGCCCCTTTTCAGGCCAGCCCCGGTATCCGTCGCCAAACTTTGTGCTCACATTTTTTATTCCGGCCTCTTTCAGGTTCTTCTTGGCCAGTTCTGCCAGCCATTCGATGATCTCCACACTGTATACATGTGAAGCCAGCTTTGAAAGGATTGCGGCATTATATCCACAACCTGTTCCAACTTCCAGTACCTTGTCTTCCGGCTTAGGATTGAGGACCTGTGCCATATATGCCACAATGTAAGGTTGGCTGATGGTCTGTTCTTTCCCTATTGGCAGCGGCGTATCCTCATAAGCAGCGTACTTGAGCCCTTCAGGCACGAAAATAGCCCTGTCGACCTCTTCCATTGCCCTTAGAACCCTTTCGTCGTTAATGCCGCGGTCCTTCAGGTGCTCCTCTATCATTTTTTCCTTCTGATCCATAACAATTGTTTAATTTTAGGTCAGGTCAAAAATCGTTCCGTTAGTTCCGAAAATGGTATTTGTAGCTTTGCATAAATCAGAAATCAATCCGTACAGCATATCATATACCCTTCATCCGCGATAAAAACTGAACATAATTACAATCCCATGAAATATCTCCTTCCAAATACATTTTTATTGCTTTCATTATTAATTATTAATTATTCATTAATTTCCCAGCCCTACGGCGAACTGGTAGGCGACAGGACCGTTGCCTTCTATTCCCAAAACTTTGTCCCTGCTGAAACCCTCCCTTCCATGGCGCTGCTCTCCGAGCCTGATTCAATAGGGGAAGTGCCTGATAACTGGACTGTTTTTCCCGATTTCTTTGTTGAAGATGAAAAGAACTGTGCCACCATCGATATTGAAGCAGGCACTGACTTATACGGTACAGGTGAAGTTGTCGGGGACCTTAGAAGGAACAACACAGAGGTAATACTATGGAATACTGATAATTATGGCTATTTCACCGATAACGGCAAGCGGTTGTACCAGTCGCACCCATGGATTTTGGCCCTGCGGGCAGACGGAAGCTCTTACGGCATACTTGTGGACCACACCTGGAAGCAATCCTTTTTCCTCGACGATCCCATTAAAATAGTTTCGGAAGGCCCTCCCTTCCGCATCATAATAATAGAAAGGGGATCACCCCGGGAGGTCATTACAGCCCTGGCAGACCTTACCGGCACAATTGAAATGCCACCCCTCTGGGCGCTGGGCTACCACCAGTGCCGCTATTCCTACTATCCTGCCTCACAGGTTCGGGAAATTGCGGAGACCTTCCGTGAAAAAGAGCTCCCCTGCGATGTTATCTGGATGGACATCGACTATATGGACGGGTTCCGGGTCTTCACTTTCGATCCGGCAGGCTTCCCCGATCCAGAAGGATTGAACAATTACCTGCATTCACTGGATTTTCATTCGATCTGGATGATCGACCCCGGCATTAAACAGGATCCAGGTTATTTTGTCTATGACCAGGGCACAGCCGGGGACCACTGGGTACTGGATGCCGACAGCAACACGTACATCGGGGATGTCTGGCCCGGCCCATGCGCATTCCCCGATTATACCATGCCTGAGACCAGGCAGTGGTGGGGTACACTTTACCCCGGTTTCATGGCAACAGGCATCGACGGCGTGTGGAACGACATGAACGAGCCGGCAGTGTTCAACGGTCCCGACAAGACCATGCCCGTCGACAATATTCACAGGGGAGGCGGTGAGCTTCCTCCCGGGCCCCACCTGCGGTATCATAATGTATACGGGATGCTGATGATCAAAGCCACTCGTGAGGGCGTTTTGCAGTCGAACCCCGATAAACGGCCTTTTGTGCTTACAAGGGCGAACTTTCTGGGCGGCCACCGCTATGCAGCTACATGGACAGGCGACAATATATCAAGCTGGGAACATATGGTCATGTCCATACCGATGTCATTGAATCTCGGCCTGTCGGGACAGCCATTCAACGGCCCTGATATAGGAGGGTTTGTCGGATCCCCCGGCGCCGACCTGCTTGGGCATTGGATGGCCCTGGGTGCGTTCTACCCGTTTGCAAGGAACCACACCGCCACGGGAACCGACCAGCAGGAACCCTGGGCTTACGGCCCTGTCATAGAGCAGGTTAGCCGGACCGCTCTGCAGCGGAGGTACAGGTTGCTTCCATACCTGTACACATTGTTCCGCGAAACATCGGTAAACGGCATGCCTGTCATGAGGCCTCTTTTCTTCGCCGATCCGGCAAACCCTGCATTAAGAGATGTGCAGTATTCATTCCTCCTGGGAGGAGATCTCATGGTCATACCCACCTGGGCCGGCACCCCGGCACTTCCTGAGGGAAACTGGAGGGATGTTTACCTGTTGGATGAACTGCTTGAGAACGATGGCTACCAACCGGCCCTGAAACAAAGGGAAGGTTCGGTCCTGCCAATGGCCGAATTAGCGCAAAGTACAGAATCATACTCATCTGATTCCATAACACTTCTCATCGCTACCGACGGTTCAGGAGAAGCTTCAGGAGAGCTCTATGCCGATGCCGGAGATGGCTTTGGGTACCTGACAGGGGAATACCTTGAAACATCTTTTACTGTAGTTCCAGCAGAGGACGATTCCCTGCTGGTAAGTTGCCTTACCACCGGCGGGGCGATGAGTGCGGAGGGAAGGTATTACCGGGCCGGACTGGTGACCAGTTACGGGATCTTTTTCTCCGGCTGGAAGAACGATTCGATATTCAAGATACCATACCTTCCCGATATGTCCGTTTCGATCGATTCGCCTCAAAACGGTGAGGTATTTGACGAAGGAAGCGATATAATGCTTAGTGCGGATATTTCAGGGGAACTGCAGATCGATAAAGTTTCCTTCTATTCAGAGATCACAGGGCTCATAGGAGAAATCACACAGGAGCCCTGGGAGTTCACCTGGCAAGATGTGGAAAAAGGGTTTCATTTACTCTATTGTGTGGCTTCGACTGAAATCGGAATTGATATCATGTCTGAAATGGTGGTAGTGCAGGTTGGCGAATTTGGTGACGGCAGCATCACCTGGCAGAAATGGAACGATATCGGGGGTGGTGTTTTTGTTTCGGAACTTACTTCACAGGCTGATTATCCTGACAATCCTGATGAGTCGTTTACTATCGATTTCTTCAGTACCCCTTCGAACACCGGCGATGAATACGGATCCCGAATTATCGGATATCTGCATCCGCCGTTCTCAGGTAATTTCTCCTTCTGGATCACAGGGGACGACTATTGCGAACTGTGGCTGAGCACTGATTCGACTATGGCCAACAGTGAACTGATCGCAGAGGTCCCGGGGTGGACATTGCCCAATGAATGGACAAAATACCCGGAGCAGCATTCGAAGGAGATCTGGCTTGACGTAGATCAGAAATACTTTATTATGGCACTGCAAAAGGAAGCTTATAATGATGACTTCATCAGGGTATCCTGGGATTTTGCCGGTTTCCCGAGGCAGGTCATCGAAGGCATCTTCCTCTCGCCCTATGATTTCCCTTTCGGAACAGAAGAGGTCTCCCTCTCCCCTGCCCGTTTGCTTGTTTACCCGAATCCCGCTTCAAAAACCATCACGATCATGAAAGGCCGGGGAAATGGGGAATTGACGATCCGTACGATAGATGGAAAACTTATTTATAAAAATGCCGTAACGAAATCGAAAGATGTTGTTCAACTGGATATCTCGCAATTGGAAAACGGGATATATCTCATAAGTTTCAGTAGTGAGATATACACGCAATCCTCACGCCTGATCATAATTAATAACAATTAAACAATAAACTGTAAGTGCCTGAAATAGGTTGACCCAAATTAACAAACTTTATTCAACGAGACCGTATTTCTTTATTACTTCCCCCTTCGTGGTAAATGAAATTCCCTGGTTCATCTGGGTGGTTATCATAAGGGCCTCAATTATTGGGTTGCTCACAAGCTCCATAGTTTGCCAGTCAACAATGAAATTCGCACCGGTCCCACCCTCTTTATCCTTTTCCTTAATAATAAAATTCCGCGTCTCAAGAGGCTTAAGCACTATCGGGGAGGCAAGAAGGTTCCTTATAAGTTTCCCGCCCTTATTATGATAATTGACAGCATTTAACGTAATAGGATGCTCAAGATCGGTGTTGTGTATGCTTAAGGTAAGGGCAAGGTCGATAGTCCTATCCTGATCCCCGTAATATACCTCTGAATATACAGGTACATAAACCAATTCACCGTAAAAGACACTCGTGTCTTTCTCAATGAGATAATCATGTTCATGCAATACAGGGGAATCGCTTGCTGACCCCGTAACCTTCTGATCACTCATGGATTGTCCGCAGCCTGTGAAGGACATTACAGCCGCAAATAACAGATATGTAAGGATATTTTTCATTCAATTTCCCGGTTTACTTTTCGAAGTTACTAATTCCACACCAAATATGGGCAGCAATTACTCTAATTAGGGATACAAAAATTTATTAGTATTTAAATGGAAATCAACAGTTGCGAATCACCTCCGCAGTCTCCCTCATTTTTGGAACTGCAACAATGATGAATCCTTTGGCATGGAAATTTCATGAAGGATCATATCCGGGAAATGTTGCACTACCGGGAACTCAGAATGGTATCGCTTACCAACGAATAAATACCGATGGATATAGCTCTTAATTATATTCTGTTTATAGGGATCATCATCATTACCGGGTTTGTTTTCGGTGAACTGGCCAACAAGATCAAACTGCCCAAGGCAACAGGTTACCTGGTAGCCGGGATCCTTCTCAACCCCGACCTTTTCATCTCCCTGCTCGACCACAAGCACTTCGTTGATGCAAGCCAGGTAGTGCTCAACATATCCCTTGCCATAATTGCTTTTTCCATCGGTGGCGGATTGCACCGCAAGGAACTTAGATCGATGGGCGGTTCCATAGTTTCCATCGGTATCAACCAGGCGGAGATAACTCTTCTGATCGTGGCCTTCGGCCTTATCGGGTTGTTTCAGATATTCACTCCCGAAGGGTACGCCTGGGCAGAGTATCTTGTGCCCATGAGCATTATCCTGGGCTCGCTGGCCCTGCCAACAGATCCGGCCGCCTTCCTTGCTGTAAAGAACGAACTTGGGGCCAAAGGGAGGCTTACCACAACAACCCTTGGCATAGCCGCCATCGACGACATGCTTACATTCCTGAACTTCGTGCTGGCAGTGAGCATCGCAGGGTTGTTCATGAACGCAGGTGAAAGCAATGTATGGATGGAACTGCTGAAAACCCTTGGAGAGATAGCTGCCAGTATTGCCCTTGGCGCTGTGATGGGCGCCTTGCTGAACGTGGTTACCGGCCTCACAAAGAAAGAGACCGAAGGCGTATTGATCGTGCTGGCCCTGGGCTTCATCCTTGCCTGTTATGGCCTGGCCGGGGCGTTCCACCTTGAAAAACTCCTCACCAACATGTCGATGGGCATTGTGGTAGTAAACTACAACCCAATAAGGAAAAAGATATTCGACCTCATAGAAAGATATACTGAAGAGCTCGTGTTTGTTCTTTTCTTTACGCTGAGCGGAATTCAACTCAACTTCGACATTATAGGACAGGCATTGCTGCTGGTAGGTATTTTTGTAGTCCTGAGATTCGCCGGCAAGTGGGCCGGGACCTTCTCAGGGGCCCTGATGGCGGGCAGTGATAAAAAGATCAAAAGGTACACCACCTGGGCGCTTTTGCCCCAGGGTGGCATTGTAATCGGGCTTGGACTTACGCTTCAACAGGATCCGGCCTTCAGCAGCTTCGCCGATATCATACTCGGGGTCGTCATTATCTCATCGGTGGTCTTTGAGATCATCGGCTCCATAACAACTAAATACGCACTGGAGAAATCGGGGGAAGCAAAGGAAGAGTGAATGGTCAGTAGTTCTTTACCTGGTTATCAGCCATCCAAAATTCCCTTACTTTTGCCCTTTCAGTATTGTAACTTTG
>CAZXWD010000088.1:1688-3607 GCA_964644135.1 uncultured Bacteroidales bacterium | reverse complement strand
CTGGCCTACCTGTTCAAATCATCGGAAATCGTACTAAAAGACCATTACCGGATCCATACCGGAAACCTCAGGGTATTTCCACGGGCCCCTTACATCATGGAGGCAATACATGAAAACGAAGAATACGTGCTCATCAACAACCATTTTAAATGTTGCGGGGATGGGTTCCTGAACCCCGCTGATCCCTACGATGAGGAAAAAAGAAGGTATGACGCCTCTATCATGCTCGAAGAATACATAAATTCCAGTCACATGGATGCCAATGTCATACTGTTGGGCGACCTGAACGACCTGCTCACTGATGAGACCTCCAACAATGTCTTTAAAGTATTTCTGAACGACCCGTCAAATTACCGTTTTACCGACATGGAAATTGCCCAGGGCAGCAGTTCAGACTGGTCGTACCCTACCTGGCCCTCGCACCTCGACCATATTATGATCACAAGCGAGCTGTATGAAGTTTTCGAAAAGCCGGCCTCAGAAGTTCTCACGATCAGGATTGACGACTACCTTCCGGGTGGATGGAACGAATACGATCAATATGTCTCCGACCACAGGCCTGTCGGGCTGAAGCTTCACATAAGCCAACCTTCGGCTGTAACGGAGATTAATGGAGAAGAGATCATTTTCTATAATTACCCTAATCCTTTTAAGGAGAACACAATATTTTATATTGGTAAGGACCTTACTGATGTACGGATCGATATCTTTGAACTTACAGGAAAGATGGTTGGTTCGTTGTTTGCAGGTGACAGATCGCAAGCATTGATGTGGGAACCGGGATTTACAGGTCCGGGGATATACTACGCCCGGTTAACTGCCGGCGGTCGGTATATTGCCTCCATAAAAACAATTGTTACTGAGTAGACCTTTATGGAATTGATCCAGCTCATAAGCCTTGTCATTTTTGCCGGGATCTTCTCCCAGGCACTTGCCAATAAGCTGAAACTGCCGGCCATTGTCCCGCTGCTGATCATGGGGGCACTGATCGGTCAGCTTGAGATGATCGACCTCAGCCAGCTTGGCGACGGGCTGCATACGATAGTGCAGGTTGGGGTAGCCATCATCTTGTTTGAGGGAGGTTTAAGGCTCAAGGTAAAGCAATTCAGGGAAGGCCCTTCCATAATACGGAATCTTGTTTCAGTCGGCCTTGTAATAACCTGGCTCTTATCTGCTGCGGCTGCCTATTTTTTCATCCCTGGCCTTCACAATCCCAGCGGATTGAAGATATCGCTACTGTTCGGCGCACTGGTGACCGTATCAGGCCCAACAGTGATAATGCCCATACTGAAAATCGTAAAGCCTTTCAAAAAAGTGGCAACTGTATTGAAGTGGGAAGGCATACTGATCGATCCAATTGGGGCATTGCTGGCCGTTGTGATCCTGACCTTTCTCAACACTAACGTGAGCGGGTATGAATCGGTGGTAAAGGCATTTGTCAGCAGCCTTTCCATCGGGCTGGTTTTCGGAGGGGTGACAGCCTTCATTCTTTACTTCCTGTTAAAAAGGACCCACCTGATCCCGGAGGAGCTGAGGAACCTGATGGTGCTTGCCATGATCCTCGTGGTCTTTTCACTGTCGAACTGGGTACAAAAGGAAACAGGCATACTCGCCGTCACAGTGGCGGGTTTTGTATTGGGCATACTCAGGCCAAGGGGGCTGAAAGAGATCGAATCGTTCAAGGGCCAGCTTACCATCCTGATGGTCTCCATCTTATTCATTCTCCTTGCCGCCAAGCTGGACCTGAATGCCATATGGAACCTGGGCCTGCCTGGTCTACTGCTATTGCTGGTCATACTTTTCGTGATCAGGCCCCTGAATGTATTTGTCAGCGGAATAAACTCAAAACTGTCCTTAAGGGAAAAGCTCTTCGTATCATGGATCGCCCCCCGGGGTATTGTCGCTGCTGCAGTGGCATC
>CAZXWD010000088.1:0-1588 GCA_964644135.1 uncultured Bacteroidales bacterium | reverse complement strand
AATAAGTCGATGGTAGCCAGGGCAAAGAAGGAAGGCCTTTCGGCCGAAACCGCAAATGCATTGTCGCAATATGTCATAGAGGAATTTGAATTCGCCGGGTTCGGTAAACTTCTCGCAATGACTCCGAGCGAAAAGACAAACATCCTGGCCTGCCAGTTATGGGCCAATGATCTGGGACGTGACAATGTATTCAGGACCGGCATACCCGAGGAAGAATACAAGCCCCCTGAAAGCGCCACCCTTTCTGACGATGTCCAGATCGTTTTCCCGAAAAAGATCACACAGCAATGGCTGCAGGATAACCTCGGAAACAAGTGGAAGATCAAGACCACTAAGCTCGACTCGAAAAAAACCATCAGGGAATTCCAGGAAAAGATAAAAAAAGAAGAAGTATATCCCCTTGCCCAGGCTTACAAAGAAAAGGTCACTTTCTACAGGGAAGGAGATGAGCTTAACGAAAGCTACACCTTTGTGTTTATAGAAAAGGATTCTTAGAACAAACAATGATCCGGAACACCTGAACCGTCCTGTTTTTCAATAAACCGGCCTTAACCTCCTGCCTATCAGGGCATCACAGCAAATTCACATTTTTTGGAGCGAAAATTGCACAACCATTATCCTTAGTAAAACGAATCCGAAATCAGTATTTCGGACCAAAAAACCGGAAATATGAAAGTATTACTTATCGGACGCTGGGGAAAGACACATGCACTTGCACAAGCCCTTGCAAAGAGCAAAGATGTCGAACTGTTTTCCTTAATGGACAAGAAGAACAATGGTATAGCAGAATTGTGTAAAGACTATAAGATCTGTGATATAAGCGATATAAAGCAAATAGAACCTTATGTTACAGAAAAAAACATTGACCTTCTGGTGGTCGTACCTGAGTTCTCACTGAACCGTGGTGTTACCGACTACTTCAGCAAAAAGGGCCTTCCCTGCGTAGGGCCATCAGAATTCTGCACCAAGCTTGAAGGAGACAAAGGTTTTCTCAGGTTCCTGATGAAAGAAAACAACATTGATGCATACCCTGATTTTCAGATCTTCTATGATAAGGAAAAGGCGGCCGAGTATATCCGCAAATATCCTAAGCCTGTGGCAGTTAAACCCGCAGGGGTTACCGAAGGCGATGGTGTGAAAGTGGTTGGGAAACAGCTCAAAGACAAAGAAGAAGCAATAGCTTATGCAGGAAAGATATTCGACAAGGCGATAGGTGAACTACCTTCAGTATTGATCGAAGAGAGAATAGAAGGTGAGGAATATACTCTGCAATTGCTTTGCGACGGGGAAAATATTTCACACACCCCTGCCATAAGGGATTACAAATTGCTGAATGAAGGCGACAGCGGACTGAACACCCCCGGAATGGGCTCTTACAGCAGCCAGGACCACCTTCTGCCTTTCCTTACTTATCCGTTGTTTGATGAAAGCATTGAGATCATCAGAAAGATCCTTGATGCAATGCTCGAAAAGTACGATGAAAGATTCAAGGGTTTCCTCTCTGGGCAGTATATGCTCACCGAAGACGGTATAAAGCTCATAGAGATCAATGTAAGGCCAGGCGATTCGGAGATCCTGAACACAATCC
>CAZXWD010000087.1:0-11900 GCA_964644135.1 uncultured Bacteroidales bacterium | reverse complement strand
CGGAAATGATCTTGTTGAAATACTCTGCCGCCTGCTGCTGATTGAATGCAATGTAGGCATCGTAATACTTTCCTTTTATAACGACCGGAAGACCGAGTTTATCGATTGTTGAGGATATTTCTGAAAAAGAATAGACCGAATGGCTCCCGGGCACATCCAATCCATATGTTTTCCCAAACTCCGGCAGGTTTATCTTCTGACGTTCTTCAAATTGCTTTTCAGTCGGGAGAAAGATCTTTATCCCCATGGACTTCAGTTTATCCTGTAGCTTGATGAAGGGAAAGATCTCGGCATCGAAATTCGGGATGATGACATCCAGGGCTTCTTCGGAATGGATGTATTCAAGACGCTTCATGAGGTTATCAGCTCCCGAGGAAGGATAAGGAATGTGGTAGGTCTTATCCACAAGATCCTTCATATAAATACCCGGTTCAAGTGATTCGTAAGCGAGCCCAATAATTTTGCACTCAAATGAGCCTGCTTCTTTCAGTCCCCTGATCACCGGGACCCCGGGGCCGGGACTGTCGATCGCGTTGAGGGCGGTGACTGCGATGTTAATCTTCTTTTTCTCCATCCTCTTCGGCTATCTGGTATTGTAAAAGAAGCCTCGTGAAATCCTGGAAATCTTTTTCAAAGGTGTCGTCGTCCACATGATAATGAGACATGATCTCTCCTTTTATGCTTTCATAATCTTTTCCATCTATCATCAGCGACAGAATGGTCTGTCCTATAGGATTGATTGAAAATGATTCACCGGTATCGGGATTGAAAACAAGGCCGCTTTCACTTATTGCAATATTATCTTTAATATCTATCATGCTATTGCTTATTTAGATGTAAAGATATGTACATGGTTTAATTAATAAAAGCCAACATTATCAAAAAAAAGGGGGAATATCTTGTTATGCCAATGCATAAGGCCCTCAGGGTAATTTGTTCCAGCCACCTTTATGCTTATTCTTTTTTCAGCCTCGAACGCTCATCAAGGAGTTTGTCGATCTCTTCTTCCGAGAGTCCGGGTTTTTTAAGCATTTCGTCTATCTTTTCCAGTGACTCTTTGCTGTCGGTTCCCGGTTCTATCTCAAGTTTCTCTTCCGGTGCTTCAATTTCTTCCTCCAGGTCAAAGTCTTCACCAACCTCCTCTTTAAGCTGTTCCACCATTTCGGCAACCATTTTTTTGATGGGCTCTCCAAACTGGTTCAGAAGCTGATCAGAGATCTGGTTCTTCATCATTTCATAATTGTTGATCACAAAATCGAAATTGCTGAAAAACATTTTAGGTATGCCTGGGATCTCATCCCCTGAAGATTTTTCCTTCAGCTTCCTTAGCAACTTGATCAGGAGGTCAAGATTATCATGGAATGATTTATCGCTATCGCTCATTGCTTTAATTCTTTTACAAAGTTAAGGCATTTTTCTGCCGTTGCAATATTGCTCTATATTGCAGTACAATAATAATGCCACCTGAACAACTTGTATATCAAATTCGTAGGTTGAATTATGGGTAACAAGGTTGCTATTTCTAACAAATTAACATACCCGGGCCGATAATTGTTGAATAGCCTTGCTGTTATCCATATATTTGCCGTAAATAACATCCATATGAAAAGACTGGCATTTATACTCATCCTTGCTTTATTCGCGGCCGGAGCAGCCGTTAGCCAGGAAATGAACAAGACCGTTACCGATCCGAAAACCGGAAAGCCCGTGCTATCTGGTTACTGCGATAAAAAAGGCCTTCAGCAGGGTGAATTCGGCGAAGTTTATGATCAGTATTATGATGCATACCAACCTGACAGGGATGTTATAAAGCAGATAAAGCCCCTGAAAAAAGATGTAAAAGTTAGGATTGTGCTGGGCACATGGTGCCACGACAGTAAAGAGCAGGTGCCAAGGTTTTTTAAGATACTCAAGAAACTGTGGTGGGGCAAAAAAAATATCGAGATCATCTGTGTCAACACCCTGAAGGAAGCTGAAGGGGTTGACGTAAAACCTTACGATATCAAGAGGGTTCCCACCTTTATTTTTCTGAAAAATGGGGCTGAGATAGGCCGTATAATTGAAACACCAATTAAATCGCTCGAGGAGGATATGCTGATGATCCTTGGCGGATAGTGTTGTAAAGATCATCATGATGCTTGTTGAAGAAACAAAAGCTGCAACCACTGCTTTTTCGGAACAGCAAAGGCAGAAGGGGTCAAAAATTGGCTTTGTACCCACCATGGGTGCACTTCACGAAGGCCACCTGGAGCTTGTGAGAAAGGCCCGTGCCGAAAATGACATTGTAATCTGCAGTATATTCGTTAACCCCATCCAGTTCAACAATAGCAAAGACCTTGAGAAATATCCCAGGACCCTTAATACAGACCTGGAAAAACTAAAGTCGGAAGGATGCGACCTGGTATTTATTCCTTCGGTCAAAGAGATGTATCCTGATGAACCGCAGGATGATTATGATTTTGGCAGGCTGGAACAGGTGCTTGAGGGTAAGTTCAGGCCCGGCCATTTCAGGGGTGTCGCCGTTGTGGTCAAAAGGCTTTTCAATATAGTAAGACCCCACAGGGCCTATTTTGGGGAAAAGGACTTCCAGCAATTACAGGTCATTAAAAAGCTCGCAAAAATGGAGAGCCTCCCGGTTACCATAGTCCCCTGTCCTATTGTCAGGGAGCCCGACGGACTGGCAATGAGTTCAAGAAATGTTCGGCTGGACCCCCGGTCCAGGGAAAAAGCCCCTTTTATTTTCCGTACACTCAATCTTGCTGCCTCGAAAATTCCCGGATACTCACCTGCCGAGGTGAAAAACTTTGTGGAGCAGCAATTCGCAAAAGATCCTGATTTCAGGCTTGACTATTTTGAGATAGTGACCATGGACAATCTTGAACCGGTTGAAAAGTGGAACGACAGTCCTGATATTATAGCCTGTATTGCTGTGCACCTGGGGGGGATTAGGCTGATTGACAATATGATTTTATTTCATAACTTTGCCCTCGCTTAAAAACAGGGATATTTACCCCGAGGGCGATACCTGAGAAAATAATTTTCGAGATGCAGATCGATATTTTAAAATCGAAGATCCACAGGGCAACCATAACCGATGCAAACCTGAATTATATAGGCAGCATTGAGATAGATGAAGATCTGTTGGATGCAGCAAACCTTATTGAGAACGAGAAGGTTCATATTTATAATATTAATAACGGAGAGCGTTTCGAAACCTATGTGATCAAAGGAAAGAGAGGAAGCCGGACAATCTCAATGAACGGCGCGGCAGCCAGGAAGGTTGAGGTGGGCGACCTTGTGATCATTGCAGCCTATGCCTTTATGGACCCTGAAGAGGCAAAGAATTTCACCCCTGCCATAATTTTCCCTGACAGTAATAATCAGATAAAGTAGACGGGTTGAAAAAGAGGATTGTTTCTGCAATACAGTATTTCTTTTTCCTGTGTATCGGACTGTTGCTCCTTTACCTTGTATTCAGGAAACTCGACATGGCCCTGGTTTGGGAGGAGATCAGGAGCGCGCATTATGAATGGTTGCTGCTTTCCATATTTTTCGGCATACTGAGTCATATTGTCAGGGCTATCAGGTGGAACATACTCATCAAATCGCTGGGATACGAAACCCGGACTGACATCACTTTTTACTCCGTCATGGTAGGGTACCTGGCAAATTCAGCTTTCCCCAGGCTGGGGGAGGTGACAAGGTGTGCCGTTCTCAGCAAGAAATCAGGGGTTCCCTTCAATTCCCTTTTCGGGACCGTCATATCCGAGAGGGTATTTGATCTTTTTGTTCTTATACTGATCCTGGTGGCAGTGGTGTTCTTCCAACTCGATTTCCTTAAAGGATTCGTTGATAAATACTTCCTTTCTTCCATAGAGGGTTACTTAAACGCCCAGTCGGTGCTTGTGCTCGTACTTATTGCATTGGCAGTGATCCTGTTGCCCCTGATACTTTTCAGGCTCTTTTTTGAAAAGATCAGGCATTTTGTCCTCTATAAAAAGATCAGCGATTTTGTCAGGGGGCTTTTTGAGGGGGTCAAGACCATAATGAGGATGAAACACAAGCTGGAATTTATCCTGTTGACGATCCTTCTGTGGGGGTTTTACGTGCTTATGACCTTTGTGGCCTTTTTTGCGATCGATGCCACTTCGGGACTGAATTTCCTCGACGGGATCACCATCATGGCTATAGGAAGCCTGGGAATTGTCGCACCGGTGCCGGCAGGCATAGGCGCCTACCAGTTTATAGTAAAAGCAATACTTGTAGAGATCTACCTCATACCTTCTGAGCCGGCGGCTTCATTCTCAATTATAATGTGGATCACACAGGTAATACTGATACTTGGAGTGGGAGCATTATCATACTATATGTTGCTAATGAAAAAAAATGTAAAAAATGAAAAAGACCCAGATGGAGATACTCGAGTCAAAACTGTTTGATTGGGAATCGTTCAAAAGGATGAGGGAGGTTTGGGAATTCCTGGATCATAAAGTGGTGTTTACAAACGGCTGCTTCGATATAATCCATCGGGGACACATTGAGTATCTCGCCAAAGCTTCTGACCTTGGCGATATATTGATCGTAGGGCTTAATACTGACGATTCGGTAAGGAGGATAAAGGGCGAAAACAGGCCCGTAAATAATGAAAATGCACGCGCCCTGGTACTTGCTGCCCTGAAATTTGTCAGTGCCGTAGTCTTTTTTGATGAAGACACCCCTTATGAGCTGATCAAACTGGCAAGGCCCCATGTCCTGGTAAAAGGAAGTGATTACACAGAGGAGACCATCGTAGGCGCTGATATCGTTAAAGAGAACGGTGGAGAGATTGTTACTGTAGATCTAGTGCCAGGATACTCTACATCAGACATTATTGATAAGAGCACGGAATAGACCCTAATAATGGCGAAGACCAAAACAGCCTTTTTTTGCCAGAATTGCGGAGCCCAGTCGCCGAAATGGATAGGGAAATGCCCTGCCTGCGGTGAGTGGAACACTTATGTTGAGGAGGTTATCCAGAAGCCTGAGCCGGGAGGGAGGGCTTCGGTACCGGTCAAAGGCGACAGGAAAGTTGTGCCGGTGCCTGTCCAGGATGTGAAGGAGGATAAGCTTCCAAGGATCTCAAGTAAGAATGGTGAATTCGACAGGGTTCTTGGAGGGGGCATTGTGCCAGGCTCGCTGGTCCTTGTGGGAGGTGAGCCCGGAATAGGGAAATCCACGCTTCTTCTGCAGATAGCCCTTAAGCTTGCAGGAAAAAAAATCCTCTACGTAACCGGTGAGGAGAGTGAGCAACAGATCCGCATGAGGGCCAACAGGATCGGGATTGACAATGAAACCTGTTATTTGTTGCCCGAAACGAATACCCAGGAGATCTTCCGCCATATCGATTCCCTTGAGCCCGACATGCTGGTGATCGATTCCATACAGACGCTGCATACAAGCCATATTGAATCCTCGCCCGGAAGTATTTCACAGATCAGGGAATGCGCTGCCGAAATGCAGAAATTTTCCAAGGTAACAAGTGTACCGGTCTTCCTCATCGGGCATATTACTAAAGACGGCTACCTTGCAGGTCCAAAAGTACTTGAGCATATGGTCGATACCGTGCTTCAGTTCGAGGGGGAGAGGAATTACGGCTACCGGATCCTGCGTTCCATCAAAAACCGTTTCGGACCTACCTCGGAACTTGGCATCTATGAAATGCACGAATCAGGGATGAAGGAGGTGCTCAACCCTTCCGAAATACTCGTTTCTCAAAGGGAAGAAGAGGTTAGTGGGGTAAGTGTGGCATCAACCATCGAGGGAATTAGACCAATGCTCATTGAAACCCAGGCGCTGGTGAGTACGGCTGCTTACGGCACCCCTCAGCGTACAACTACAGGATTTGACACGAGAAGGCTTAATATGCTGCTGGCTGTGCTGGAAAAGAGAAGCGGTTTCAGGCTGGGCAGCAAGGATGTGTTCCTGAACATTGCAGGGGGCATAAGAGTGGATGACCCGGCCATAGACCTTTCGGTGGTTATGTCGATACTTTCATCCAATGCCGACATACCCGTTTCAGGGAAAAAGTGCTTTGCCGCAGAGGTCGGGCTTTCAGGAGAGATCAGGCCGGTGAGCAGGGTGGAGCAGCGGATCTTTGAGGCCGAAAAGCTGGGAATGGAAGAAATTTTTATTTCAAACTATAACTACAAAGGCCTCGAACGTAAAAAATTCAGGATAGAAATTATTCCCCTAAAAAGAATTGATCAAGGGTTCCGGCGGATATTCGGCTAATCTGTGAGAACAAAAAATAATATTCCCCACGGATTACAGGTCCAATTCCAGCAATACCGGACAATGGTCGGAATGCACTGCCTCCTTTAATATCACTGATCTTTTCAGCTTGTTTTCTATCGGCTTGCTGGCCATATGGTAATCGATACGCCAGCCGAGGTTCCGTTGCCTGGCATTCCTCATATAGCTCCACCAGGTGTAATTATCCGGTTCCGGGTTGAAATGTCTGAAGGTATCGATAAAGCCACTTTCGAGGAAATTTGTCATCCATTCCCTCTCTTCGGGAAGAAAACCTGATGAATTGGCATTGCCTATTGGGTCATGTATATCAGCAGGCTTATGGCAGATGTTGTAGTCGCCTGAAATTACCAGGTTTGGCCTTTCTTTTTTTAATTCATCCACATAATTATTAAAATCTTCCAGCCATTTCATCTTGAATGCCTGTCTGATTTCGCCGGTCGTGCCCGAGGGGTGATATACACTGATAATAGTGGTATCCCCAAAGTCGGCGCGGAGAAACCTGCCTTCCCTGTCATAATTATCTATCCCTAATCCATTTATAACATTGTCAGGCTCAATTCGCGTCAGTATTGCCACGCCGCTGTAACCTTTTTTTTCGGCCGAATGCCAGAAGGTCCTGTAGCCCATCGATTCAAGGTCGAATACAGGGACCTGGTCGGGCTGGGCCTTTGTTTCCTGGAGCATGACTATATCGGCACCCGTGGCCTGGAGCCAGTCGAGGAAACCTTTCCTGATTGCTGCCCTAATTCCGTTGACGTTATATGTTATGAGCTTGAGCATTTGAGTGTTGAGTGTTGAGTCCTCCTTCGCTTCGCTACGGAGGATACAATGTTGAGTGTTGAATTAAATATGCAAAGGTATAAAAAGCCATCAGCCATCAGCTAAAAGCTAACAGCCATCAGCCATATATCCCAAATTTATAATAAATTCGCATCCGTAATGGGAAAGCAAGGAATACTGAGCCGGATCCTTCTGTGGCGGGCTAAGCATGTCAACGACAGGACCTTTATGATCATTCTGGGAGTGATCATAGGAGTTCTTGCCGGGATAGCTGCCGTTGTGATAAAGAATTCAGTTGCCTTTATCAAGCACCTGCTTACCCAGAACTTCTTGCTTTCACAGGAAAACTTTCTCTATTTCGCACTTCCGGCCATTGGGATATTCGTTGCCGTAATTTTTGTGAGATTTATTTTGAGGGATTACGTGGGTCACGGCATACCGAGTGTTTTGTATGCCATTGGTAAGAACAACGGCATCATCAAACGGCACAACATGTTCTCTTCGGTCATAACCAGTGCGTTGACCGTAGGCTTTGGCGGATCAGTCGGTCTTGAGGGGCCAACAGTTGCCACAGGTGCTGCACTTGGTTCAAACCTGGGCCAGTTCCTCCGGCTCAATTACAAGCAGGTCATGCTTCTGCTGGCCCTTGCCTGTGCCGGTGCCATGGCTGCGATCTTCAAGTCGCCCATTGCTGCTGTTGTTTTTGCCATTGAGGTGATCATGATCGACCTTACTATGACCTCTCTCATCCCCCTGCTGATCGCATCGGTAACAGCAGTGCTTACATCTTATTTTTTCCTTGGAAATGCAGTGCTTTATCCCTTCGAGATAGAAGGGGAGTTCCTGTTCAGCCACATTCCCTATTACCTGCTGCTTGGTGTTGTCACTGCCCTCGTATCAGTTTACTTCACCAGGGTTTATATTTTTATTGAAAGGATCTTTTCAGGTATGAAATCCTGGTGGACAAGATTGTTGCTGGGAGGCAGCGTGTTGGGGATACTGGTATTCTTCTTTCCTTCACTTTACGGTGAAGGGTATGAAGCGGTCAACACTGTGCTTAAGGGAGATATAAGCCCCCTTTTTAATGAAAGCCCATTTTACTCCCTTCAGAATAACATGCTGATGGTCTTCCTGCTTTTTATTTTAATTCTCTTTTTCAAGGCCATTGCCACCGCGGTCACCTTCGGTGCCGGAGGGGTGGGGGGTATCTTTGCCCCTACGCTTTTCCTCGGGGCCTTCACGGGGTTGTTCTTTGCAACTCTTTTAAATTACCTTAACATTACAACATTGCCTTCGGCTAATTTTGCAATGGTGGGGATGGCAGGACTGATAGCGGGAGTACTGCATGCACCGCTCACCGGCATCTTCCTGATTGCCGAAATAACCAGCGGATATGAACTCTTTGTCCCGCTCATGATCGTTGCCACTATCAGCTATGCTACCACCAAGATCTTCGTGAAAAACTCCGTTTACACCTACCAGCTTGCAAGGAGAGGCGAACTGCTAACGCACCACAAAGACAAGACGATCCTGACCATGCTCAGGGTTGATAAGCTTATAGAAAAGGATTTTACTACCATCAAACCAGATGCCACCCTTCGCGACCTTGTAAGAGTTATTTCCGAATCAAAAAGAAATATTTATCCGGTGGTGGATGAGGATAATATTTTCAAAGGGTTCATAAAACTCGACGATGTAAGGAACATCATTTTTAAACCGGAGCTTTATGATACGACCAAAGTGTCGAGCCTGATGTCGATACCCGCCACCTTTGTGGAGGTTACCGATAATATGGATACGGTTGTTACGAAATTCCAGGATTATGATAAGTACAATCTTCCGGTACTCGACAATGGTAAATACGTTGGTTTTGTTTCCCGTGCCAATGTTTTTCTCAGCTACAGGGAACTTCTGAAAGACTTTTCTGAAGACTAAAAAGATCCTGCCGGTTGTTCTCTGGCGGACAATACAGCACGTTTTCGTACATTTTGTTATGAGGCCAATATCTCTATTGGTTATTGCTAGTCCCTGTATTTCAATTTATTATAATATATGGTATGGATTTGGATGTTTATTATAGCAGAAATCAAAAACTAAACGTCATGAGAATCGATCTTGAAGCCAATGAATTTGTACTTAAGGCTGCCGACAGCCGTCACTACCGTGACAATGACAAGTTAGAGGGCAAACTCATACTTACGAACCAGAGGCTCTATTTTGCCACGTTAAACGGTGGTCCTGAAAAATTGAAGATCAGTATCGAAACAACTGATATAAGCGAAATATTTCCTTTCAGCAATAAAGTTTTCTTTTCAAACGGAATGTGCCTTCACATGAAGGATGGAAAGGAAATGAAGTTCGAAGTGAAGGAGCGCAATAAATGGATGGGGCTCATAGCAAAGGTAATGTGATAATGTCCGGGTTCACCATTTACGATTTGATCATGTTCAATGCATCCCTGATATTCTCAACAGGTAATTTGCATGATTTTCCGGTGCAAACGAATATCCTGGATTTTTCAGAATCCATCCGGCCTTTCAGAAGGGGGAGATCACTCTCTTTTCCAGAAGCAGTAAGAAGTATATTCGGAAGATATTGTTTTCTGATACCGGAGGCCAGGGCCTTGAATTCTTTACCTGTGATAGCCACATTGTAATGGTTCCGGGAAAGCCTGATGCCCAGGATACCCCAATTTGTATATGCAGAAGAATACTTCAGCATATCTTTCCTGACAGTACGATACATCAATTTTGAAATATCAATGTAACCGGGTTTGTCTGCAAGATGGCCTAGCTTATACAACACATTTGCCATTGCTGAATTGCTTGAAGGAATAACGGTGTCGTGTAATTCCGTTTTTCGCGCTATGAGTTCCCTGTCTTTTTTTGATGTAAAATAGAAAAGGCCATTCTCCTCACTGTAGAAGTTTTCAATGACGTACTCTGTGAATAAGATGGCTTTATGCAGGTAATTTTCATCGAAAGTAACCTGATACAGGTCGATGAGTGCATCAATGTAAAAGCAATAATCTTCCAGGAAGCCGTTGATCGAAGCTTTTCCGTCTTTCCATGCATGGTAAAGGCCTCCATCTTCCCTTTCCAGTTCTTCAGAAAGGAAATTGTAGCTATTAAGGGCACTCTCAAGGTATTTCTCTTCTTCCAGGGCCTGGTATCCTTTGAGGTATCCCTCAAGCATAAGGGCATTCCAGGAAGTCAGTATTTTGTCATCCAGCCCGGGCCTTACCCTTTTGCTTCTCTCTTTAAGAAGTGCTTTTTTTGAATCTTTCATGAATTTGCTGAAAGATGCCTTATCCATTCCCATTCCGGCAGCAAATTCATCTTCAGTTGATGAGCGCAGAAGTATATTTTTACCATTTTCCCATTCACCTTCCCTGCCAACCTGGTAGAATCTTTTCAAGATGTCTGATTTATCCGGAAGCAATTGATCTATCTCACTTTCTGTCCATGTATAGTATTTACCCTCCTCACCTTCAGAATCAGCATCAAGAGCCGAGTAAAAACCACCTGAAGAGTGTGTCATTTCCCTGTTGATGAACCTAAGCGATTCTTTAATAGTTTGCTTGAAAAGCGGATCGCCTGTGGCAAGGTATGCCTCAGAATAGAGTGTTACCAGTTGAGCATTATCATAAAGCATTTTCTCGAAATGAGGCACTTTCCATTTTGTATCCACTGAATAGCGTGCGAAGCCACCTCCTATCTGGTCATAAATACCTCCGAAGGCCATTTTTCGCAAAGTGAGCTTAATATGTCCGAGAACCTCTTCATCCTTCTCATGGAAATAATAGTTCAGCAGGAACCTGTAGTTGTTTGGCAGGGGAAATTTCGGGGCGCCCAATGAACCGCCATTGACAGTGTCGAATGAAGATTTTATTTTTTCGGCCATCATGGAAATATCTTCCCGGGAAATTTCCGCCTCTTCTTTGACGGGGTTGATAAGTTCACTTTCAGCCACCCCTTTTGTAAGCTCTCCGGCCTGGGCTTCCAGGTCCTCTTTGCGTGTTTCATATAAAAGGGCTATGTTCTGCAGAAGTTCTCTCCACTGTTCTTTCCTGAAATAGGTTCCGCCAAAAAAAGGCTTACCGTCGGGCATGGTGAATGCATTCAGCGGCCATCCTCCGCTTCCGGTAATAAGCTGAACAGCGTTCATATAAACCTGGTCTACATCGGGCCGTTCTTCCCTGTCGACCTTCACGCAGATAAAGTTGTCGTTCATAAGCTTTGCAATGCTTTCATCTTCGAACGATTCGCGTTCCATGACGTGGCACCAGTGGCAGGAGGAGTAGCCAATGCTGACCAGCATCATTTTGCCGGTCGACCGGGCCTTGTCGAGGGTTTCATCGTTCCATGCATGCCAGTCGACGGGGTTGTGGGCATGTTGGAGAAGGTAGGGGCTTGTTTCGTTTATTAGTCTGTTGGTAAAATTTTTCTGCATACCGGAAACTTATTATCAAGATTGCTCTCAATAAAACGAAACAGATTGGGGAATAAAATGTTGAATATTGTTCGATCGGTTTTTTATTGATATTGATTCCCTCCGGGACAAACCTAATTAGCCAAATTCAATGGTCACCTTGTAATATTTTCAGAAGATCAGACAAAATTATCATTGAACTAGCCCGTAGGGCTTCAATGTCAATAGAAAAGAGCCCGACCCTATCCGATGCATTGCCCGTAGGGCATTAACGAATATATTTTGTTGATTCCCTCCGGGAAAACATTGAATTTTTGGGTTATCCGGTTTTCTATTGACATCTATTCCCTCCGGGAAAAACCCAGGTTATTGATTCATGTTTTTTCTATTGATATTAA
>CAZXWD010000086.1:0-12538 GCA_964644135.1 uncultured Bacteroidales bacterium | reverse complement strand
GTGGTTATGGTTTCCATGCCCTCGACTTTCCGGTTCTTTACATTGGTCGTAAAGCTCATCACGTTCACACCACCGGATGCGGCTGTCATTTCAATGGTACCGTCATTAAGCTCCATACCCGGCTTCAGCTCCGAGGGCATTACCAACTCAGTTGCGTCCACGGTTACCTCAAGGTCTCCCATGCCCTGAAGTGTATTCGGATCGAGATAATTTCTCATATCCACTTTGAAAACCCCATCTTCACAAGTAAAGTCGAGCTCGCCCTTGCTGAATTGTTCACCCTTCTTGTCCATCATTTCCATTTCAACAAGGATATCGATCCTGTCGCCCTGCTCCCTGACTTCTTTCACAGTCTGTATAGTGGTTCCTGTTATTTTGTCCTTCTTATCGTAAGATGTCATTTCCCTTACGGCCCCTTCCTCCATAGGGAAATAGGCCCTGCAATCCTGTGCTGAAACACCCTGTACCACAAGTACAGTGCTAATAGCTACCAGTAAGAAATTGATCAACTTTTTCATTTCTGTAATTTTTAATTAGTAATATGTTGAATTGAATTATCAGGTGTTCATGCCACCGCAAACGCTGATCACTTGTCCGGTAATATAATCAGAAAGGTCGGAGGCCAGGAAGACTGCCGTTTTGGCTACATCCAATGGCTTTCCGCCCCTGCGCAGTGGTATTTGTTGTGCCCATTGCTCTCTTACCTCATCCGGGAGTTTACCGGTCATCTCTGTTTCGATGAACCCGGGGGCAATGGCATTACAGCGGATATTCCGGGAACCGAGCTCCTGTGCTATCGATTTCGTGAACCCAATTAAACCGGCCTTTGAAGCAGAATAGTTTGATTGTCCGGCATTGCCGCCGACACCAACCACCGAGCTCATATTTATGATCGATCCCCCGCGCTGCTTGATCATAGGCCTCTGAATAGCCTTTGTCATGTTGAAGACCGATTTCAGGTTTATCTTGATCACAAGGTCCCAGTCGGCCTCACTCATTCTGAGGAGCAGGTTATCGCGGGTGATCCCTGCGTTGTTAACAAGTATATCAACCTTTTCGAAGTCCTTCAGTATGTCGCCGACAGTCTTTTCGCAATCCTCAAAAGAACCTGCATCTGAAGCATATCCTTTGCCTTTTCTGCCAAGCGACGATATCTCTTTCTCGAGCGACTGCATGTTCTCATCGTATTTCAGGTCGGTGAAAGCTATATCTGCCCCATTCTCTGCCATTTGCAAAGCTATCGACCTTCCGATGCCTCTTGCTGCACCGGTTATCAATGCCGTTTTTCCTTCAAGTAACTTCATCTCTAAAATATTTAATTGATCAAAAGGATCTCTATTATTGCCCGTAAGACCGATATTCAGGATTATCTTATAAGTTTCAGGCTTTTCCGCAAGACTCGTTCAAACTTCAAAAATAATCAAAATTTGAACTCAGGGCTTTTTCCCATGAGCGGTCCGGCTTAAATCCATCTTACAAGGTTCATATCCTGCCTGTGCGGTAACCAGTCATGTTTTGGAAATATCCTGAAAGCATAATCGAACATGCCGACCCTTGAGGTAGGTATGACACACCTGAAAGTTGCCGAGGAATTATTTTGCTTCACTAATTCCAGGTCCTGTTTCAGTATGATCTTCTTTACGCTATCATCCTCCTTCTGACCCACAACAATATCCATTGCGATCTCACCGGCTTCCAGCCCATTGAGGTCGAGATCTATTTCGGCCACGAAATCATCTCCCAGGTGAAGTGATTTGGCAAGCTGGTCAGGCACAGCAAGGCGGGTCACCTTAATACCTTCCCATTTTGAATAGATCCTCTTCTTCCATTTATCTACCTCTTTGGCAATGGCATAATCATTCTTTCTTACTGAGGCTGACCTTTCGGCCAGCGTGTTATAGAACTTGTCGTAGTACTGGTCGAGCATTCTTTTCATGGTAAAATGCGGAGCAATACCGGCTATTGAATTCTTGATATACCCGGTCCATTTTTTGGGCACATCATTTTCCCTTTCATAAAAAGCAGGAAGTATTTCATCTTCAAGGAGTGAATAGATCGTTTCAGCATCGAGTTCATCCTGGAACTGCTGATTGGCATAAGTCCTTGCTTCCTTGATGGCCCATCCTCCGTGCGGGATATATCCTTCAGCCCACCATCCGTCGAGTACACTGACGTTGAGTACACCGTTCATCAATGCCTTTTCGCCGCTTGTTCCGGAAGCTTCCATGGGCCGGGCCGGAGTATTCAGCCATACATCCACTCCCTGGAGCAGCTTCTTTGCCAGTGAGATGTCGTAGTTCTCAACAAATACGATCTTTCCCTTGAAAGGCTCCTGCTTGGAAATCTCCATGATGCGTTTTATCAGGTCCTGTCCGGCCTTGTCGGCGGGATGGGCCTTACCGGCGAATATAAACTGTATGGGCATGTCGGTGTTGGTAACCAGGTTCTTCAGCCTTTCAAGGTTGCTGAAGAGCAGGTGGGCCCTTTTGTAGGTTGCAAACCTCCTGGCAAAGCCAACAGTAAAGGCATTTTCATCAAGCCCGTCGATGGTGTCAAAGACCAGTCTTGGATTTTCCTCCCGTTTAGTAAGCTCGCTTTCGAGCCTTTTCCGCAGATACCTCACCAGCTTGCTCCTGTATACCTTTCGCATTTCCCAGATCTCCTCATCGGGTACTTCCTTGATCTTTTGCCAGAAGGAGGCATCCGACTGATGGGCAAGGAAATCCTCGCCGAAGTATTTTATGTAAAGTTTCTGCCATTCCCTGCCTGCCCAGAAAGGATAATGCACCCCATTCGTAACATGATCTATGAATAGCTCTTCAGGATAAAAGCCCGGGAAAAGGTCGCGGAATAATTCCCGGGTCACTCTTCCGTGTATTTTGCTTACGCCGTTCACAAACTGTGAAAGTTTAAGCGCCAGTACACTCATCGAGAACTTTTCTTCAGGGTTGCCCGGGTGCATCTTTCCAAGCGACATAAAACGGTCCCAGCTAATGTTAAGCCGGTCGGCGTAATGAGGGATGTAGGTCCTCATAATATCCTCATGAAAATAGTCGTGACCTGCCGGTACCGGGGTATGAGTGGTAAACAGCGAGCTTGCCCTTACTGTTTCGAGGGCCTGGTCGAAGGTAAGCCTGGCCTCCCGGACCAGTATCCTCAGCCTTTCAAGCCCTGTAAAGGCTGCGTGGCCTTCGTTGCAATGATAAACATCGGCCTCTATTCCAAGGGCTTTCAGCAGGCGTATACCTCCAACACCGAGCAGCAGTTCCTGCTTAAAGCGGTTCTCCCAGTTCCCTCCGTAAAGGTGATGGGTTATGGAACGGTCGGCAGGTGAATTCTCGGGGATATCGGCATCAAGCATAAATAGTGATATCCTTCCGACTTCAACTTTCCATGCCTTGGCATAGAGGTTACGGCCGGGAAGGGCAAGGGTTACTGTCATCCAGTCGCCGTTTTCGTCCCTGACAGGAATAAAAGGCAACTGTGTGAACTTCTGTGCTGTGTAGGTAGCCACCTGGTCGCCGAAAATAGTTATTTGCTGATTGAAGTAGCCATACCTGTAAACAAGCCCGACGGCCACCATATTCTTGTTCGAATCGCTGGCCTCTTTCAGGAAATCACCGGCGAGCATTCCCAGTCCCCCGGAATAAGTCTTAAGGGTATCGTGCAGGCCGTATTCCATGCTGAAATAGGCAACCTTTTCCTTGGGCTGCTTTTTCTTCTCAGCCATATACTTAATGAACTCATCATAAACAAAATTCAACTCCTGCAGAAACCCCTGGTCTTTTTCCAGCGAGTGGATCCTGTCGATCGAAAGTGATTCTAGCAAAGCCACAGGGTTGTGGCTGAGCTCTTCCCACTTACCGGGATCAGCCATTTTAAACAGGTTCTCAGCCCTGTAATTCCAGCACCACCAGATATTTCTCGAAAGTTCCTGGAGTTTCTCAAGCTTGCCTGAAATGGCCGGTTCGATAAATATGTTCTTCCATACGGGCTTATGCTCACTCGATATGTCTTTCAGAAAATATTCGGTGCTTTTCTTTTTATTGTAGAAGAGGTCGCTTCTTTCCGTGGTCTTTTCAATTGCTATGCCGAATGCTGTGTTGTAATTGACTATCAATTCCTCCCAGAGCGCATGCCTGGAGATCTCGAAAGCCCTGTTCCTTACCTTGTTCTTATTTGCAGCAGTAAGTGATGAGAACTCCTTAATGAAGGAGGCTATGTTATCCCTCACCTCCTCCTCGTTATCGTCGGTCCTGGGTACCACAAAAACCCCTCCATGCTCGTCGGGGAACTTACCGGCAACCCATTGTCCAAACCCTGCAAGTGAAGTGGTGATAGTAGGTATACAGAAAGCGGCGCTCTCAAGTGGGGTATATCCCCATGGTTCATAATAGGAAGGGAAAACAGAAATATCAAAACCTGAAAGCAGATCATAGTAATTCAGATCGAAAATGCCATCGGAACCGTTAAGATAAGCTGGCACAAATATCAGGCTGACCTTGTCGGCTTCAGAGTTTATGAGTTCCTGCTCAGCAGCCCTCCTTAGTATGGGATCGTTGTACCTGTCGTTGAGAAGGTGTGTAAGGAACTTCTCCTGTGGTTTGTCGCCTCCTTTGCGCCCTTCTTTCATGACCCTGAGCAATTCCTGGTTTACACCGGTATTGTGGGCAGGAACTGTAATAAACGCTATTACTTCAGGGCCACTGATCTCTCCCCGGTTCATTTTCCCAAGCGCATCAATAAACAGGTCGATGCCTTTGTTCCTGAACTCGTACCTTCCGCTGGTTATCACCATCAGCGCTTTCCTGGATATCCGCCTGCCGAGCAGGCCTTCAGCCACCTGGAACAGCTTTTCACGGGCAACCGATCTCTTCTCCTTATACTCCTCCCCCGTGGGCACAAAAGAATCGTCAAAACCGTTTATGGTGACCACATCAGGCTCTTTCCCCAGGAAATAACCGCACTCCTTTGCTGTTGCTTCGCTCACGGTTGTAAAGCAATCGGCTTCACGGGCAGCGATCTTCTCAAGGGAACATTTGGACAAAATGCCAAGGTTTTTTTCGAGCAGCGGTACATTGAGGTTTTCAATATTTTTGTAAAGTTCCATTCCATTCCCTGAAATAGACCGGCCAAGAGTAGTGGCATGTGTGGTAAACAGAGTACCTGCCTGCGGCACTTTTTCCTTTGTATAGAGGACTCCGGAACCCGTCATCCATTCATGGAAATGAGCTATCAGCTTATCCTGCGCTGATGAATAGAAATCATAAAAGCTTTCGATCACCTGGGCTGCGGCATAGCCGAACAGCGCCGGCTCAACATAATCCCACTGGCCCGACAGTGAATCTACCCGGTAGGTTTCCCACATCCACGAAAAAATATCATTCTTTTGTGTAAAGAAAGGGGTGAAATCAACCAGTATCACGATTGGCTTGCCCGGTATGTCCCACCTGCCAATGCGGAAGTGCAGGTCTTTGTTTTTCGCGCTCTCACGCCATTGTGAGAAGAGGCTGTCCGATTCGATAAACTCCGGGTGTTGCTTGGTCTCTTTCCATACATCCGGGCCGATCAGTATGTAATTGTCACCGAACTCGCGGGATAACTTGATGGCTTTGGTGGAGATAACCGTATAAATACCACCAAGTTTATTGCAAACCTCCCAGCTTACTTCAAAAATATAGTCGGGTTTAGTTGTTATTTTGTCCATATCGAATGTTTTAGAGGGCCACAAAAATATAACTTAAGCCTTGCGACCTGATAAAAAGATATTAAATGTTGTTGATGCAGGAAGATATAGCCTCGAGCAGCGGGCTATAATGTTCCCTTTACCGCCCCTCCCTCAAGGGCATAGACCTGGCCTGTTACGAATTGGGATAACGGGGAAAGCAGCCAGCAGGCAAGTGAAGCAAAATCGCCGGGATTACCTGCTTTACCCATCGGAATGCGTTCCTCCACTTTTTTTCTTGCCTCTTCCATAGAGATCCCTTCCTTTTCGCTTTTTTTGACATAGAGCCTTTCAACAGCTTTAGTATTGTGATACCCCGGGGCAATGAGATTGCTGGTTACACCGGCAGCAGCATATTCCTGGGCCAGCGACTTTGAAAAACCGGCTATGGTCATCCTCAGGGAATTGCTCAGGACAAGGTTTTCCACCGGTTGCTTTATTGAAGAGCTTTCACTGAAAAGTATACGTCCATACCTCCTCTCCTTGAATTTGGGAAGCAAACCCAAAACAAGGTCGATCTTCCACCTGATCAGCAACCTGTACCCCCGGTCCCAGTCAGAAATTTCCGTTTCATCAATGTTCATTGCCGGCGGGCCACCTGCATTGACAAATACACCATGCAGTTCCCTGCCTTCCACCATTGAAATGAGCTTTTCCGTTAACCCCTGCTCCGTCACATCGGCAGCAAGAATGGCTGTTACACCATGGTTTTCACGCCGTATCTCTTCCAGCAATTCTTTCCTTCTTGCTACAGCTATAACCTCAGCTCCATCGGAAGTGAGCCTTTCAAGCACAGCCCTTCCTAATCCGGAGGTGGCACCTGTAACGATAAAAAGTTGATTGTTGATCCCCAGATCCATAAGTTTATTTCTTCTTTTTGAAAAGGTTTCGAAGTTCTGTCTCCACTTTCCTGGTGTACTTATCTATATCAGATTTCTTTATCTTTTTCAGTTCACCTTCAATTTCTTCATACCTCTTTTTTGCAGATTTGCTGAGATTAGGGATGATCTTGTTCCTCACATCATCGCTCGCACCCCTCATGGCAGCCAGGAGCTCGTCGGTCTTTACTTGTTTGGCGAACTCTTTCACTTTAGCGTTCGACATGTTGACCACATCTTCGAGCTTCATATCCTTCACCTTTGATTCATCCCACGATTTCCTGGCCTTCTTCACTGTTTCTTCGGCTGCATCAGAGAACCTGGTTGCCTGTTCCCTGAAGCCATCCTTTATTTCTCCTGCCATCGTTCTGAATGCAGAGCGGAACTTTCCGCCGGTTTTCTCATCAAGCCGTTGCCTGAAATCAGCCATCACGTTCATATAATTAATGTAGGCATCATAGGGAGACCCGAAAGGATTGAAATATTTGTGTACATCCCCGTCGGAGAACCATTTGGTACACATGTAGTAAAAGTGGTCGCTGCCCTGCAGGTATTTCCAGTCTTTCCTGATCTCAGGGTCATCTGTGCTGGTGACCATTTCCTCCATTGCATACAGGTTTTCAAACGCATCGTTCTGCAGCTCATTGCCGAGCCAGGCTGTAAGGTCCCTTTCCTCGTCGGCCCAGGAGATGGGGTATGGCACGTTGATGGCTGAGATGGGCTGAAGCTCTTTCGAAAGCTCAGAGGGCGTTTTGAAAGTGAACTCTGATTTCGACAATATCTTGCCCGGCAGTTCTTTCATAAAATCAAATATCCCGGTCTCAAGCCACTGGTGTTCGCCAAAGGTTTCATAATCCAAGAACAGGTTCACCACTTCTTCCTTTTTATCAATATCGTTGAGCCATTTGATAAACTTGGAAGTTGTAAGCGGCCATTCCAACCATCCCCTGTCGGAGAAACGGAAGGCTATGTCATCTGACAACCGGAAATTCTTCAGCAATACCTTGAGCTTGGGGTTCAAAGCATTACAGTACATGAAATTGGGGCTTTTCCAGCCAAGGACGTGCTTGGCGCCTTCGGTAAGCATGGTTTCATAACCCATATCAGCAACCATCTCCCCTATATTATCGGAATAGATCAGCTCAGTGTTCCTGAATGTCTTAGGTTTCTGATTGAACAACCTTTCGATCTTTTCTGAATGACTGCTGACCTGTGCTTCAAATTCCTTTCTGCTCCTGAGCGAGCTCAGTGAATGGGCATCGGTTTCAGCCAGGAATTCCACAGAACCTGTTTCAGCAAGCTTTTTGAAGCTATTAAGGACCTTTGGGGCATACATTTCAAACTGGTCGAGGGCAACCCCTGAAATGGAGAAACTAACCTTGAATGCTGACCCGTATTCCTTAATCTGTTCAAGCAACAGCTTATTCATCGGAAGGTAGCATTTTTCGGCCACCCTGTTCAGAATGAACTTATTCTGGTAATCATCATAATAATTATGATAAGCACCGATGTCGAAAAAACGATAGGCCCTCAGCCTCATAGGCTGGTGAACCTGGAAATAAAAACAGATTGAACGCATTATGAATCAATTTATCTTTTTAACAAAAACTCTTGGTATACTTCTTTCACTTTCAGGGCAGCATTTTCCCACTTCAGGCTGTCGACCTCACCCTTGCCGTACCTGGCAAACATTTTATTTGCACCGGGATATGAAACTAAGCCGTTGATTGCATCGGCCATGCCGTCAATATCCCAGAAATCGACCTTCAGGGCATGCTTGAGTATCTCGGAAACACCAGACTGTTTTGAAATGATAACCGGGACATTTGAACGCATGGCTTCCAGCGGCACTATCCCGAAAGGCTCCGAGACCGAAGGCATTACGAAGACATCGCTCATGGCAAGCATCCTGTCGACATTAGGACCGCGCAGAAAGCCCGTAAAATGGAATTTATGCCCTATCCTGAGCTGGGCCACCCGGCGGATCATTTTCTCGAGCAGGTCGCCCGAACCTGCCATCACAAACCTGACATCGGGGTTCCGGTCGAGTACCTTCTTGGCAGCTTCAACAAAATATTCAGGGCCTTTCTGGAAGGTAATCCTTCCCAGGAAGGTAACGATCTTCTCCTTTACATGTTTATCTGCATCTTCTATCTGCTTCTCAACAGGCTCAACGGCATTGTGAACCGTTACCACTTTTTCAGGGGATATACCATACCGGTTGATCACCGTCTGGCGGGTAAGGTTACTCACAGCTATGACCCTGTCGGCCGCCTCCATTCCCCTTCGTTCAAGATCATAGACCGGCTGGTTGATATTTTCACCTGAGCGGTCGAATTCAGTGGCATGCATATGGACCACCAGCGGCTTGCCGCTAACCTCCTTGGCTGCGACCCCGGCAGCATAGGTCAGCCAGTCGTGAGCGTGAATGATGTCAAACTCATGGCTTGCTGCAATGGCAGATGCAACTAAAGCGTAACGGGAAACTTCCTCGAGGAGGTTTGTTCCATACTTTCCTGAGAAATCATATTTACGGGAAAAGACCTTGCTTTTTTTGGAGATCTTTTCGAGCTCTTTTTTTGATGTGATCTTTTCAAATTCTTCAGGACCAACGTAAGGAATTATGTTCGAACCAATTTCCATGTATTCGATCCTTTTCCAGTATTCCTTGTACTCCGATTCCTCCATATCAACGGTTACATCACTCGCATTGACCAGCCTAACGGATTCCTGGTTTTCATCACCGTAGGCTTTGGGGACAACAAAGATCACGTCAACATCGTGTTTTGCCAGGCCCCTGGTGAGTCCGAAGCAGGCAGTACCCAGTCCTCCGGAAATATGAGGCGGAAATTCCCATCCGAACATTAATATTTTCATCCCTGAGTTTTTTTAACAGTTTTATAATTGTTGATCAACCAGTTTATCCTCAATAATCCGGCTACGCTCCAGGCCTGGGAAATAGCCCCTCCCGGTGTATGCGGAGGGTCGCCGTCGTATACCTCTGAAATCGTGCCGATACCATGCATCTGCATATCCTCTTCAAAACCGTTGAATAATTGCTTAACCAGTTCCATTCCCTGCTTACCATAGATCTTAAGATATGCCTCCGCAAAGTACCCGAGAAGCCAGGGAAAAACCGTTCCCTGGTGATAGGCTTCGTCACGTGACCTTTGATCACCGGAATACACTCCTTTATACAACGGGTTTTTCGGCGACAGTGTCCTTATGCCCTTGGGAGTGAGCAACTCTTTCCTGACCACTTCAAGCACCTGCATCTGTTTGTTCTCACTGAGCATGCTGTAAGGCATTGAAACTGCGAAGAGCATATTGGGCCTTACTGCCCAGTCTTTCTGCCCGCTGTCAACAACATCGGCCAGGTATCCTTTTTCATCATCCCAGAAAGTATTCACAAACACTTCAGGGAGCTTTTCTGCCAGCGGCTTCCAGTCTTTAAGGAACTTTCCCTCACCGGCTTCTTCTGCAAGCTCAAGGGCAAACATCACTGCATTGTACCAGAGAGCATTCAGTTCAACTGCCAGTCCCGATCGAGGTGTTACCGGTTTTCCGTCCACCACGGCATCCATCCAGGTGAGGGCCATTCCAGTCATACCGGCATAAAGCAGTCCGTTGTCCTGGATATGGATATTGAACTCCGTACCCTTTTTGTAGCCGTTGAGGACCTGTTTCATTTTTCTGCCGTAGGTCTTCCATATTTCAGATCCCTTTCCCGTAAACGCCGCGTATTGCTGAAGAGCCCAGAAGAACCAGAGCGGGGCATCCGCTGAGTTATACGAAGTATTGTCACCGGCAATGACATTCGGGAACAGGGGGCCCTGCATCTCAGATATCATTGTATCGATAATCGATTTGGCCAGCTTTGGCTGGTTGGTGGCCAGTGTAAGGCCCGGCAGGGAAATAAAGGTATCCCGCCCCCATTTTCCGAACCAGGGGAAACCGGCAATCACTTCCGTTTTGCGTCCTTTTTTTACAATGAACTGTTCAGCGGCGTTCAGCAGACAGTTCTCAAAATTGTTCCTGGGTATCCTCCTTTTTACTTCGTTGGTAAAGCTTCTTTTAATGGAGGCAGGGTCTATCTCTTTCATTCCCGCTGAAAACACCACACTTTCGCCTTTTTTCATCCTGAACTCAAAAAATCCCGGCACAAAAAGGTCTTCCTGGTATTCATACCCTCTCTCCTGCTCTTCCTGGTATTCCACATTGTAATACCATTCAGGCACATGAACATAATCCGTTTTTTTAGACGTCTGCATAATGAGGTATGAGTATCCCTTGTAGAGCCGCATTTTAATGCCGTTCTTTACGGTCTTGTACTTGGTGTCGGCCTCAACGTTGGCCCTTGTGAGGTTGTGAACACTCCTGAACGCCAGGAAGGGGGTCAGGCGCAGTTTGGTGGGCGAGTGAGCTTCTTCGAGCGTATATTTCACCAGTACCCTTTCATCTTTGGACGAAAAGATTATTTCCCTTCTGAAAACCACCCCTCCTACCCTGTAGATGGAGCTGGGTGTCGGATCGAGGGTGAATTCCCTGAGGTATTTATGTCCGCCCGGTTTGTACACTCCGCCGGGAAACTTATGGATACCAAGGTTGAATGATGCATCATTCTGGATGATCGTTTCATCAAGGTTGGCCAGCAGCACGTGGTTGTTCTCATCGATATTGGGCTGTGGCACGACCAGGAGGCCATGATATTTTCTTGTGTTGCAGCTTGCAAGAGTTTTTGCCGCATATCCCCCTGCACGGTTCGACCTGATCAGTTCCCTTTTCAGGGAGTAACCAAGGTTTACAAGCTTATTCTTATCAAACTCTATATATCTCATATACAAATAATTATAATCTTTTTCCGGGATAACCTGACAATCAGTAAAACGGAGCGCAAAATTAGTTATAATCTCCAGACTTTAAACACTGAATGCTAAGATATTAATGAAAAATTAACAAAACGAATTTTGAGGGGGATTATATTGGAGAAAACGGGGGAGAATGGTCTCAGTTGAAATGATTACCGGAGTGGCCTTTTGCTTTGAAAAATAACGATTACTTTTGCAGGTTGAAAGAGGAGAGTTGCCGGAGTGGTCGAACGGGGCAGACTCGAAATCTGTTGGCCTGCTTAGTCGGGCCCGGGGGTTCGAATCCCTCACTCTCCGCAAATTTTCCATTGACCCCCTCCCTGACCCTCCCCCAAAAAGGGGAGGGAACCATATTTTTTTTTGAAATTTTCTGATATTTCAACAGGTATATTTCTGCATCTTTCCGATCAATATTAAATAAATATTTCCTATGGTTAAATTAACTTCACGGGCAGATCATCCCATGTATTACGGAACAACCCCTCAAATAATAGATCGGGCAAACCATCTTAGAAGGTTTATGACCATGACCGAAAGAGAATTGTGGAAGCATATCCGAAAAAGAAAAATTAAGGGTTACAAATTCCGTCGTCAACACCCGGTAAAGAACATGATCGTTGATTTCTTCTGTTTTGAAGGAAAATTAGCAATAGAAGTGGATGGTGAAATACATCAAAGTCGATACCAGTCAGAAAGAGACAGGGAAAGAACAATTATGCTAAATAGTCTAGGCATAAATGAAATAAGATTTTCAAATAAAGAAATCCTTACAAATATTGATTCAGTTCTCCAAAAAATAGAAGAAAGTTTATTGTTCTAAAAGCTGTATTATGTAAACTTATGTCAGGATAAGAAATCCCCCTCCTTGTTTGGGGAGGGGGACTGAGGGGGTGGGGTCAAAATTGTCGATTTATGTAAAAGTCCCCCTCTTTATCGAGCGCCAGCGAGATAGAGAGGGGGATTTAGGGGGTGAGTTGAATCTTGGCGGAGAAAGAGGGATTCGAACCCCCGGACCGCGTAAACGGTCAACGGTTTTCAAGACCGCCGCATTCGACCACTCTGCCATT
>CAZXWD010000085.1:0-12722 GCA_964644135.1 uncultured Bacteroidales bacterium | reverse complement strand
ATGCCCGCAACAGATGTCTGCTTCGACGATGCTGCTTGTCCTTACGGACCATATGTATTCAACTTCACCGAAACAAACGGCGAATGCTACACAACCGTTTCAGTAACAGTTAACCGCTACGAACAGCCTGTGGCTGATGCCGGACCGGATGACTGTGTATGTGTTGAATATGCAATGAGCTGGCTGTACACCTACCAGATGCAGGCAAACGCCTATGACTTCTGCTACGACGGTGAAAACTGCAGCAGGTGGAGAAAGACAGATGGTCCCGGCCTCGTTGAATTCGACGATATCACCGCACCTGACGCTAATGCCGTATTCGATACATACGGATGCTACACATTCGAATGGATCGAGTGTAACCCGGCATGTGCCGATACCGATGCTGTAATGATATGTGTTCTTGAAGAACCCATCGCACAGACTGAAATTGCAGCCGATACAGCAGAATGTGATGACCTGTGCTATGACCTTTCAAATTATTTCGTACAGAAATATATGTATCAACCGGCACCTAATGTAGGCTGGGACAACGCCCACTGGGTGCAGGTCAGCGGCCCCGGAACAGCTACATTTACAGATGCTACTGATCCGGATTCAGAAGTTTGCGTTGATGCATATGGTGAATATGAACTTGCATGGGTTGAGCTGAATGAGCCTCCTTATGGAGACTGCTTCTGCGCCGACACGGCATATGTAACCCTGTTCTTCTTCGAAAAACCGATCGCCGACGCCGGTGAAGGTGGAGAAGTATGCGGTACCTGCTTCACACTTGAAGCCAATCCTTACGAATACCAGACCGGTGCTGTAGCTGAAGACCAGAACAACTACTGGGAGCTTATCAACATGTCAGATTGTTTGACCGTTGAGATAGCTGATGACCAGGAAGCTGTTACAGAGATTTGCATCTCTGACTGTGAAGAATGCTACACAACCTTCTACCTGGTATGGCATGAAGAAAACGGTAACTGTTCAGAAACAGATACGATAGAAGTTAGCTTTAATAAACTTCCCGCGGAAACTCCAATTTTGGTATCCGGAGACGACCAGAATAATTGCTGGGGCACCTTTGGATTAAATGGTGCGAGAGATTATGTTGATGGATGCATGTATCCCGGAGACACAATTGAAACCTGTGCATTTACATGTTGGGATTTCTCAATTCCTTCAGATTTTATAAACAGGGACATTGGTGATCTCTGTGATCCATTCTATTATGACGATTGTGGTACTTTACTCTACTGGCTCGTACCTGGATGGACCTACGAATGGTCAGTTGTCGGCCCGGCCGGAACTACATTTGAAGCTTATCCGGGATACTACGACTTCGCTAATGGAGAGTGGGTTGAGCCATGGCTTGATGTATGCTGGGGCGAATGTTGTGAAACAGGTATCATTTACCTTACGATCACAACTCCCGAATGTGAAATTACTTATGAATACTATTTCGAGATCAGTCACACACCTGATGCTACCATAGCAGGTGATGAGATTGCCGAAGTAAGTTCACATTATACATACGAAGTACCTTATTATACATGTGCACTTTATAACTGGCAGGTAGAACACTGCGGTGAGATTGTTTCAGGCCAGGGTACCAACGAAGTAGTTGTCCACTGGACAGACTATAACGAAAACGGTGGTATCGGTCAGATCGAAGTAACCATACTTGACACCTGCACAGGATGCTGCGCCGACGGTATGTTCTACGTTGAAGTACTGCCTGAGGGATCACTCGGTGACGGTACACTCGACGGACATGTATACTACGATAATACTAACATGACACCGTTGAACGGCGTTCACTTAATGCTCTACAACGGTGATGTTATGATTGCCGAAACAATGACATTCAACGATATCGAAGGTGGTAACGGACCTGGATACTACATGTTCGAAGGTATCAACGAAACCACTGAATTCGATGTGATGGTTGAATACGGAGCTCCATGGTCTGGTGCCAATGCTACTGACGCCCTTGCGATCATGCAGCACTTCAACGGCATCATGAACATCACATGGGATGCCCTGAACCTCGAGGCCGGCGATGTTAACGCCTCTGGCGGAGCCATCAACAGTACCGACGCTCTCTGGGTAATGCAGCGTGGTGTTGGCCTTACCAACATGTTCCCGGCAGGCGACTGGGCATTCGGTACGTCAACAACTGTTGACCTTGCCGCAACAGCCGGTAACCTCGATATCCATGCTCTCAACTACGGTGACGTCAACAGGTCGAACAATCCGTCCGGTATGCTCAATACTTCTGAGATCACACTGGTTAAGGATGGAACGATCAATGTTGTTGAAGGTGAGGAATTCTCACTGCCGATCCGTGTAGCTGAAGCTGTTGAACTGGGTGCTATGTCACTCGACATCACATTCGACAGTGAGCTCATTGAAGTGAAAGAAGTTGCTTCTTTCGAAGGAATGATCTCCAACGTTGAAGACAACAGGATCAGGATTGCATGGAGCAGCCTCAATGCCATGAACCTTGTTGATAACGATGCAGTGATTACTTTAACGGCTGTAGCACTCGACGAAATCTCCACCGAAGATGCTCTCTTCAACATAGAGCTCGGTACTGAATTCGCCGATGCAAGGGCAGGCGTGATCGAAGATATGAAGCTGAAGACCTTCGGTGTTACCACTGAAGTAGCTCCGGCTGAATACGCTCTCGGTTACAACCGTCCGAACCCGTTCAACAACATCACTGAGATCACTTACACACTGCCTGAAAGCGGTAAAGTAAGACTCTCTGTAATGAACGTTTACGGTTCTGAAATCGAAGTACTCTCACAGGGTACCCTGACAGCCGGAACCTATACTGTTCAGTTCAGCGCCGATGGCCTGAGGGCAGGAGTCTATCTCTATCGCCTGGTAGTTGACGGTGTATCTGAAGACTTCGTAGAAACCAGAAGAATGGTTATCTCTCAATAATACATATTATACCGAAGAGGGGCTCAACCCCCTCTTCGGTTTTAATATTATTATCAGTTTGTTTACTTTAATTTTATTGTTGAATAACAGAAGTGCGATTATCAGTTGTTTGAATGATTAAAAGCGTAGCCATAATATTTATACTGATAATGCCATTTTCAATGAAATCTCAAGACACAACAGCAACCCTGGGCTCTGTAACAGCCTGTCCGCCTGCGACAACAATGGTGCCGCTGGATGTTACTAATTTCATTGATGTTGGCGCCATTTCCCTCGAAATTGGCTACGATACCAATTACCTCGAATTTATTTCACTGCAGAATGTTTATGCTCCGCTACAGGGCGGACTGCTGTACAATACCGTTGAAGATAAAGTGACAGTGAGCTGGAGCAGCCTTTCGCCCATCAACCTTGCCAACGGCAAACTTTTCGACCTTCAGTTCGATTATCTTTCTGATTCAAGTCAATTACATTTTGATTACATAGAAGTTGCGAATTCGCAACTTCAGATCTTGAACGTGGACACAATTCCTGGTGGTATTTTTCACCAGATCACAATAACAACCCAGCCTGACAGTACTCAGGCTTACCCCGGCAGTAATGTGAATTTTCTTGTTATTTCCGGTGGCTCTTTCGATTATCAATGGCAGGAAGACCCCGGCAATGGCTGGACAAACCTTGCCAATAATTCCACATACTCCGGGACCAATACAAATCTTTTGACCATAAATGCCGTTCCTTTGACGTTTAACGGCAATATATACAGGTGCATCATTACTTCGGATGACTGTGAGAATGTTTCGGATATTGCCCTTCTGGAAGTAGCGGAAGCATTTCCTGAAGCGACCATTGGGACTGAAAACTCATGCCCCAACGAAGAAATACTGGTGCCACTTAACGTTTTTGATTTCAATGATGTAAAAGAGTTCACATTCAATATTTCGTTTGATGAGAATGTACTCGAATTCATCGACCTGCAGAATGTGAATGGCTTTTTACAGAATGGAAACCTTAATACCATACCGCTGGCCAATCCCAACGGTATTTCAGTTACCTGGGATAACCCTTCTGCGGTAAATTTCGGGGAAGCAAAACTTTTTGACCTTCGTTTCGACTTTGATGAAGATACTACGGCGCTCGATTTTATTGATGGAACGGAAGTCATTAACACTTTTGGGAATCCCCTGGATATTGATCTTGTGAACGGGGAAGTCATTCAATATGCGGTGCCTGAAGTTACTTCAAACCCGGTGAATGATTCAGTTGAGACAGGCCAGGATGCTTCCTTCTCAATCGAGGCGATATCAGCAACTGCCTACAAGTGGCAGGTCAGTACGAACAACTCCATCACCTGGGAAGATCTCACAAATGATCCACCATACTCAAATATCAATACCACCACACTTTTGATCACTGATGTACCGCTCAGCTTCGACGGTAACTTATACAGGTGCCGGGTGACCGGTGATGAATGTACAGTGAATTCCGGATTTGCAAGACTTATCGTAGATACTGCCACCGGATTGAATGAAGCTATTATTGAAAAAGACATTTTTAGCATTTATCCCGTACCGGCTTCAGAGTTGGTCACTATACGCAACAATTCGGTGGAAGGAATGAATGCACTTATTTCGTTGATCGATCTATCTGGAAAATTGTTAGATCAGGAAGTTGTATATTTAGATATTGGAAACAATGATCTGGATGTTGGAAATTATCCGGATGGTTTTTATTTGTTAACAATAAAAATTATTGATAATAAATATAATGCATACATTTTCAGGGAGAAGCTGATCCTAAGGGATTGATCCTTCCGGGATGTTGCACTACTGAAGATAGGTTAATAATAAAAACAAAAAAGATATGAATAAGAAAATTTACTTTATTCTTCTGGCGCTGTTGGCCCTGTCATTTAACCTGAAGGCTCAAACTGCAGAAATAGCAAGCATCACAGCTGCGCCTGGTGATGCAGTGTCGTTTGATGTCACGGTTGCCGATATGCCGACAGATATGGGTGCAATCACATTATTCATAGGTTTCGACAACAATGTCCTTACCTATACAGGCACTACAGACGGTACCATCAGTGGGTATGTGGCCAATAATATGGGCTCGCAGGTTGGGATCCAATGGACCACAACCGACCTTACCAACGGAGAGGATGTCAACGGTGTGCTGCTGACTTTGAATTTTGATTACAGCAACCTCGGCGGGACAAGTGACCTGACTTTCAATGCAGGCACTGAATTTACAAGAGTTGACCTGACTACGGTCACAGTATCTTATACAAGCGGCTCCATCGGCCCCGACGCTGTTACTCCAACTATTGAGATAGGGGATTCAGTTATGAGCGCCGGTCCGGGATCATTTGACATAGGAGCATCCGGATATGGTGCCACTGCCGTAGGTGCAATTACGCTTCGTGTCGTTTATGATTCCACTGTATTGAGTATTCCGGCATCTAATCCGGTTACAACCACACTTCCTGGGGGAACTCTGCTTTCAGCTGCTGCTAGTGGAGTGCTTACAATCACCTGGATCAATTTTTCAGGGGCAACACTTCCCGATGGCCCGATATTTAATGTGACCATTGATAACTTTACTGGAGTGAGCGCTACTGACCTTACTTTTGAAGATAATTTCGGTGGGGAAAACGAAATTACCGAGTCTGGATTGGGGAACCCGATTATTAATACATCTTTTAACAGCGGAAGCATTACACCGGCTTCAGAGGTGCACCAGCTTACTTTACCTGATGTTGCCGACCTGCCCGGAAACCCTGTAAGTTTCCCGATCGATGCCAGCGGATTCCCTTCAGATGTTGGTGCCATATCGCTGTACATAAATTACGACCCGGCCTGCCTTGCCAATCCATCGGTAACAGACGGAACAATCTCAGGATATACATGGAACACAACTAATCCCGGTGAGCTGGTACTCTTCTGGACACAGGGAGGCTCAGGACAGGGTATCGACGGAACACTGGTAACCCTTAACTTCGATTACCAGTTCGGCGATTGCGAAGTTACATTCGGCGGTCAGTGTGAAATATCCGGCGCAGGCTCAGGTAATCCTGTAATACCTACAACCTATAATAACGGTAGTATGACACAGGTTTCGGGCGGTGCTGAAGCACGCATACCTTTTAAATCAGGTGATGTCGGCCAGCCAATTGAATTCCCGGTACTTATAAAGGACTTCCCGGTCGGTGTGGGCGCCATTTCACTCTATATCGGTTATGACGATGCAGCGCTGGATTACACAGGAACTACAGACGGAACCATAACAGGTTATTTTGCCAATGAAATGACAACCGGACTTATTGGTATCCAGTGGACAGCCACAGACCTCGTCAACGGCCAGGATATCAATCCCAACCCGGAAGATACCCTTGTGATGCTTAACTTTAACTATTTAGGCGGAGAAGGCAATATTACTTTTAATATGGGTTGTGAATTTGTACAGCCCGACCTGACAAGCATTCCCGTAGCTTATTTTAACGGTGGGGTAGTCCTGCAGACATTCCTCAGCCTTAAAGCATTCCTCGAAGGTCCATTCAACGGAACCGACATGGATGCCGACCTTGCAGCCTACCTACCCACAGCACACCCTTATTCAGGTGCGCCATGGAACTATGCAGGTACCGAAGAAGCCGACCCGGTGCCGGCAAATGTTGTTGACTGGGTACTGCTCGATATCAGGGAAGGGACAGATGCTGCAACTGCAACCAATGTTGCTTACAGGGCAGCGCTGCTTATGACTGATGGGATGATAGTGGATGTTGACGGAACTTCAGAAGTAGCTGTTGACTATGTTTTCAGCGATAATATTTACGTAGCCGTATACCACAGGAACCACCTGGCAGCCATGACAGCTACCGAGCTGACACTGGATCCCGGCGATTCTTTCTACAGCTACGATTTCACCGATGCACAGGCAAAGGCCTACAACAATGGTCAAAAAGATCTTGGTGGCGGTTACTTTGGATTGTATGGAGGTGATGGAAATGGAGATGGTACTGTTAATATAATAGACCTGCAGATAGTCTTTTCACCTCAGTACGGTTTTACTTCTGGATATTATGAAGGTGATTTTGATATGAATGGAAGTGTTGGCATTACAGATTTACAACTAATATTCGCGCCTAATTATTTTCAATCTACTCAAGTGCCCTGATCAAATTTATAGTATTACCTTTATGGGATAAATATATTAATCTACATAGAAAACAAGAAAATAAAATACATTATGAAAAAGATTAAAATTATCATTTCGGCGTTCCTTGCGCTCTTGGTCATAAGTCTTTATAGTCAACCTACTGATACCCTGTATTTTCGTTTTGCTAATCCTCAGGTAATCGAAGGAGCAACTAATGATACACTAGTATTTGATGTTGAAATCCAGGCCACTCAAGCAAGCTCATATTTTGTGGGTTTCGAGACACACATAAATTTTAATGAACTTGCATTTGGTTCAAATTCTTTACCCGTTGAGCAAAACCGTTTGGAATTAGTAGCTGACGATGATGTATATGACGCAGTTTTTGGTCCGATAAGTACTTCAACTAATTCTTTTTCTTACAGTATTCAAAATCTTGTATTGTTTGGTAATTTTAACACTTCTGAATTAAGTCTTGTCCCCACTGATAGTTGGGCGGGATTAATTCAATATAAGATGTTAATACAAGATAATGCTGAACTAGCTGTAATAGATTTTGATTCTGTGGCAATGGTTGGTACTACTTTTTTCGTCCCTTCAAGTGTTCCACCCCCAGCCAGTCAATTTGATCCAGTTTATTATGATAACGATCTTCTTAATCTGGAACTTTATCCGAACGTAGAGAACCTCTTTATTTCTGAAATAGCGGATCCGGATGATGTTTTCGGCGCAAGGTTCGTTGAGATCTATAACCCGAATGCTTTCCCGGTCAATTTTGATACTTACGACTGGTTCATTTCGAGGCAGGCGAACGGGAGTGCATGGGCACATATACAGCTTACAGGTGAAATCCCGGCAATGGGAACCTGGGTGATAGGAAATAATCAAACTGATTTCACTGCGAATTATGGGTTTGAAGCTGACCAGTACTCTGGCAATATTTCAGGTAATGGAGATGATTCATACCTTCTCGTGAAGGATGATGACTATGTTGCCGGTGGAACCCTGATCGATATCTACGGTGAAGTTGATGTGGACGGTACCGGAGAACCATGGGAATACGAGGATACTAAAATTACCAGGAAATACGGCATCGATGCACCCAACTCAACCTGGACAGCCTCAGAATGGCACATCAGGATGCCAATTGGCGGCGGAGCCGAAACAGTCGACATGACGCCACAAAGCCATAAGGCCACTGTGACCTGGACCAATACACTGGGCGACCAGGTATGGTATGCTAAAGGTAACTGGAACCCCAGCTACATTCCGGATGAAGCTCACAATGTAAGCATTGTATCTTCCCCAGGACCGGTAATAGATGTTACCACCAAAGCTTATTGCTACGACCTTAACGTAGCTGAACCTACAGCCAGGGCCAACGCAAATCTTACAATAGAGTCTTCACCGGCCGGATATGGTTCGCTGATAACCTATGGGTCAGTGACCGGGAACGCAGATGTGGAACTCTACCTTCCTGCCGACCGCTGGAACTATATCACACCTCCGGTTGCCGGGGCACAGGCAGAAGTCTTTCTCCACACATGGATGTACACTTACGATGAAACAACCGGCGACTGGGACGATTTCATTGTCCCCCCTACTACTCCCCTTGATGTAATGAGGGGATATGCCGACTGGACCTCATCGGTCAACCAGTGGAGCCAATACGAGCCTCCCCTGGGTGATACTACAACAATGTACAACAACCTTCCACTGAACAATGGAACTTACAGCATAAACCTGACATACGGTTCTGGTACACAGGGCGACGGATATAACTTCACGGGAAACCCATACGTTTCAAGTGTTGACTGGGAAGCCGCCACAGGCTGGGACAAGTCTGGACTTGATTACGATGGATTCGTAATCTGGAACGGTACGATGAATGCCCAATACGTAGTAGGAACAGGTGGCACGAACGGAGCTACCCAGTACATTCCTCCACAGCAGGGTTTCTTTGTGCAGACCAGCGTAGCTGAAGGCACCTTCGGAATGGACAATGATGTAAGGGCGCACTCAGACCAGGCTTTCCTGAAAGAAGATAAGGTATATGCCGACAGGCTTAGCCTTACCATCGACGATGGAACCTACACAGATGAAACAGTGATCCACTTTAATGAAAATGCCAGCGTGGAAAAAGATTTTTCCTACGATGCGGATAAGTTCTTTGCCACTCAGCGTAACCAGCTTTACACAGTGGCTGAAGGAGTGAAAAGAGCGATCAATACATTCAACAATATTAACGAAACTCCTGTGGTTAATATGGGAGTCCTCATCTATGAAGAAGGAGAGTTCACTATTTCTGCTTCTGACATAGAAACTTTTGAGGTTTCAACCCCTCTCTTCCTCGAAGACCTCAAGGAAGAATTGATCATAAACCTCAGGGAAACAAATTCATACACTTTCAGCGCAACGCCCGAAGATGACCCGGACAGGTTCAAGGTATACTTTGCCGATCCGCTGGGCATTGACGATCCTTCGAACGGGGATGTTTATAACATTTACGCTTACGACAATGACGTTTATGTAAACTTCACCGGCGACCGCGGAGAGATAGCCGTGTACAATACCATCGGACAGGAAGTTTACAGGACTGCCGCTGAAAATGGTCTTAACACAATTACCCTGGAAAATGGAAATTCAGTTTACATCGTAAAGGTGATTACTGAGAAGTCCATCACCAGCGAAAAGGTGTTCATCAGGTAATTAAAAGACTGGAAGAATAAGAATTAATATAGTAACTAATAAAATTCAATATAAGATGAAAAAGGCAATCAGGATATTATTTCTCACAGTGTTAATTACCGCTGCCTCTCTTCTTTTCAACAGTGCCATGGCCCAACCCATGCCGGGTGGTGATCCTGGTCCGGGAGGTCAGGGAGGGACACCTGTAGGCGGATTTGTACCGGTTGGCAGCGGCCTTATCATCCTGCTCGCACTTGGTGCAGGTTATGGAACGAAAAAAGTTTACGACCTCAGGAAAAAGAAAATTCTGGAATAGAATCAAGATAATCGATAAAACCGGGGCCTTTTGTGCCCTCTAATGTCTTTTATCTTAAAGCCTTTACTGGTATCATTCTACCGGTAAAGGCTTTTTATTTGCCGATGGTAAGACCTCGAGTGCTTATATAAATATTACGCTGGATCATTTACGCAGTGTCAATTTAAGGCACAACCCTATAATATTTTCCCATTCTCTTAGTTAATAACATGTAAATTGTGAAAAATTTTAATGGACTAAAATTAACCGGCCGCTGTATCTCTCTACCTTAGAACCAAAAATTTAATTTATGCTTAATACGATATTGTTGCAGGTTGCAACCTCTAATGATCTCACGGCAACGGAACAGGGTGCTACTGAAATCACACTTTCATTTTATGAACTTGCCCTGAAAGGAGGGTGGATAATGGCAATCCTGGCGGTGTTGTCCATCATTGCCGTTTACATATTCATCGAAAGGTTCCTGGCGATCAAGCGGTCATCGAAGGAAGACAAGAACTTCATGAACAACATCAGGGATTTTATCCACAACGGTAGGGTTGATTCGGCGCTGGCGCTCTGCAAGAACAACGATACACCCATCGCACGGATGATCGGAAAAGGCTTGCTTAGGATCGGACGGCCACTGAACGACATCAACACAGCCATAGAAAATGTTGGAAAACTTGAAGTTTCAAGATTGGAAAAGAATATAGCGGGACTGGCAACCATTGCCGGAGCTGCACCAATGCTTGGTTTCCTGGGTACCGTGATAGGCATGATCATTGCATTCTATGATATGGCGATGGCCGGGAACAACATTGATATAGCCCTGCTTTCCAGGGGTATCTACCAGGCTATGATAACCACTGTAGGTGGTCTGATCGTTGGGGTGATAGCCTATGTTTGTTATAATATCCTGGTTGCCAGGATTGAAAAGCTGGTTTATAAGCTGGAAGCACGATCAACTGAATTTATGGACCTGCTCCACGAACCTGCTGCATAAGGAGGATCTATGGCGATACAAACAAGAAATAAAAGAAATGTGACATTCAGCATGGCCTCCATGTCTGACCTGGTGTTCCTGCTGCTTATATTTTTTATGCTCACCTCCACACTTGTTGCCCCAAATGCTATCAAACTCCTTCTTCCCAGCAGCAACAGCAAAACCATGGCCAAACAATCGGTCACGGTTTACATCAACGATATGTTCTACTATTATGTGGGTGACCAGAGGGTTATGGAGAATGCGCTCGAAACCAGGATTTCACAGGAGATCAGGGGACAAACAGAAGGGTCGGTAGTGCTGAGGTCCGACAGGAGCGTACCAATACAGTATGTTGTAAAAGTAATCGATGCGGTAAACGAGATCAACAGGAAAACAGGCACAAAGCACAAGGTGATTCTTGCTACGATGCCAATAACGAGATGAAGTCAAAGGATAAAAACAGGATCAGCGGCATTATCGGGACAATTCTGTTCCACTTACTGATACTGGCTGCATTCATATTTTTCGGACTTTCAACACCTTTGCCGTTACCGGGTGAGGAAGGTGTTGAGGTGAACCTTGGTAATTTCAGCCAGGGTGCCGGAAACGAACAGAGACCTGTTGTAAAAGAATCAGCCACACCACCACCGCCCCAGCCCGTGCAGCCTGAACAGGAAGTTGTGGAAGAAGAGAATCTTACCCAGGATGTTGAAGAAGCCCCTATGCTTGAGCCTGAAGAGATTAAAGAGGAAAAAGTTGAAGAAGAAATAGTAGAAAAGCCTGTGGAAGAACCACCTGTTGAACAGCCCGAAGAACCGGAAGAAGAACCGGAAGAACCAGAGGTGGACCCGCGTGCACTTTATAAAGGCAAGAAGGAAAGCACCGATGAATCGAGCAATGAGGGCATTACAGGGGACCAGGGAGATCAGGGAATGCCTACCGGCACACCGGAACCTAAGACTTATACAGGTCCCGGCGGGGAAGGCGAAGGGGTGTCGTTCAGCCTGGGAGGAAGGGGTGCCCTGAGGTTGCCCAAACCTGAATACACTTCAGAGGAGCAGGGAAGGGTTGTAGTTGATATCTGGGTCGACAGGACGGGTAAAGTAGTGAGAGCTGAAGCCGGAGCAAAAGGGACCAACATTTCAGATACTGACCTGTGGAAACAGGCCCGTGATGCAGCCTTAAGATCTACTTTTTCATCAGATCCCGATGCTCCCAGTACGCAAAAAGGCACCATCACCTATAACTTCATACGCCTTAACTAGTAAAGATTGATTTTATAACATTCTTACGTATAGATGATTTCAATCAAATGCAACGCATATTTTGGGGCTATTATTTGCAGGTTAACAGGAAAAAATTATATCTTTGCACTCTCATTTTTGCGGAAATAGCTCAGTTGGTAGAGCACAACCTTGCCAAGGTTGGGGTCGCGGGTTCGAGTCCCGTTTTCCGCTCAGTTTCATCCCGATTGCTTCCCGAATTGTCGGGATAAGGATCGGGAATTTTTTTGGAAAGTACTTCCATGATCTGCCAGCCCGGGTGGCGGAATTGGTAGACGCGTTGGACTTAAAATCCAATGGCCCGCAAAGGCCGTGCCGGTTCGATCCCGGCTCCGGGTACCACGAAGCGAAGATATTGGCTCTTCGCTTTTTT
>CAZXWD010000084.1:0-12976 GCA_964644135.1 uncultured Bacteroidales bacterium | reverse complement strand
AATAGGTTACTTTTTCGGTGATCTCCATACCAAGAATATTGAGCATTATGAAATTGACGAGGATGGTCTCTGCCCTGTGGTTGCTTATGTCTGCAATCTTCTTAAATTTCGAACGGGTTATCCTGCCGTTTTGCTCAAGATATTCAAGAAGCAATTTTTCATTTTCCCTGAAACGGATGAAGGTGCCTCTTTCACCCGACTGCCTTTTCCAAACCTTTAACAGGAGCTTATCAGCCAGCAGGTTCTGGTCTTTTTGCCTGATGTAGACTTTCCATTTACCTTCTTTATCCTGGGCATAGTGTGGGTTGCTCGTCAAGCCCTTTTCAACGTCTATTTCAAGTACTTTTTTTCCGTCAACTTCCCATTCGGTTGATCTGAAATCAACAGGGGGCCGGCAATACATGTCGGCTGCTCCTTCTATCATAAAGTATTCTTCCTCTGACCTTACACCTGCTATTGCGCCGTTGTCCTTGACTCCAATCAGCAGCTTACCGCCGTCGGTATTGGCAAAGGCGGCCAGGGTGCGGGCAATCTTGCTGTAGTCGCTTATCTCGAACTTGAAATCGAGTGTCTGGCCTTCGCCTCCTGAAATCAGCCTTTTTATGTAGTGAACAGGCATGGAAATTATCAATTATCAATTATCAGTCTTCAGTCATCAGTCTTCAGTTAACAGTTACTAATTATTAAGCTCTAAACTCTAAACTCTAAACTCTAAACTCTAAGCTCTAAACTCTAAGCTCTGATTCCCCGTAACTCGTAACTCGCAACTCGTAACTCGCAACTCGTAACCTGTAACTCTCACCTATTTTTCGATTCACGACTCACGATTCACGATTCACGAAGAAGCCCAGCACCCAGCACCTGATTAATCAACTAACAAAATTAACGTATATTTTGATCAGGGAGGGTACCTTACAACTGACAGGGGCTACCTGTTTAATTTCAGTAACCTGTAGCGTACAGTATCTTTAAGGATCAGGAAGAGGGCAAAGATATAAAAGCTGTCGGAGAGCAGGTTATAAATGAATTTTATAAACCCTGAATTATAGTACTGAGTGAGAAATATCAAAAAAATTACCTGCAACAGATAAAAGATCAGCAGATTTTCCAGGGTTGACCTAACTGCAATTCTGATTTTCATATTGAAAAACATCAGGATCTGCCACGTGAGGATCATAATGAAAGGCAAAAGGATAAGGTTTGCATCCTGCGGATAGCGGCCAGTTCTGCCATCTATTACGGAATGAACTATAAAAACAGGGGCTTCGGCTTCAGGGTCCATTTCAAGATAAACATCCTGGAAAGGCGAAAGGAAAATATTCGAACCGAATACAAGGGTATGAGCATAAAGGTTGTTCAATCCCCGGAACCAGAGAAACAACAAGAGGGCAGAAGCAGCAATTACGATCAGTACGTTAACTATCTTTTTCTGTCTCATTAGTAGAAGCTTTCTGTTTTTTCAGGTGGATGTTCGTCTTAACGTCGCGCCAGGCCCAAATTCCGAAAATAAGGAACCCGAAAAGGATGTTCCAGACATAGTCGTGGGTTGTGTCGAAAAGTTCCGGGTAGTGGCGCCCGACGTATCCCATTGCAAAAAACCTGAGGTTATTGACAAAGAAAATAACGGCAAAGAAGATCAGGAAGTTGATCAGCTTGTGTTTCCACTTCCATTCTGCGAATATCGCCAGCGCAAAAGCAAAGAGGTAAAAATTGTAGGCCGTGCATTCAACGATGATCTGCATGGAGAAATCATTTACCCGTATTCCTGCAAAACCTGTACGTTCGATCGGGATAAAAAGGACCTTACCAAGAATAACGGTTGATGTAGTCGTAGCCCCAACGATAAAGTCCCTGAACGCTTCTTTGATCCCCGGCAGTTGAACAATAATAACCAGGATAAACCACAGTGCAAAAGCCTTTATCAGGGGCATCAGCTTTTTCAGGTAGTCCCTGAGTTCGGGTTTTTGTACCTTTTCCTGTTTTTTGGATTGTTTGGGCCTATTCGGGCCCTGCTGCTTCTTCTTTTGTTTTTTCCCGGCCACCTCGTAATTTTTTAGTCCGATAAAAATAGAAAACTATCAGCAATTGAAAGTTCTAAATTCTAAATTCTTAATTCTTAATTATTATTCCTGCTCCTGTTAGTATAAATTGACGCTACATTTTACAGGGCTTTAAAACACTATATTATAAGTATTTATAGGTTTAGGCGATATTATTGATTCATATATTTCATATTAAATGAAACAATTTATGCATTAAATGGGTAAAAATGTAAAAAAAGAAAATTTACCTCGGGTGTATAACCTTTTTTTATAAAACTGATCAATACAACGAGGATGGTGGTTTAAAGAAAAACTGAAAAGTTTTTGAGGCTGTTGGTGATGCCAGCAGCCTTTTTTCTTTTGTAATATTCTGCGGTTGTCGTTAAAGATATTCTGATGGCTCCGAAAAGAAAAAAGCCATCCGCCGGCTAAGGGCAGATGACTTATCTATAAATGCTACCAGAACTTTTCTATATCATTTTCCTTCTCCAAAAAAGTACTGTAAAAGCTACCATTAAGCCCAGGGCAATGAATAGTGCCCAGTTCGAAACGGGTATGGCAGAATAATTTGCAACAAACAATACATAGTCTTCTGTTTCACCCTGTTCAAATTCACCACTTCCGTCCCAGTTGTCAGGAACAGGTACTTCTGTTACTGAAAACCTTGACCAGTGGAACCCTCCTGTGGAAGGCAATATAAAAGAAGGTGGCATAAGTGCTGAAACAGGGCCATTGTATCCGGGGGGTACCGGCAGGTTGACCAGGATATGCTCAGGAAGTACAACATCGAACCACAGCTTGGTGGCGGGATCCAATGACCATTCCCCGCTCTGGTTCCAGTCGATCAAAAGGTTCACATACATCTCGTGACCGGTGGCATTAACAACAAGGATATCCAGGTCGATGCCCCAGTCGACTGTATCGGTAGCCATTCCGAGAGCTGAACCATTACCTGAGCAGGCTTCGAAAAGGTTTCCTTGTATATTGAACGGGGAAGGTGTAATAAGACCGGCATCACCATCGTCAAAACATTCGTCGCTATTATATGGGATGCCGCTTTCAGGACCGCACAAGCCTGCATTGCCATCAGGTTCCAGGTCCACTGACGGGCCAAAATAAGCATCCACGTTTTTGTGTACGATGAAGCCCGCAGGACCGCAACTTGCACAGGTTGGGAATGAACCTGTAATTCCGAGAGAAGGATAAGCAGCAACACCTTCCGGTGCATCGCCATATTCATATCCGAATATTTCGACCTGGTAATCTTCAACCTCGCCATAAGACGCAGGTATGTTATTGCTATCGACAGGGAACAAGCCCTCCGGCCCGTACCTGAACCTCATGTAGGTTTTTCCTATAAAAGAATCATCGGGTATGAAGAACTGGAAATTATGAGTGCCGGTCGAAAGCGGGGCATCATCAATGATCTGCTCATCCATTTCGAATATACCATTTGCATCCAGGTCTATCCAGGCATTCAGGAAAGCATCTCCGAACACTTCTGCTTCGATCTCTGCATTCTGGTCAAGAAGTAGTGGCGTCAGGAATTCAATCCCGTCTTCATCGTCCAGCTTGTCATTATCATCACCCTGTGCAGTTACATCGGGTATGCCGTCTGTTTCACCGTCGATCAGGGCACCAAGGTTTACCGGCGGGAAGATGATGTGTTTTGCGCCGATACCGCTTGCAATAGTGGTTCCGTAAGTATCAGGTGCATCTGAGAAATCAAATTCCCCTTCGTTTATGAGAGTAATATCATAATCCTCAACTTCTCCGTCGGGTGCAAGTCCATCAAAACCAATACCTGCTTCCGATGAATACCTTACTCTTATAAAGGAAAGCTCACCCTCCAGTGAAAGAGTGTCGCCCGGTATGACAAATTCAAGGAAATGAAAACCGCTCGTAAGAGCCAGATCATCAAATATCTTTTCCCCCGGCTCGTTCCAGTCTCCGTCAGCATTGTAATCGATCCAGACATTCAGGTATCCGTTGCCAACCGCATTAATCAGGGCATAGTTTGTGATTCCGATGTAAGGGGGCAGGAAGAGAGTGAAACCATCTTCATCATCCGATCCGTCCTGTGTGTCATCTCCATCGGCCAGGGCACTTGAATAGGCATCGGGATCAAAGTCAACAAGACTTCCCAGGTATATACTTTGCGTATCCGGGTTGTTCCTGTGCCTTGCACCGTCGTTTGACAGCAAAGTTGGATATGTGGGGTCAGGTGTGTCACCAAAATCGAATGCCAGTTGATCGGAGATCTCAACCTGGTAATCCTCAACCTCACCATCGGTAGCCAGTCCTGTCACTTCCAGTCCTTCTTGTGTGCTGTAACGGAACCTGCTAATTGTTGAACCTATTGCAGCATCTGTCGGGACGGTTATGACCAGTTCGTGGGTGCCTGCTGTTAGAGGTACATCGTCGAATATTTGTTCGGATGGTTGCCAGGAGCCGTCGGCATTGTAGTCTGTCCAGCCGTTCAGCAGTCCGCCGGAATTTGTGGTAACTGATACTATGGCTGAGTAGCCTGCATAGAGTATGCCGGTATCATCCGGGCCGGTAAATGTTATCCCGTCCTCGTCATCTGTGTTATCTGTATCATCCCCGTCGGCATTTGTGCTTGCCAGCCCGTCCGGCTCAAGGTCCACCATCGTTCCCAGGTACACGTCACTGCCGAGGATATGCCTTGCCCCGTCGGTGGCAAATACTGTCGGGTAACCCGGGTCGGGAGCATCCCCGAAGTCAAGGGCATGGATAATTACGGTTACAAGGGCTGTATCACATTGTACGTATGGCAGGTCATCACACACAAGGTACTCGAAAGTATCGGTGCCGAAAAATCCGTCGTCGGGTGTGTAGGTTATCTCACCCGTAACAGGATCGATGTCGAGCGATCCGTTGGAAGGAGGCAATAAGCCGGTTGTATCCACTGTTGTCGGGTCGATGTCTCCTTCAAAATCGGTACTGTAATCATTATCAAGAATATCGATCTCTACCGGAACATTAACAAATGTAGTGTCAAAATCATCAACGGCTACCGGCGGACCATAGACCCTGATGGTGACAAGGGCCGTATCACACTGCGGAATAGGGTTGTCATCACAAATGACATACTCATAAGTATCAATACCTATGAAGCCCGGATCAGGTGTATAGGTTATTTCACCAGTCGAGGGATTGGCAAAGATCGATCCGTTCGACGGTACAATCAGACCCGGGGCCTCGATTGTAAGTGTAGTGAGGTCGAGATTCGCATCCGGGCTGAAATCATTGTCAAGCACAGACGTAATGACCGGAACATCCATTAAAGTTGTGTCGAAATCATCCACCGCGACCGGGGCGGCGTATACTGTGATTATGATCCAGGCCGTATCACACTCAGAAGGGGTATAGTCGTCACATACAACATACTGAACGGAATCCATTCCAAAGAAACCGGGATCAGGTGTATATTCGAAAGTACCATCGGAATTGAGGGTGATGGTACCGTTTACAGGATCTGTTAAGGGGGTTGTGTCAACTATCAGTCCGTCATTTTCGGGGTCGCTGTCATTTGGCAGGACATCCCCACTGACAGGAGTGTCCTGTGTAGTATATACAGAGTCGTTTACTGCAACCGGCGGACAATTTCCGATCGTTACATAAAGGGTATCGGTACTCGGTTCGCAAACCCCGTTCTCAACTATCCATACAAAGGCATAGATACCGTCTATAAGCCCCGTTACATCAGTTGCAATTGCCAGGGGGCTCACAATATTTGCAGTGTTCGGTCCGCTTGCCTGCAGCCACTGGGCGTTACCCACTGAAACCGGATCAGACGTAATGGTAGTAGAGGTAACATCATGGCACCATTCCTGGTCATCACCTGTGGTGGCAGTTGTTGGCAGCTCATAGTTAACTATTTCCATTTCATCAGTGAAGGAACAGGCACTGTTTGTGGTAGTCCATTCAAATGTGTATGTGCCGGAATCAAGTCCTGTTATTTGTGTATTGTAAACAGTCGGGTCATCAAAAGAAATAGTTGTTGGGCCTGCTGTCTGGGTCCACAAACCATCACCAACCGAAGGGTCATTGCCTTCCAGAAAAGTGGATGAGGCATTACAGAGCTCCTGGTCCACACCTGCATTGGCCAGGTCGGGCAGTCCCCAGATGGTTACCTCCACCGTATCGAGGCTGGGGGGACAGGTGGCATTAGTGATACTCCATTCAAACTCGTAAATACCGGGCGACAGGCCGAAAACCAGTGTTGTAGGTGAATCGGGATCCAGGAACTGGGCGCCTTCAGGCCCGCTTAGCTGTGTCCATAAACCCTGCCCTGTTACCGGGGTATTTGCATACAGGTAAAGATTGCTTGATATACATATGCTTGTGTCTGCACCTGCAACTGAAGAGGTTGGAAGTAAATGGTTTATAACCCTGACTGAATCAACATTATCACATGAATCGGTCTCAGCGGTCCAGTAAAACATATAGGTTCCGGGTATAAGCCCGTTGATCTCAGTGAAGGGTGAGTTTGCATCAACTATATTGGCTGCATTTGGCCCTGACTGCTGTGACCAGGTCCCGGTTCCGGTTGTTATTGTATTTGCCGCCATAAAGGTCTTTGTGGTAAAGCACAGGTCCTGGTCGGGGCCTGCATCCGGTGCAGTAGGAGTGGTTGCAACCAAAATCATGACACTATCGAGCTCAGCCTCACAGGCAGGTCCGTTGGTTACGGTCCAGTAAAATTCATATTCACCGGGAACAAGATCCTTGACTTCAGTATTCGGTAGAATTGGTGAAATTATATCGGCTGTTGAAGGGCCGCTTTTTTGTGTCCAGTTACCAAAACCGTATTGTGGCGTCACTGCATCCATGAAAGTGGCAGAGTCGCAGATATAATCCTGGTCAGGGCCGGCATCGGCTGCACTGGGTGCCCTGTAGTTAACAATCCTGACACGGTCGGAGTTAGAGCAGGCGCCATTAGTGACTGTCCACTCAAAGATGTAAGTTCCGGGACCGGCATTAGTATAATTCGTATTTGGGTCGGTAGGGTCTACAATAGAGCCTGCCGCAGGGCCACTTACTTTTGTCCATAAGCCTGAACCTGAAAAGGGAAGGTCGGCATTGAAAGTAAATGAGGGTTCTTCACAAAGGAACTGGTCATCACCCGCTGCTGATGCACTTACCTGTTCATAAACAGTTATCTCAACTGTATCCGCGGAAGAGCAACCAGGAAAATCGATAACATATCTGAAAGCATAGGTGGTTGAGCCGGTTTTCGGAAGGAGGTTACGTGCGATAGCACGGTTAGAGCCTGTTGAATCAAGGGTGATTACCGGTTCGGTGCTTAAAATGACCTGTTCCCAATAACCCGAAGAGTTTGGATTTCCCTCCAGTTCAACCGAAACCGTATCACAAAATTCCATGTCGTTACCCACAACAGCAAGAGGTACTACGGATATAACAACAGTGTCGACACTTGGCGGGCAGTATGGAGGTTTTTGCGAAGTCCATGTGAATATATAGGAACCCATAATAAGGTTACTCAGTGTGGTATTGGGGTCGGTGCTGTTTAAAGATGGATTGTTTGGACCCGATAAAAGTGTCCAGAAACCTGTTCCTTCAGTAATTGTATTTCCTTCCAGGTTTGTGGATGTTGATCCGCACAACAGTTGATCCGGACCGGCGTCGGCCGGGTCTGGTGGAAGGGAAACCCTGACCAGGACTGTGTCCCTGCTTCCCGGACATGCGTTATTTGTAACAGACCACTCAAACCCGTAGGTTCCGTCGATCAGGCCTGTAACATCAGTGGTAGTGCTGCTGGGTGAGTTTATGATAACTCCGGGAGGACCTATAATTTGTTGCCACAGTCCTGTCCCTACATTGGGTGCATTGGCGTTGAGGGTTACCTGTGTGCCGCAGATCTCCTGGTCGGGACCTGCATCAGCCGCGATAACCGGTTCTGATACCGTTATCATGACCGTGTCTCTTGAGTCTGTACAGTCATTGTAGCTAAGAACCCATTCAAGGATGTATGTGCCATCCTGGGTTATATTGATATCAGTATTATTGTCAGTAGGATCAACAATTGAGAAGGTATAAGGGAAAGATACGGGGTTCCACAATCCGTTAGATGGATCGGGTACATTTCCTGCAAGTGCAATTGTTGTGGTTCCTGAGGGATAGCAATCATCAGGCCCTGCCTGTGCTTCAACTGGACCTTCGGTGTCAGTAGTTGTGATAACTACATCGTCACTGGTCTGTCCGCAGGCGTTGGTTATTGTCCAGGTAAATGTATAGACCGTTGATTGCTGGAGTCCATAAACCCATGAATCAGGATCATTTTGATCTGAAAAAGTGATGCCTGCAGATGGGGTCACGGCCCATATCCCCGTTTCATTAAGGATCGTGGCATTCCCCTTAAGCCGGAACGGTGTACCAAAGCATACGAGCTCGTCCGGGCCGGCATTTGCCAGTGTTGGTGTGGTTTCTGCCACAGCAATCACTACATCATCCTGTGTGGAAGGGCATTCTGATCCCCCGGTGATGAGCCACCTGAAAACGTAAGCCCCGTTTATAAGGTTTCTTACAAGGGTATTATTCTGGTGGGGATTATCTATCACCGCTGTATTTGGGCCTGATACCTGGAACCAAGTACCCATGCCGCCACCGGTGAGCGAAGGATCATTTCCAACCATTGATGTTGTGTCAACATTGCACGCGAGGAACTGATCGCTTCCTGCATTTGCAGCCGAGGGACTGTTGGAGCTTGTTATTACCACGTCATCATAAACTGTCTCACAGCCTGTACCTTCGGCTTCTATTATCCTGAACAGTATCGTATAGCTTCCCGGGGTATCAAGGTCCGGCACGCTTAGTGGTGAACCGCCGGCATTTTGCCAGGATGTGGGATAGTTAGGATAGGCCGGGTTGCCAGCCGGTCCGGTCAGGATTTGCCATTGCGTTGTCCCGGTTCCTGTTTTTACAAAAGAAATAATTGCCGTTGTAATATCACATCCGAGAACCTGGTCGGGGCCGGCATCTATTGTCGGGGCTGCTGTATATATGATGTAAACATCATTGTCCCTTGATAGACAGCCAGTTGCTGAATTGGTGATCTGGTAACGGAAACGATAGGTGCTTGTTCCATCCAGATTGATAATATTTGTACTGGGGTTGTTAGGCGATACAATGCTGCCTGGTGGTAAAGAAGGTCCGCCTATTTGTGTCCACTCAACCGTTTCTCCCGAGAAGGATGGTGCATTCCCCGTCAGTACTACTTCTGTTATCCCCTCACAAAACACCCCACCGGTGCCATTGGCATTTGAGACTTCTCCAACAGGGGAAGGTACATTTATAGTGATAGTGCTTTCACCACTTGCACAGGGCCCTGAAACGATCCATCTGTAAACATAAGTACCTTCTATCAGGTTTGAAATCCTTGCTCTTCGGTCATTCGGATTGTTGATATTTGGAATGTTCGGTCCGCTTACAAGTGCCCATTCACCGATTTGTCCGCAACTGCCGTTACCCGCAAAGGAAGCGTTGAACCTGTAACTGGTAGTTGTGGAATAACAAGCTCCCAGTTTGACAGTGTTAGGGTCTCCTCCCAGCAATGCATCTACTGGTGAGTTTCCGCCGCAGTTGGTTATTTCAACTGTATCCCGTGTAATACAACCGGCCGGGGAAGAATGGGTCCAGACCAGTCTGGCCGTTCCTGCACTGTTTGGAGAGAGGTTCAGTGATGTTGTTGGTGAATTTATGTCCACTATGCTTATTCCCCTGTTTGGTCCGTCAAAACTCCATTCCCCTGTTTCACCGGACTCCGGTGTGCTGGCATTCATTGTGATAACCCCGTTACCCGGACAGGAAGACTGATCTTCGCCGGCATCCGCCTGTGTAATGGGGGCTATTGTATGGACAACATCATCGTATACCAGGGAACCATCCTGGCATTGGGCAGTAAGCCTGAATGTCAGGTCATTATCTCCAATAATTCCAATGACGTCAGTTTGCAGTGAATTTGGATCAACTATTACTACTGACGGGCCTTCGATTTGTGTCCAGGTTAGATCTCCTGATCCCAGGAAATTCCCTGTTGCTTCACCAAAAAGGGTAAGACCTTCATTTTCGCATACAGTCTGGGAAACACCTGCATTGACAGAACAGTTTTGCGCCCGTGCTTCGCTTTGGAAAAACAGACCGATAATCAGAATAAAAGAAATCCCGATAAAAGTTTTTAAATGAGGGTGGATGTTTTTCATAATAAGTTGTATTGGTTTAATTATATAAGACTAATGCAGAAAATGAATTGATTTTCCCTGGAGAGTTATTGGATGAGGATTTAGGCATATTTTAATGAATAGTAAGACCTGTTGACATCAGCTTTATTACCATCAATTTGATTTAATGGAAAGGACGAAATATCAATAGCTTTTAATGTGGAGAATAGTGGTTTCAACAAAAATAGCTTTTAACATTAATTTTCCAAATCATTTGGATAATATAGATTAGGTCTAAAGAAGAAGGTGTGATATATAACTGTCTTACAATCAGTAGGTAATAAAGTGCTTACATATAGATTCTATACGATATTCTGATAAAATTCTTATATGTTTTTTGTACGAATAAATGCAATGCACTTAGACGTACAACCTTTTCTTGATTTCAGCTTATATAGATAGTATCTTTATATGTGTTAAAGTCGTACTTCTCTTATTTCAAAATAAAAGGGCACTCACTTGCAAACCTGATCTTTTTTCTACTCTCTGGCTTTATAGATCACACCCTTCTTACTGTTTAACTAACCATATTTATAAACCATAAAAACCGAAGCCATGAGAACGATAAAATTCCTTTCCATCCTTATCCTTGTCACTGGCCTTTTTACTTCCTCTTTCTCACAGCCATCCCTCAGCTTCCAGGATCCCGAGCTTGACCGTTTCTGGATATCTATGTCAACTCCCGGAGATACCGTGCCGGGGTTGAATGGTGGCCTGTCAGGAGTGCCTGACCAGCCCGGCGAGGATCTGCAATGGTACTTTTATGAAAATACCGGGGGTTCTAATCCCTGGTACAACATCTGGTTCTGGAACGGGCCCTTCCTCCCGCCAAACAACAAACTGGTGCTTGTTGGATTCTATGTAACACCCCTTGATCCGGGATCATCCGGATTTCTTGATGTTGTGGTCAACTGGTCATCACCGGAATGGTCATGGCCGGATCCGCCTCCGGGGCCACCGCTGCCACCCCTTACTCCTGATGAGGAACAATTGTATGTGATCAGATCGGAGACATTGTTTTCAGGGGTGATAATACCAGGAGAATTTACCTGGGTTGAGTTCTATTATGAAATTGATATGTACAATCCCGGCTGGGTATCAATCGATGTATGGGGCGAAAATTTCGAGATACCTTTTGAACAGCCACCCCCACCGGCGGGATCTGATCTTGAACCCTTCTGGCTGCAACTTCCGCCATTTGGTGGGCTGATGGTGCATGAATGCCTCGAACCTGATTTTTATTTTGAGTTCGGTGATGCTCCCGACAGTTGCATGGCTTACCTCGACGGCACCATTGGATTGTTCCCCACATGCACTAACATCCCGACAACCAATTTCATCAGCCACCAGTGCCCCAGCGGCATATTCTTAGGCGGTTGGGTTGACTGTGAGGCTGACGGCAATGCCGGGTGGTGCCCGTTCTTCAACCCGAACAAATATAATATGGATGAGTGCGGAACTTCGCCTTTCCCAATGCCTCCCACAGGTATTGTTGATGAAGGGCTCATGTTCCCGATACCTCTGACAATAGTCGGTCCGGTAGGAGGGGAAAGTTACACGCCTTGCGGCACCATGACCCAGCCACTTGACACAGCCTGTCAGCAAGGTGTCTGGGGACAGAATATCGATATATGGGTGGATGCCTCACAGGGTACAACCTGCTATCTTAATGTCCTGTTCGACTGGAACCAGGATGGCCAGTGGGCAAACGATCCCAATAATATGTGCCACGGAAATATGGTGCCTGAACATGTCCTTGTTGATTTTGTAATACCCGGGGGATACATCGGGCCTCTTTCGGGGGTAGTACCACCTCCGCCAGGCTTCCAGATCGGACCCAAGGAAGGATATTGCTGGGCAAGGTTCTCGCTGACAGAGCAGCCGGTAAATACAACCGACTGGGATGGTTCAGGCCAGTTTTTTGATGGTGAGACCGAAGACTATCTCATTTATATCGAAAGCAGCGGTCAGCAGATACCGGTCTCGAACTGGTCGGTATTCCTTGCCATTGGCCTGATCGTATTGTTTACGGCAATCCTTGTGCGAAGAAGAATGTAGTCCATCCTCCCAAATCCCTACTATACTCCAGAGCCATCTGCCGGTAAAACGGCGGGTGGTTTTTTTTGGCTGATAGCTTATGGCTGATGGCAGCTTAGATAAATACCAGGTTGTTGCGGTTGGTGACTTTTTCGCAATAGTGGCACTGTAATTTCAGGTCTTCTTTATCGGCAACAGTGAAACGTGTGGTGATGTTTTCGTGATTGGTAATGCATTTTGGATTGACACATTTTGTGAACTGGGTTATTTCATTGGGCATTTCAACCTGTTTTTTCAGGGTTACCTTGTAGTCCCTGATCTCAATGAGGGTTGCAGTTGGCGCTACCAGGGCTATTTTATTTACATCATCACTTTCGAAAAACCGGTTGGAAACCTTTACAATGCCTTTAGTTTTGTATTTTTTACTTTCCAGGTTGGTGCCAAAGAGTATCTGCTCTTCACATTCGTCGAGTCCAAGAATTTTAATTACCTGGAATACGCTCCTGGAAGGGATATGGTCAATTACTGTTCCATTCTCAATGGCCGATACTTTCAATTCTTTTCTCAGGGCTTCCATATATTTTTGCTTCTGACTGTTAGCTCTTTTAAATTCTGAATTTTTCTTAATCCTTA
>CAZXWD010000083.1:0-13165 GCA_964644135.1 uncultured Bacteroidales bacterium | reverse complement strand
CTACTGATATAGAAACCGTTTGATCTTTTGTGTGGCGGTCTTTTTGAAAGGCTCGTGGTGGGCGATCACGATCTTGATCTGGGAGAACCTGTTGACGCGGGAATTGACATAGGCCCTCACCTCTTCCCTTAGTTCGTCGATCCTTTTCTCCACGTAAAGTGAAACCTCTTCCTTTACATTCTTTGCTTTTTCCTCGAGCTCTTCGCGGTTGAAATGAACCAGCGCGACAAGCTTTCCTTTGCGGTCCACAATAAGGGATTCAGAAACAAAACGGTAGCTGTTTATGAGCGATTCGATCTCTTCGGGGTAGATGTTCTCACCACTCAGCCCGACGATCATCGACTTAAGCCGACCTTTGATATAGAGATAGTTGTCTTTATCAAAAAGGCCAAGATCGCCGGTCCTGAACCATCCGTCTTTGGTAAGGACTTCATCCGTCAGTTCAGGGTCTTTATAATAGCCTTGCATAACGTTAGGCCCTTTTGCCCATATCTCGCCCTCTCCGGTGGAAGGATCAGGATCATTGATCCTTAACTGTACATTACTCACTGCCGGACCGGTAGATTCAAGCCTCGTAGTCTGGGGATTAACACCGGCAAGCAAAGGTGATGTTTCGGTAAGGCCGTAACCAATGGCATAAGGAAATTTTGCTTCGCAGAGGAATTTTTCCACCTCCCTGTCGAGCTTCGCTCCGCCGATGCCGAAGAATTTCAGCTCACCACCAAACATCTGCATGAGTTTCTTTCCGGCAAGAACATTCAGTCTTTTCCTGATAAAAGGTATGCTGTAGAGTGAACCGACCAGCCTGTTCTTAGTGAAAGTGGGCAGTATTTTTTTGCGGTATATCTTATCGATGATCAGCGGGACCGAAAGCATCAAAGTAGGTTTGACCTCTTTCAGGGCAGGCAACAGTACCGGCGGTGTGGGCAGTTTGTCGAGATAATAAACGGCGGCACCCCTGTACATGGGTAAAAGAAAGCCTACTGTGTTTTCGTAAGTATGCGAAAGCGGCAGGATGGAAAGCATCCGGTCGTATTCGTCGATGTGCTGCACATTGCTGCAGGAGACCGTGTTGCTGTAAAGGTTTTTATGAGTGAGCATCACCCCCTTTGAGCGACCGGTGGTTCCCGAAGTGTAGATTATAGCTGCAAGGTCATTCTCCTTTACATCATAATCTGTTTCTGAAAAGCTTTCTGGATCGTACTTTGCGTCCACCCCTAAATTGATTAGCGAGAAATCCTCCAGTGCGATCCGGAATCGCAGCTCCTTGCACTTCTGGCACGAAACCTTATGCTTCAGTCCCTGTGAAACGAAGATCGCCTTCGTGTCTGAGTGGTTAAGTACATTGTCCACCTCTTCAGGACTGAAATCGGGCAGTATCGGGATGGCCACAGCGCCCATCCAGGTGACCGACAGGTATGCGATCCCCCAGTTGGGTGAATTGGTGCTGAGTATTGCCACTTTATCGCCCGGTCCTACTCCGAGATCCTCAAGGAATTTCACCAGGGACCTGATATTTTGAAGCAGTCCATTATAAGTGACCGGCTCACCTTTCACATAAGAAAGGGCGGGTCTTTCTGCGAATCTCTCTGCTGAAGAGGTAATCAGCGAGGGTATTGTCTGGTTTTTGTGTTCTGTCATATAACTATGAAAGAGTTTGCAAAGATACGACAAAAATGATAGAATAGTTTTAATATAGGTTTCACCCAGTGACTATAGTCACTCAGTGAAAAAGAGGAAAAGCATTTAATATATTTGACAAAGCCCTCAAAATGAAGTATTTTTGATATACTCAACATAACCAAACCATACTATATAATATCCTCTTTCAATCTTTTCATTTCAGAATGATGCAACCTGGCAGTTGTACTTGTGCTTAACGGTCAATTATTTCTTAACCCTTGTTCAGGTAATATTACACCCTCGGGAGCGGGTGTTTGCCTTGATTATTATGTTACATATTAATTATTAATTAAAAGGAGGGTTTTCAATGAAAAGAAATCACAAATTATTGATCACTGTGGGGTTGATCACGATAGGAATTCTATGGGCCTCGTGTTGCCCCATGAATCCAAAAGTGAACTCCGTTCTAACCGCACACGGGAATACCGACTGGCATATCGACACTGCAGAAGAATTCCTGACAGGATTCGATATGGTTGGTAATCCCACAGCCACAAATCATTGTCCGAATTCATGGACGAAAAACCACATGCATGTAGGGCTTACCAGTACCGGCGATTATTACAACGATATAAGCAAAACCGGCGGCGGCAAAGATAATGATGCCACAAACGGGATCGACAGGGCTATGCTGTTCTTCTATGCAGGCCATGGAAACCCTACCGGCTACAGTACATTGAGCAGCTCAAACGGTCTGGCCAACATGTTGCTGGGCAACTGCGACGGATCCAATCACGGGGTCCTGAGGTACTTCTGGCAATGTTCCTGCGAGGTATTTGCACATGGCCCCAAAACTTGTCCCGGTGAAACATGGCACTATACCTGCCCGGGAGATTTTGACGGTTCTAACGACTCGGATGCTATGAGAAACGTTTTTGAGCGATGGGGACCGATACTAAGCCCGGAGCTGAGAATGGCCTGCGGTTCATCTTCTGCAGCTTATTGCCACGAGTCTGAAACTAACAGGATCTGGGATTATTATAACAATCACAGCTATGATGTAGCCGATGCGTTCATTTATGGCCTTCACCGGCTGAGCTGGAACACACCTCTTTGCATTACAACAGGGGGCTGGACAACTTCAAGCACCCCATTGTATGACGCTACATTCACAAATCAGCCTAATCCTTCAGGGCCTTACCTTCACATTCAGTATCTTTCTGAATTTGACAGCAATGTGCCTTTTGCGATAATCGATGTCCCTCCATTACTTCCAGTCTTTTCGATAATTCCCATGCCCTTGCCTGAACCTTACGAAAAATATGAATTCAAGGATGATGATTCATGGAGGTTTTCAACAAATGAGGTGAAAGGAAGGGAAGTTCCGGAGGTAAAAGTGAACAAAAAATCGGGAGCAATCTATTTTGCTTCTGAAAGAGCATTTAAAGAAGGGGGTGGAATGCTCGACGAAAAAGAGTATATAAAAAGCGCTTCAGAATTTATGAGAAAGCAAGGATGGATGGAAAAAGAAACAGCAAAACCGGAGGGGCAGATGATGATGGTTGAAACCAGGGGAAAAGAGGAAAGGGCGGATGAGAAAGTAACTGTCACGGGAAAAAATGCTACGGTTACTTTCCGTCGGCAGATAATGCTGGATGATGGTTATGCAATTACATTGGGGGAAGGAGGAAAAATATCGATTCAGCTAAATCCCGATGGAAGTGTTTACAACGCGTCCAAAGTATGGAGGCCGATCACTGAAATAATAAATAAGACCCAATCGAAACCTTTTGAGCAGGCATTGGAAGAAGCCCTTGAAGAAGTGCCTGAACGAGAAGCGTATGAACTTGAAAACTGGACATGGGGGTATGAGGAATCCCCTGGAAATGTAGAGCAAACTGAACTGAGGGCAGTATATGTTTTCTACTTTGCACCTGTAGATATGGAAAAACTGATGGATTACCCGCCAATGGCAGTCAAAGTATCAGCGCACCTGGAATAACCTGATCTGCTATTTATTAAAAAAACCTTAAGCAAAGTCATACATGCGCTAAAAGCCTGTATGACTTTCTTTTTAATTATGTATATCTTAGCTCTTCACCTCATAAAGATTGTAGCATAAGTATATGAAAACTGAACGCTTGTTTGTCCTTAAACTTTCCCTGCTCGGTGCAGTCCTGGGATTCATTTATGCTTTCGTTGAGCATGCTATACAGGGAGGTCTTTTGTTACCATTGATTATCAGGACAACAACGGTTGGTTCCATTATATTGTTCTCATTGGGTGTGTTTGAGGTGGCCTTTAAGGATTCTTTCAGAAGAAAACCCTTCTGGTTCCTGCTTCTCACTAAAAGTTTGGCTTATCTTATTATGATCATCTTCTGGTTGTCCCTTATCAATGCCCTGAACGACAGGATCATCTATGGGACACCTCTTCTCACAGCAGTTTATGACTACCTTAAATCTGACATGCTTTCGGTCAATATTATAACTATAATATCCATTATTTTAGTGATGAATACCATTGTCCAGATAAACAGCTTACACCGGAAGGGAGAGCTAATTAATTTCATTACCGGCAGGTATCATAAACCAAGCGAAAAAAAACGGATTTTCCTTTTCATCGATCTGAAATCATCTACAACTATAGCCGAGCAGTTAGGTAATTTTGGTTTTGGTTCGTTACTCCAGGACTATTATTTCGATATATCCGTAGCTGCACGGGAAACCAACGGTGAGATCTATGATTACATTGGTGATGAAGTAATAATAAGCTGGCCTTTACGGAAAACACAAAATCTTCAAAACTGCATCGATTGCATTAAAAGGATAAAGCAGATCATTTCATCCAAAGAAAGCAATTACAGAGAGAAATACGGGTTTGTTCCCCGTTTCAAGGCTGGCGCCCATTCAGGAAAAGTTGTTGTGATGTGGGTTGGCGATCATAAAAAGGAGATCATGTATGTAGGCGATGTGCTGAATACTGCAAAAAGGATCCAATCCGAATGTGACAGGCTTTCAACTGATTTCCTGATCTCAGGCGAATCGCTTGAACGGTTTCCTGATCTTAACCTGGATATCTTTACTCCTGCCGGCACAGTTCTCTTAAAAGGTAAAAGCAAACCGGTGGAATTGTTCAGGATGGAAACATGATAATATAAATTTCACCCAGTGACTATAGTCACTCAGTGAAAAACCGGAAAGGCATTTAACATAATATTTCAACCCTTGAGTTTAGTGAAGGGATTAAATTTATATTCAATTCATAATCTGATATTTGACAAGTTTCTGTTTGAATTCTCAATCCCATTTAGTAAATTAGGAGCATTTCCAAAAAATGCACAAATGAAAGATGGATTTTCATCCTGTATGATTTTCTTGATCGTACTGATTTTTCTCGCGGGATGTAAAAATGATGACGTTATTTACATGGATCCCGCTGATAACAAACCACCCGGTGTCCTGATCGCTTATCCTTACAATGACGCGGTATTAAGTGATACAGCAATCATTCGTGTCATGGCTACTGATGAAAGTGGGATCAAGAAGGTTGTTCTGTATGTTGACGGATTACAAATACCCGGTGGTGAGTCAGTGAAAGAGCCTTACGAGATATTCTGGAACACTTTTGATCACCAGGATTCATCTGCTCACACACTTACTGCCAGGGCTTACGATAAGTACGACAACATTGCCGACAGTGATCCTGTCAGATGCTTTATCGATAATACAGAATATTATCCCAACGAAATTAAAGTCCACCCTATCGTCTATAATGAGGGTTCTTTCATAATAAGCTGGCAGGAGTGCACTGATGCAAACTTTGCCAGTTATACCTTATACGAATCCTCAGATGCTCTGCTCACCGATGAGCATGAAATATTCAGCACAGAAAATGTAAATGATACAACCTATATTATTCACGGAATTGAACAGGGCAACATATTCTTTTACAGGGTTAAGTTAGAGAACGATCTTGGTTTAACCAGTTACAGCCAGGTTCGCAAAGCCATATCGCCAGGTGATTTTCCTGAAGGGCTTAAGGCGTATTACCCCTTTAACGGTAATGCCAATGATGAGAGTGATTTTGAACATCATGGAATTGTCAATAATGCTTTACTCACCTGGGACAGGTTTGGCAATCCCGGGTCAGCTTATGCATTTGAAGATGATAAGTATATAGAAATACCCGATCATGAGGATATTGTATTTCCTGACGGTTTCACTGTTGCTGCCTGGATAAATCCTGATGAAATCAGGGACCATAACAACATTGTTTCGCTCGTAAATCCAAACCGTGATTTCGTAGTGCAACTAACCTCAGAAAATAAGTTGAATGCCCATTTTTTCGCAGATCCTGACCATTACCACATTAATTCAACAAAACCTGTTCCGCTTAACGAGTGGAGTCATGTGGCCTATACTTACATCGATAAAACGATGAAAATATATATAAATGGCATGCTGGACAATACGTATGTCACTGCTGGGGCCCCTTTATGGACCGGCACCGTAATGTTGATAGGCGCCATGAATTATGAGGAGAATTTTTTTGGAAGTATCGATGAAGTGATGATTTTTGGAAGTGCATTGAGTGATGAGGAGGTAATGCTCTTATTAACTATCAATTAGGACACATCAAAGACTTATGTTGAAGAAGTCTGATTAAAAAGACAACCTTTTAGCATTATTCAGGATTAACTAAAAACTGAATTAATCTTGAAAGGAATTCAAAATGAAAAATGTAAAAACTGTAACATCAAAAGTAACTGGCATTTTATTGATTCTGCTAGTATTAATACCATTCCTGGGATTAGGGCAAAATACCATTGATATCCAGGTAGCCCCAAATGTTCTTAACCTGCAAAACAATGGGCAGGTGGTAACCGTCCATACCGATATCCCCTACGGTGATGTTGTTGCTGAAACGGTAACCATGGAGGGAATTACTATCTCAAGCTGGAAAGATGACAACCAGGGTAATTTCGTGGCAAAATTCCTGATGAGCGAGATAGTTAATCTCCCATTAAACGTAGGAGATTACAACACATTGACCCTGGAAGGAACTACGACCGATGGAGGCACATTTTCCGGAGCTGATGAGATCATGGTGGTGAATAATATCCCAAAGGGGGGGAAATGATCCTTATTTAAATAATTTTCACAAAAACTCTCCGATTTCCGAAAGGTCTTCTTCGGAGAGTTCAATATCCCAGGCCCTGCTGATACCGTCAACCTGTGAAGCACTTCTACCGCCTACGATTGCACCTGTTACTGCCGGGTTTCTCAACGTCCACGCAATGGCTACCTCGCCGGCTGAACAGTTGTGCTTTTCTCCTATTTCTTTCAGCTTTTCAGCAAGTCCGAGGTTTCTTGTAAGTTCAGGTTCCTGGAATTTGTGGTCATTCTTCCTCCAGTCGTTATCAGGCATGTTCTTTATGCGCTCCCTTGTCATTGCCCCGGTGAGCATTCCCGATGCCATTGGTGAGTAGACTATCACACCAATATCCTGCTCCTTGCAATAGGGCAGTACTTCCTCTTCATATTCACGCATGATCAGGGAATAAGGAGGTTGTAGCGAGGATACCGGGGCTATTTTTTGGCATCTTTTGATCTGTTGAGTATCAAAGTTAGAAACACCAATGTGCCGTACTTTGCCCTCTTTCCTGAGCTTTTCCATCATCTCCCATCCTTCTTCAATATCTTCATCCACTGGCCAGTGCACCTGGTACAGGTCGATCACATCCGTTTTGAGCCTCCGCAGGCTGTTTTCACACTCCTTGCGGATCGATTCCCCTTTTATATTCCTGCTTACCTTTCTATTGGCATCCCAGACCAGTCCGCACTTTGTGAATATAAAAGGTTTGTCATGCATTCCTTCAAGGGCTTTTGCAACCAGTTCTTCTGAATGCCCGAGACCGTATACGGCGGCTGTATCTATCCAATTCATTCCTGCCTCCACGGCTTGCCGTATAGCATTTATGGCTTTATCATCATCCTGGGGGCCCCAGCCGAATTCCCAGTTACCGCCTCCTATTGCCCATGCTCCGAAACCTATCCGGGTAATATCCATATCTGTGTTACCAAGTTTTCTTTTATCCATATTTTAAGTTCTTTTTTTGCCAAGATACTGAGAATTTAAGACACAGAAAATGATCATCCAATATTTTCACCCAGTGACTATAGTCACTCAGTAAGCTATTTAACATAATATTTCACTCAGTGACTATAGTCAGTGGGTAAAATGGATTAAGTGATTGCGCGATATCAAAAAGATCTGCTCATAATAGTTCTTCCCTAAAAGAATCAAATCGACAATCTCCAATCATTTGGGAAGTGATATAAAATTAACTTTGCCTGTAATCACTTCCCATGAAGAAGAAACTGTTTAACATCCTTTTCTGGTCCATTATCTCCGCAGCATTTGTTGGCCCCGGGACCATAACTACCGCTGCAAAAGCCGGGGCCTCCTTTGGGTTCGGGCTTTCCTGGACACTGACCTTCTCTGTGATAGCCTGCTTCGTTTTGCAAGAGGCAGCAGCAAGGATAAGCATTGTGAGCCACAAGAGCCTTGGCAGGGCCATTGTTGCCCAATTTCAAGGCAGAAGGATAGGCTGGCTCGTATTTGTATTGATCATAGGTGCTATCATAATCGGTTCGGCAGCCTATGAAACGGGCAACCTCATAGGGGCTTCGTCCGGAGCAAGCATCATCCGAACTTCTTCAACGGCTTTCTGGGTCCTTTTAATCGCAATGGTTGCCGGGTTAGCGCTCCTGTTTCCCAGGTTACAGCTTTTAGCAAGGATCCTCGGCTTTTTGGTTGTTTTCATGGGAGTGGTCTTCCTGGTCACTGCTTTTATGGTCAAACCAGATCCTTCTGAAATCCTTAAAGGATTAATAACTCCCCGCTTCCCTGTTGGATCGGGAATGCTGATCCTCGGGTTGATCGGGACAACAGTAGTCCCATATAACCTTTTCCTGGGATCGGGCATTGCCGACAAAAAACAAACGGTTTCAGAAATGAGGTTCGGGATCGCAGTTGCTGTTATCCTGGGGGGGATAGTCACTCTTGCTGTCCTGGTTGTGGGATCTGCCGTCAGTGGCGAATTTTCGTTCCTGACGCTGGCACAAATGCTCGCCTCCAAAGTTGGGAACTGGGCCATATGGTTCTTTGGCATCGGACTGTTTGCAGCCGGGTTCTCCTCGGCCATCACTGCGCCGCTGGCTTCAGCACTGACAGCAAAAGACCTGTTCCAGAAGAATGAAGACTCCAAATGGGAAAAGAATGGGCGTTATTTTATTTTTACATGGTCATTTGTGCTGCTGACCGGGGTGGTTTTTGGCACTATCGGGTTAAAGCCGATTCCCGCAATCATCGCTGCCCAGGCCCTCAACGGGCTGATATTGCCATTTATCAGTATTTTTCTCTGGTTTACGGTAAACAACACAAAACTTATGGGCGCTGAAAGAGTGAATAAATTAACGGCCGACCTGGTTTTCGGATTGATTGTGTGGGTAACCATTATCCTCGGGGCCCGGAACCTGATCGCAGCCTTTCGGTCATCAGCAGGCATAGGCGATAAACAAGAAAACATAGCATTGATAGTTACAACAATAATGGCCTTTTTATTTACGGCGTTATTATTTGCCAGGATCCAGCAGTTAAAAAAAGCAGCCAGAAGATAGATGGATAATGCCGGCTTAAAATACTCTATTTCCATTGATACCGGGGGCACTTTCACCGATCTGATCGCTCTTGACAACAAAGGTAATTCATACCGGAAAAAGATATTAAGTAACGGCACCATCAGGGGGAGCGTTGCAAAATGGTTAGATGATAAAACACTCCAAGTTAACGAGTCGTGGGGCTTGACAAAGGACATACTTGCCGGGTTTAAGTTCAGGTTGCTTAATGTAAAGCATAATGTTATTCATGTTTTATCATTCGATATTGAGAATAAGATCCTAAAACTTGATACCCCGTTTGAAAAGCCTTTTCGAAAAGCGGGCATTACCTTTGAGCTGTCGGCCGGTGAAGAGGCTCCAGTTCTTGCCGTTCGCATGATCACCGGCACGGCATTGAACAATAGATTCCCCGAAATTCAAATGCGCCTCGGGTCCACCAAAGGGACAAATGCCCTGCTGGAAAGAAAAGGGGCCCCTTCGGTGCTGTATATTACAAAAGGGTTCGGCGATCTCCTTGAAATAGGTACCCAGCAACGGCCCGACATATTTTCACTGGTTATCCAAAAGAAAAAGTCATTGCCTGAATTGACAGTGGAAATTGATGAAAGGATTGATGCAGACGGAGAGATCATAAAACCTCTCGATACGGAAATCTACCGGCAGGAGATCCTGAAGCTGGTAAAACAGGGCATTGAATCTGCTGCAGTAGTTTTCCTGAACGGATATAAGAACCCGGTCCATGAGAAGCAACTTGGAGATCTCCTGAAAAAACTGGGCATAAAATATGTTTCAGTCTCCCATGAGTTATCGCCCCTGATCAAACTGTTGGAACGTGCAGAAACTACAACGGTAAATGCCTATCTGTCGCCCGTCATTCAAGAGTATATCGCAAACATAACCAACGCAGTAAACCATGATTTCCTGGTTATGAACAGCGCCGGGGGATTGGTCAGGTCAGACTCTTTTCATCCCAAGGACAGTTTGCTGAGCGGACCTGCAGGTGGTGTTGTCGGAGCTTCATCTGTCGCAAGGCAATCGGGACATAATAATATCATCACCTTTGATATGGGAGGCACCAGCACTGATGTTTCAAGATATAGCGGGAATTTTGATTACAAATACGAACTGGAGATCGGTGATGCCCTGGTGAAGAGTCCTGCCATTGCCATCGAAACGGTGGCAGCCGGCGGAGGATCTGTTTGTGGATACGATGGGTTCAGATTAACGGTAGGACCCGAAAGCGCCGGTGCCGACCCGGGGCCTGCCTGTTACGGAAGCGGAGGCCCACTCACCATAACTGATGTAAACCTGATGCTTGGAAGAATGGATATCTCCAGCTTCGGTATCCCTGTCGATCCCGGGGAAAGCTGTAAAAAGCTGGATAATCTCCTGGATAAGATACATAAAAGTACCGGGAAAAAGCCAAAAAGAGAACAGGTATTGACCGGTTTTCTCGACATTGCCGATGAGATCATGGCCGGTGCCATCAGAAAGATCTCGACCGCCAAAGGGTTCAACCCTTCAGATTATGTGATGGTTGCCTTTGGCGGGGCCGGAGGGATGCATGCCTGCAGCATCGCGGAACTGCTAGGTGTCAGTAAAATACTGATCCCGAAGGATGCAGGATTGCTGAGCGCCTACGGAATAGGTACTTCTAGGATAGAAAGGATCCATGAAAAACAAGTGCTCGAATTGTTTGATCCTTTCATTAACCATGCAGGATCAGTATTCAGTGAACTGATCAGAGATGCTAAAGCAAACCTTCATGCTGATTTTGGTGACCAGGCCCGTATGAGCATAGACATGAAAACCTTGTTCCTTCGTTTCAAAGGACAGGACAGCACACTGGCGGTCGAAATGGAAGGTGATCCGGAACAGCTCAGGCAAAATTTCAGGAAGGCCTATGAAAAGCTGTTCGGGCACTGGGTTGAAGACAGGGACCTGGAAGTAGAGTCGATCAGGGTGAAAGTTTCGCTGGACACAGAGGGGCTGGTAAATGAAAAGACCAATGAAAGGAAGCGGGAAAAAGCGAAAGAATTAAGGCACATTACTTCATGGAATAAAAATGAGTGGAAGGAAGTCCCGGTTTACTTAAGGGAGGAACTGATGCCCGGAATGCAATTGGAGGGCCTTGCCATCATTACCAATGATAAAAGCACTGTTGTGATTGAGGAAGGCTGGAAACTGAAAGTGGACAGTTATGGTAACCTTGAAATCATTCCTCTTGCAAAAAGTAAGGGGCCTGGCAACAAACAGGATCTGATATCAGAGACTGAGCTGGAACTTTACTCCAACAGGTTCATGTCGGTTGCATCCAATATGGGTGCGATTCTGCAACGCACAGCCTTGTCGGTGAATATCAAAGAGCGAATGGATTTCTCCTGTGCGCTGCTCGACAAGGACGGATATCTGGTAACCAATGCGCCTCACATACCGGTCCACCTTGGCAGCCTGGGGATCTGTGTCAGGACACTGATGAAGCATGTAACTATTGAAGAAGGCGATACCGTAGTGACAAACCATCCGTTCTTCGGAGGGTCACACCTGCCCGATATTACGTTCATCACCCCGGTTTATGAAAGAAACCAACGGATAGCCTTTGTTGTCAACAGGGCTCATCATGCTGAGATTGGAGGAATGGCACCGGGTTCTATGCCTCCTTTTGCCAGGACACTTGCCGAGGAAGGCGTTACCATTGCTCCATTTCATCTCATTAAAAAAGGCCGGGTCAATTGGGAGGGCATAAAACAGGTCTTGCTATCCGCACCTTATCCCACGAGGAATGTGGAAGAGAACCTTGCCGACCTGAATGCTGCCCTTGCCGCAAATTACGAAGGGCTGAAAACATTAAGGGGCCTGGTTGCAGATCATGGCTTTGAGCAGCTGCTCAAATACATGAAAAGGCTGAAAGAGTATGCTGAAATGAAAATGCAACAGGTTCTGGCCGCTATGGAAGATGGGGTTTATCATGCTGAAGAGGCCCTGGACGACCATACACCGATAAAGGTAAAAGTAACTGTTTCAGGCGACCGGGCAGTGATCGACCTTACAGGTAGCGGAGCTGTTCACCCCCAAAACATGAATGCCACACCTGCTATTGTTAACAGCGTGGTGATCTATGTGATGCGGCTCTTGTTGGATGAGCAGATACCGTTGAACGACGGCCTTATGGAACCTGTTACATTGATCCTTCCGGAAGGTTTTTTAAGCCCTCCTTTCGACAGGTCGCCCGAAGAATGCCCTGCTGTGGTGGGAGGGAATGTTGAAGTCAGCCAGCGGCTTACCGATGCATTGCTCAAAGCGTTCGGGATTGCGGCCTGCAGCCAGGGCACCATGAACAATGTCCTTTTTGGGAACAGGCAATTTGGCTATTACGAAACCGTAGGCGGAGGCACCGGGGCTGTAGAAGGAAGTGGTGGTACTTCGGCTGTACACCAGCATATGACCAATACAAGGATCACCGATCCCGAGATCATTGAGCACCGGTTCCCGATCCTGCTGAACAGGTTCAGCATCAGGAAAAATTCCGGTGGAAAAGGAAAGTTTAAGGGAGGGGACGGGATCATCAGGGAATATACTTTCCTTGAGGATATGGAATTATCGTTATTGAGCCAGCACAGGACAAGCGGTCCTTACGGTATTAACGGCGGGGGAGAGGGAGTGCCCGGAACGCAGCGGATCATAAAGCAGGATGGGACAAAAGTCCCCGTTTCGGGGATTGATCATCATCATGTGGAGAAAGGAGACACTTTTATCCTTGAAACACCGGGTGGAGGCGGCTGGGGCAGGGCTGAAGGAACTGCTGAGGGTGAAGGCCCGGAAGAATAAACCCATTTGATCTGTTTATTCGACCCCTC
>CAZXWD010000082.1:7271-13484 GCA_964644135.1 uncultured Bacteroidales bacterium | reverse complement strand
CCGTACCGGCCATAGCGCTCGGTACGCCCGATATATCCCTCTGGGAGATGCTGGGGGCATTCAATACATTTGCCAATAAGGGGGTGCATATAGAACCAATAATGGTCACCAAAATAGAAGATAAATACGGGAATGTGATCGAGAGGTTTGTCCCTGAAAAACAGGAGGCAATGAGCGAAGAGACCGCCTTCCTTATGCTGGAGCTTATGAAGGGGGTTGTGCAGTCGGGGACAGGCATCAGGCTCAGGTATAAATATGGATTTTCAAACCCCATTGCCGGAAAAACAGGAACCACGCAGAACCAATCGGATGGCTGGTTCATTGGCCTGACTCCCGATCTGAGCACAGGCACGTGGGTGGGGGCCGAAGACCGGAGCGTTCACTTCAGGACGATAGGACTTGGCCAGGGGGCCAATATGGCGCTTCCGATCTGGGCCTTATACATGCAGAAAGTGTATGATGACCCCGAACTTAATATTTCCAGGGGTGATTTTGAAAAGCCACTGAAACCGGTTTCCTTTGAGCTCGACTGCGACAAGGTGGACGATACTTTCTCGGAACCCGATGAAAATCTTTTCGATGATTTCTGATCAGTCTCACAACAGCCTTATACCGGTATAACACTAATGAAAATAAAACCGATAATAAGCCTGGCAAGGAAACACATTCATTACATTGCTCTTGCGGCTGTTGTTATCACCGTTATCGCTGCCAACAAGCACAATCAATTCTGGAAGATCGAAGGCAGGATCATAGCCCATGACGTGATCCTCTATTACCAGTACCTGCCGGCAACCGTCATACATGGCGATGTTACAATGAAATTCCTTTCCGGGGACACTACGGAGTATTTCAAGCGAAAGATCTGGGGGGAAAAGCTCGAAAACGGCAATTATATCGGCAAAATGACAATGGGATTGTCTATTATGTATTCCCCCTTCTTTTTTGCGGCCCATGGCCTTTCGGGGCCACTTGAATATGAAGCCTCAGGTTTCAGTCCACCCTATAAGATTGCACTGATAGTTTCCAGCGTGTTTTATCTTTTCTTCGGACTCTATTTCCTGTTGAGGATACTTTCGGAGAAATTCTCAAAATATGTAGTCGCAATGACACTCCTGGCTGTGGGCCTTGGCACCAACCTCTATTTCTACACCACCCTGGAGCCGACCATGTCGCATGCATACAGTTTTTTCCTGTTTGCTTTGTTTATATGGGTGCTGGAGCAATGGATCAGGTCGCACAAGTGGAAATATGCCTTGCTGATCGCTGTCACTTTGGGGATGATCACCCTTGTGAGGCCATCCAATATTATCATAGCCATACTGATCCCACTCTGGGGCGTTTCATCCCTGAAAGAATTGAAAGATAGGTTCCTTTTTATCTTTAAATCGTGGCAGCAGAGGGCGGTGATGATACTTGTCTTCCTGGCAGTGATCTCCCCGCAGATTGCTTACTGGAAATATGTAAGCGGTGATTATCTCTTTTATGGCTACGGCGAGGAGGGATTTTTCTTCGGGGACCCTGAATTCATAAAAGGCATTTTCAGCTACAGGAAAGGATGGCTGGTGTACACTCCCATTATGGTCTTCGCGATTGCCGGAATGGTATTGCTCTGGAAAAACCGGAGGGGGCTGTTTTTCCCTGTTCTGATCTATGTCCTGCTGCACATGTACATTGCCTTCTCATGGTGGTGCTGGTGGTATGGCGGAGGATTTGGCCAGCGTGTCATGGTTGAGACTTACGCTTTGCTGGCCATTCCTTTCGCAGCATTCACTGAATGGATCTTCAGGCGGCATTATGCGATCATAGCCATTTACCTGATCATAGCCGGGTTTCTTTCGTTCTTGAATATCTTTCAGACAAGGCAGTATTACTACGGTTCCATCCATTGGGATGCCATGTCGAAAGAGGCCTACTGGGACTCCTTCCTGAGAAAGAGGCCTTCCGCGGATTTCCAAAAGCTCATCGATCCACCGGATTACAAGAAAGCGCTGGAGGGGGAAAGATAGATTTCAGATCTGATGGCTGATGGATTATTGTCAAATTGTCTCTATTGCTACAATTGTCTTTATTGCCTTGCCCCACCGTGCGCCTATGCTGGTGCTTTGCTATCAACACATAGAACGCGGATGACACGGATTTTAACGGATTAACACGGATAATTCAGAATTCATCTCAACACTCAACACTCAACACTCAACTCTAATACTCTTCCCCTCTCCTTATCCGCCTAACCTCCCGTGCTCATAACCCGCAACTCGTAACCCGCAACCCGGACCCTTCGCGTTTCGTTCAAATTTACTAATTTCGCAGGCGGCCAAAACATTTCAGCCTTAGGATGAAAGAACCTTCAAAAGTATCGGTAATCATCCCCCTCTACAATGAGGAAACAGGGATCAGGACACTTCTCGACAAGATAGTTGAACTGGGGTTCAACGAATTGTATGAAGTGATAGTGGTGAACGACGGCTCAACCGATAAATCCCTCGAGATCATAAAGGAATACCCGGTCAAGGTATTGTCGCACTCGACCAACAAAGGATACGGCGCCGCTCTTAAGACAGGGATCCGCAAATCAACAGGCAACCTGGTGGTTATGCTCGACAGCGATGGGCAGCACGATCCGAAACATATCCCCACCATCGTTGAAATGCTTGAAGATTACGACATGGTGATTGGTACCAGGGGTAAGGAATCTCACCAGGTGAAGGCAAGGCAGGCCGGCAAGCGATTGATCAGGATCGTGGGCGAATACCTGGTGGAACAGAAACTTCCGGATTACAACTCAGGTTACAGGGGATTTCATAAAGACCTCCTTGAGGAACTGATCCATATCTTCCCCAACGGCTTTTCCTTTTCAACAACCTCCACACTGGCATTCCTTAAAGAGGGGTTCAATATCGGTACTTTTCCCATCACCGTCGAAAAAAGGGTTGGCAGGGTGAGCAACGTCAAGTTCCTGAAAGACGGGCCAAAGACCATTATGCTCGTCCTGAGGATCATCATGCTGTTCAACCCGCTGAAGATATTCCTTCCGGCAAGCGCAATCATTTTCTTTGCCGGATTTGGCTATGGGGTGGCCGGCTATTTCATTGCCGGAAGGTTCCCCAACAGCGGTCTCATAGTCATCATCCTGGCTTTCTTCCTTTTCTTTATAGGCCTTGTTGCCGACCAGGTCTCAATCCTCACCAGAAAGCGAAGCTGACAGGTGAAAAAAACCAATGATCATAAAAATCCCTGGTCCGACAAGGATGTGGAAAAACACTGGGATGATGTAGCGCATATCTATGTAAAGGAAAATGAGAAAGTAAAGCGCACCCACGACCAGCGTTTCAGGGAAAGTACGGGATACCTGGCCCTTCAGCCGGGCATGAAAGTGCTGAATGTGACCAGCAGGGATGCCGAGGCTGATGACTATATCAAACAGGCCTGCGCAGATGCAGAGGTCCTGAATGCAGAAATATCCGCCGGGCTTATGAAAGTTGCGGCATCGATAAGACCTGGGATCAGGCAACTGAAGATCGATAATTATTCAAAACTGCCCTTTGCTGATAAGGAGTTCGACCGGGTGCTGAGCCTGGAAACCCTGGAACATGTTGCCGATCCGATTGCTTTTCTGAGCGAACTGCACAGGGTATCGAAACAGGATGCACGACTGGTGCTGAGCTGCCCTCCAGCCACCAGCGAACTGCCCTACAGGGTCTTCACGGCCCTGTTCGGGGGGCACGGGGAAGGGCCTCACAGGTTCCTGAGGTCGAAAGAGGTGAAGGAGATGTTCAGGAAGACAGGCTGGAAACTGCTGTTGCATAAAGGGACCATCCTCATACCCGTTGGTCCGGCCTTTCTGCAGGACTGGGGAGAAAAGATAATCGACAAAGCCCGGGGAACATTCATAGCTGAACTGGGCATAAGGCAATTCTACGTTTGTGAAAAAAGCGCATAACATAGAGGAGGTCGTCAGGTCGGGGCTCTGCAACAGGTGCGGTACCTGTGTGGGGCTTTCCAAAGGGAAGATCATATTTGGCGACAGGCTGGGAAGTTACCTGCCGGCGATACAAGAGCCTTTGGATGAGATAGAAGAGGAATTGCTCTTCAGCGCATGCAGCGGAAAAGGTTTTGATTTCCCCGCAGAGCGAAAAAGGATCTATGGTGAGGAGTCGCAACATCACAGCTTTATCGGTGCATACCGGAATATTTACATAGGCTTTTCCAAGGATGAAGAGATAAGGAGGAACTCAGCCAGCGGCGGTATCATTACATCGGTGCTTATATGGATGCTGGAGAAAAAAAAGATCGACGGAGCGGTAGTGCTGGGTATGTCGAAAGAGGAACCCTGGCTTACCAGGCCTTTTATTGCCACATCAAAAGAGGAGCTGCTTGAAGCCGCCCAGAGCAAGTACATCATCAGTGCGGTGAACGAGATCCTTCCTGAAATCGAAAAATTTGAAGGGAAACTTGCATATGTAGGGCTGCCGGGACAGGTGCAGTCGATCAGGCTGCTGCAGGAGCTCGGCCATCCTTCAGTGAAAAACATAAAATACATTTTCGGGCCCTTTTACGGCAATACACTGCATTTTTCTTCGGTCAAGAGCTTCATCCGCTCCTTTGGCATGAAAGACTACAGGAAGATCACCAGGCTCTACTTCCGTTACGGAGAATGGCCGGGAAAGATGCGGGTGGAATTTGAGAACGGGAAAGCCATTGAATTGCCAAAATTCCATGCCAATTACCTCATCCCGTTCCACATAGTGAAAAACAGCCTGCTTTGCACCGACCTCAGCAACGAATACACCGATATTTCAGGTGGCGACGCCTGGGCGCCGGTTTACGAGGAGCGGGGCAAAGGTTTTTCGATGGTAATTCCACGGTCAGGGCAGGGCCAGGATATCCTTGATGAGATGGTCGCTGACGGCAGGCTCGAGCTGATGCCGGTCGAAGAGGATGAGGCCATCAGGATGCATTCACACGGGTACGACCTTAAGAAAAGGGGCACGTTTATCAGGCTGAAGTTCAGGAGGCTCCTGGGACAAAGGATTCCCGATTACGGATATGAAATAAAGGGTTTCACTTTCAGCAGGTACTTGATGGAACTGATCATAGGCGCCATGTTCCTGCTGCTGGGGACAAAACCCGCCAGGTTCATGGTTGAGAAGATCCCCCCGAAAACAATAGGGGGAATTTTTGAAAAAACGAGGAAGGTCTGGAAAAGATCAACCCACCGGATCAAGCGGGATGATCTGGTGTGATGCAGGGATGGAAACAAACAAAGTGGAAAACACCGGGAAAAAAAACAACAAGAGGCTGTCGTTCAGGCGAGGGTTCCTTCTGCTCAGGCTCACAGGGATCGTTATCTTCATAATCATCCTCACACAGATCGATCTTTCGGAGCTCTGGGAGCAACTACTGACAGCAGATCCCTTACTTTTCCTCCTTGGTTTTGTGTTCCAGGTCCTGCTATTAGTCCTGAAGGCATTCCGATGGTACTTGCTGAATCCGGGGGCCAGGCTTGAACGTAATTTCCTTCAGAGCTTCGGCGAATTCTTCGAAAGTTATGCCATAGGCGTTGTTACTCCCGGAAGAATGGGAGAAATGGTCAAGGCCGGTTATTCGGGCAAAAGAACTGGCATTGTGGGGTCAGGACTGCGTGTACTGGTTGAAAGGGGGCTCGATGTGGGATTTTTTCTCCTGGTGGCCGGCGGTTCCATTGCCATTGCTTCACTGGTTGAGATCAGTCCATTGTGGGGATGGCTGCTGCTTTTGCTGGGATCGGGCATCATCCTGGTAGCAATTTCACTGCTTGTATCACCCGGGGCACTCAGGCTTGTAAATTCATTGTTCCTCAGGTACCGGGTACTACGTGAGCCGGTTACCTACTCCGGGCAAAAAAACAGCGACAACCTGCTCATTGTTATACTTTCACTGGGCAGTAACCTGAGCTATTTTGTTTCCTGTTACTTCCTGGGACTGGCGGTTTCGATGGAAGCATCTTTCCTCTATCTTTCAGGTGGGGTTGCCATAGCCGGTATGCTGAATATGCTGCCCGTAACCGTTATGGGACTGGGCACAAGGGAACTTACTTTTATTTATGTTTTCAATGAATTCATAAGGCCGAAAGTGCTGGCTTTTTCAGGGCTGGTCTTCCTGGTTGCGCAGGTAGGTGGCGGGCTGATCTCTTTAATTGCCGGGGAGCTTTTCCTGCTGGCAGCCAAAAAG
>CAZXWD010000082.1:3247-7171 GCA_964644135.1 uncultured Bacteroidales bacterium | reverse complement strand
GTGACAAATATGGTTGAGTTTGCGAAGGAGAGGAACATAAGCCGTTTCATCCAGATCAGCAGCGTGGTTGTACTGAAGAATATCAAAGGCCCGTATGGCATTACCAAGCTGGAAGGCCAGAAGATACTGGAAAGGTCGGGGCTCGACCATACAACCTTCATCCCTGCCATGATCCTTGGCCCCGAGAGCCTCGGCATAAACCGGATACTTAAGAACGTTTACAGGTTTCCCCTGGTGGTTCCACTCATCGGCTTCGGGAGGCAGACCCAGCATCCCATCTATGTCAGGGATTTTGCCAAATACATAGTAAAATCGATTGAAAGCCCGGTTAGCTATGGCAAAACCTACCAGATAGCCGGCGATACCATTATCCCTTTCCGCAACCTGATCAGAATGATCCTCAGGATAAAAGGGGATAAAAAACTGTTCGTCCCAATCCCTCCGGCCGTAGCCAGGGGTATGGGGAAATTTTTCCAGGCTATTCAGAAAGTGCCTGTTTTCACGGCCGAACATGTTAAAGGCATTATGCAGGATTCCCGGCTCGACACGCTGCCGCTGGAGCAAGACCTTGGATTCAGTCCCACACCGCTGGAAGAAGCCCTTCGCCAGACCCTTGACGAGATAGGCAGCGACTGGAACAAATATTTACAGCCACGAAAAGAAAGGGTAGTTAAGATCGATGAATAGGATTGTTTGAAGGCGGTTTCACTGATAACGGCCGGATAAAGCCTGGCAGCGGTGACCTCATTCCACAGGTTCGTAGAGTTCGACCTTCAGGTCATCGATATAAATTTCACCCTGGCCCCTGTACCAGACATACACATTTAGATGATCCTTTTTTGTCCGCGGTTCCGGAGTGAGGTAATCAAGACTGAGGGATTTCCACCCATTTTTTCCGCCAGGTTTGTATTTCCTGGTCCTGTATTTATAATTCTTTCCATTATAATCGAACGCGGCAACAAGCAGAATATCATCAGGCCCGGTATTTTCATTGGGCCTTATCATTACCGAAGCCCTTATCCAGGCGTAGTAATTATCGGTGAGGTCCTCGAAAGCTATTTTAAGACCCGGTGAAAATTTGTGCTTACTGTCCATTTTGAATGAATGATCACCGGAAAAACTGTAGCTTGTATCTGAATTATTGTCAGTCATATCGACAACATTCTCAAAGTCATTGAAATATATTACTTTATGCGAAAAATTACCTTCTTCAGGAATGGTTTCGACATCTGTTGACGGACGCTCGATCAAAAGCAGTTTCCTTTCTTCATCCGTAACTTTTGTACTGAAAAAAGTGGCCAGATAATATTCCCTGGTCATACGCGAACCATCGAGGACACCCAGTCTCCACTGGTACATTTGGAACAGGTTCAGGATGATAATAAATGTGAGGACAGCACTCGCTGCAATCTTAGGCCATAACTTTCTTTCCGAGAGCCAATACACCATATAGCCCAGTGGTATGGCCATCACGGCATAAGACTGTATGAACGCCCTCCACCCAAAAGATATAAGGCTTGAATAGCTTGATATCAGGTAAGCGTTGATCAGAAAAAAAACAAAAAGTGCAAAGAATATCTTGCGGTTTTGCCTGAAAAGAGGGATAAAACCAAGAGTTGCTACAAGCAACATCGGCGACCATACATACAAACCCTTCCTGAAACTGAACAAGGCCCATCCAAACCTCGGGCTAAGCAGGTTCAACCCTGAAGCCGGGTCGTTGTAGGTATTGACAATAAGGCTGCCCGAGGCATTTAACCAGTAAATAAACTGCGGAAGAAGGCCGATCATCCCTGCCAGGACAAGGGCGGCAACCTGGTACCTGTGGCGGGTCACCAGGTCCCATTTCCATTTGAGGTCGTTTTTGCCTCCCACTCCCCACAACACAGGAATGAAGGCCGCCACCATCTCGCTGGGCCGGGCAATCACGGTCAGTCCCATTACCAGGCCCAACAGAATGGCGTACTTATACCGCGGGGTTTCGTGCCATTTGATGGTAAGCCATAGTATGAAGGTGTAAAGGGTAAACACATAGACATGCGGTGAATCATTGCCCAGGGTAGTAAAGAAAACTATATTGGACCCAATAAAAAGGAAGATCATGGTAAGCGAAGTGACGGTGTCGCTGAAGAACCTGAGCAGCACCTTCCGCATCATGAAGAGGCCCAGCAGGGTGTAGAAGATCCCACTGATTATGAGGGCCCACTGGTAAGGTTCTGAAAATCCGTCGGCAGGGTAAGGCGAATTCAGTGCATACAGGTGCCCCCCCAGGAAAAAAGGGAGGTACAGTATCGATATGCCTATGAAAAACCTGATCATCCAGTTTCCCTCTTCCAGCCTGGTCAACTGGTAAAGGGTAGGAGTATTTCTGTATTTCTCAACTGCATCTTCGATGAAGGATATGTCATTCAGGGCAAGGTCGTTATGAATAAAAAGCGACGGAAGATAAAGATATGTTCCGAAAATATCGTAAGTGATGATGTTCCTTGGAGGCTCATGAAGCCTGAACCCCACATACAATAGGGCAATTACAAGAAATGTAATGAGAGAATACTTGTACTTCATTGCCGGCAAGCATTTAACCCTGGCCTTTCAGGTACTTCCTGCTAAAGATATTATATTTCAAGATACACCAGATAGCACGGAATCCATCTTTTGCCCCGATCTTCTTTCCTTCCTCGTAGGTGCGGCCGTAATACGAAATACCGACCTCATAGATCCTGATATTCGGAAAGCGGGATATCTTGGATGTAACCTCAGGCTCAAAACCAAACCTGTTTTCCTTGAAATGTATTTGCTTGATGTAATCCGACCTGAAGAGCTTATAGCATGTCTCCATATCGGTAAGGTTCAGGTTCGTGAACATGTTTGAGAGGAAGGTCAGGAATTTGTTCCCGATGGTATGCCAGAAGAAGAGGATCCTGTGTGGGTTGTTACCCATAAATCGTGAGCCGTAAACCACATCCGCAAAACCTTCAATTACCGGCCTCAGCAGATCATTGTATTCCCTGGGGTCGTATTCAAGGTCGGCGTCCTGGATGATGAGATATTCTCCTGTCGCCTCTGCAATGCCCCGGTGCAATGCTGCGCCCTTGCCCATATTCTTAGGCTGGCTGAAAAGTTTGATGTCATGATCCTTATGGCCTGCAATATATTTTTCAACCACTTCAACAGTATTATCACCTGAACTGTCATTGACAATGATGATCTCTTTTTCTATGCCATTTATCAAATTGACATCCAGCACCTTGTCGAGTATGAGATGAATGGTGGCTGCTTCGTTATAAGCAGGGATGATAACAGATAGCTTTTTTATTTCCATAATCTGATCTGGTAAACCGGCCTAACTTTCTGAAAGCGGCAAATTTAAGGAAATCTTTGTTGTTGCGGAACCGAAGCCGGAAGTTATTCCTGAAAGTAGATCCTTTTCACCCTCGGAGGGATGCCTGCGAGGATCTCGTAAGGAATGGTCCCGAGTGCCCCGGCCATGATCTCCACCGGATGGTCCTTCCCGAAAACAATGACACTGTCGCCCTCCCTGGCCTCAAGGCCGGTAATATCCACCATGCACATATCCATGCATACATTTCCAACTACAGGCACTTTTTTGCTTTTTATAAGCAGTGTGCCCTTGCCGTTGCTCAGGCTCCGCCTCAATCCGTCGGCATAACCAACGGGGACAATGCCTATCTCCATGTCTTTTTCAGCCTTGAAACTCCGGGCATATCCTATTGTTTCACCTTTTTTGATCTTCTTAACCTGTGATATGATCGACCTGAGGGTGCCAACATATTCCAGGTTGCCTTTTTCTTCGGGGGTTGAGGCAATTCCGTAAAGCCCAATGCCCAGCCTTACCATATCGAACTGCGCCTCAGGATGCCTGGTGATACCGGCCGAGTTGAGAGCATGCAAAAGAACGGGGTG
>CAZXWD010000082.1:0-3147 GCA_964644135.1 uncultured Bacteroidales bacterium | reverse complement strand
AAACTGTAGATCTCCGGCTCAAGGTTATGGGTGATTATGGCATCGAAGCTCTGCTCATCCGGGTTCATCACCATTATTGGCAACTGTATCCCGGCTTTCCTGAGCTCTACCCCTTCGTCGGTATAGGCAACTGCCAGGTAATCCACACGGTGGAACTGCAATGCATTGGCAATCTCGAAACTCCCGCTTCCATAAGAAAAGGCTTTGACCATGGCCATGGTCTTTGTTTTGGTTTCGAGCTTCGACCTGAAATAGTTCAGGTTATGGATCAATGCATTCAGGTTGATCTCCATAACCGTTTCGTGGGTCTTCTGCTGGAGTGCCCGGCTTATCTGTTCAAACTCAAACACACGTGCACCCTTCAGCAGTATTGCTTCGTTGCTGAAAGCTGTAAATGAAAACCTCCTGAGGAACTCTTCGGTAGTAGGATAAAACTCTTTGGTAATGTTGAAGCGTTCCTTTTGCCTGTTAAGGGCCGGTCCAATACCGATCAACCTGTCAATGCCCTTTTTGTCCAGAATCTCTGAGATCGTTCCATACAGTTCTTCCTCATTTCTCCCGCTCTGAAGGATATCGGAGATGATCACTGTCTTCTTCTTGTGGTTGGCATTCTGTTTCAGGAAATCAATGGCGATTGTAAGTGAATTGATATCAGAATTGTAACTGTCGTTGATTATTACACACTGGTTGATCCCGGCTTTGAGCTCAAGGCGCATGGCAATGGGGGTGAGCTTCTCAAACCGGCCACGGATCTCCTCTGTCTGATATCCCATCAGCAACATCACCGCCCAGCAGTGTATGGCATTTTCTATGGATGCATAATCAGTAAAGGGTATGCTGATCGAATGTTCCTGGTTATTATAAATTCCCTTGATCAGTGTTGTCTTGTTTTCTTCGTCCATCACCGTCCCGGTAATTCTCAGGTCGGCATTCTGTTTACGGCTCCAGGTGAACGACTCGATCGACTTGAGGATCTCGGAGCGGATCACCACCTCGCGGATCTCGGGGTGGTCGAGCGAATAGACCAGTGTTTCCACCTTTGTGAAAAGCTTGAGCTTCTCCCCTACCTTCTGGTTTTTGCTGATGAAGTTTTCATTATGGGCTTCGCCGATATTAGTAAAAATACCGATGGTGGGCCTGATCATGGGCTGCAGCTTGTCCATTTCGTCGGGCTCTGAAATGCCAGCCTCGAAAATACCTATCTCGTGCCTTGTATCGAGCTGCCACACTGAGAGCGGGACCCCTATCTGCGAGTTGTAGCTCTTCGGGCTCCGCACCACCTTTTTGTCTTTGGCCATGAGCTGGAACAGCCATTCCTTGATGATGGTCTTTCCGTTGCTGCCTGTTATGCCTATCACAGGGATGTTAAATTTTGACCTGTGGGCCCTGGCCAGTGCCTGGAGCGCTTTCAGGGAATTTTCAACCCTTATGATATTGGCATCCGGGAGGCTTCCATCAATCTCCCTTGAAACCACAAAATTCCTTATTCCCTTGTCGTACAGTTCCCTGATGTATTTATGACCGTCGTTCCTTTTGCTGGCAAGTGCAAAGAAGAGGCATTCCTCGACCGATATCAGCTTTCTGCTGTCTATAAGGATATCCCTGATCTTCTGTTCCTTCAGCGGTCCGTTTACCGGCTGCCCTTTAACGATCTCAAGGATTTCGGAAATATTGTAAGAAATGTGCTGCATTAAGCTTCCTCTCCATTTTCTCTATTATCTTCAGCCGCCTGAGGTTGATTTTCAGTGCGATTGTTAGGAGGTCCTGAAGCTTCCATTTTGTCCAGGTAGTTGTCAAGTGGTTTTTCTGTCAGTTCCTCGTGCTCTTCCCTGTTGTTATAGATATCGGCAGCCAGATAAACGGCTTCACGAATCGATTCGGGCGAAGCCTGGTTCTTGCCTGCAATTTCATACGCTGTGCCATGCGCGGGAGAAGTTCTGATAATAGGGAGGCCTGCGGTATAATTGACCCCCTGGTCGAACGCAAGAGCTTTGAACGGGACCAGCCCCTGGTCGTGGTACATCGCCATAACCCCGTCAAATTTGTTGTACATGCCTGTTGCAAAGAATCCATCGGCAGGGTAAGGGCCGTATACCAGCATATCGTTCTGCACTGCTTCTTCCACGGCCGGCTTTATCACTTCATTCTCCTCCTTACCCAGCAATCCCATATCCCCTGCATGTGGGTTCAGGCCGAGCAGTGCGATCTTTGGCTTGTTGATGCCAAAATCCTTTATAAGCGAATCATGCATAACGTTAAGCTTCGACAGGATCAACTCCCTGGTAATGGTTCCGGGTACATCCTTTAGCGGGATATGGCCTGTCACCACACCCAGTCTCATAATATCCGATACCATCAGCATGAGGTAGTTATCAGAACCGAAAGCGTTGGCCAGGTATTCAGTGTGGCCGTGAAAGTTGAATTTATCGGAGTGTATGTTATGTTTGTTGATGGGCGCCGTTACCAGTACATCGATCTTTCTGCTCCTGAGGTCCTTAACCGCCTCTTCAAGGGCAAGGTATGCCAGTTCGCCGGCTATTTCAGAAGACCTGCCAAGCTCGATCTTGACCTCCTCCTGGTAGACATTCACTATGTTCATTTTCTTGTAAGCGGCCTGGCCGGCATTCCTGATGATATTGAGCGAAAGGTTCTTTCCGCCAATGGTCTTATTGTGATAAGAGGCAATCTTCGAAACTCCGTAGATCACAGGGATGTAGTTCTCGAACATGCGGGAATCGGAAAAAGCCTTCAGAATGATCTCATATCCGATGCCGTTGAAATCCCCGTGAGTGATCCCGATCTTCACCTTGCTCGGGCTTTTCTGCGATTTTCTCGAAATATTCTTCATGACTTGTATAATTATGGCAAAGATAGAAGAAATAGTAAATGGCAAATGACTTGAAATTATGGAATTAGTGATCCCGATATCGCTTCGCTAAAATGTTGGATTATTGTCAAAATTGTCTCTATTGTCTCTATTGCCTTGCCCACCGAAGCTTTAGCGCAGGGTGGTCAAATTGTCTTTATTGTCAGGCAGGTGCTGGGTCCTGGGTGCTGGGTCCTAGGTGCTGGGAAATACGTGAAGCGTGAAGTGACTCCATTTCTTGTTTCTCACAGATCCCACAGATTTAACTCGATTCCACAGAT
>CAZXWD010000081.1:11595-13865 GCA_964644135.1 uncultured Bacteroidales bacterium | reverse complement strand
GCTTTGGGGGATTCTATCTCCAGTTCCCCGGCTTTCTTCAATATCCCGGCTGCAATAGGGTGTTCCGATTCCTTCTCGAGTCCGGCAGCCAGTCTCAGCACCTCCTCATCCGAAACATCATCATTCAATGAACCATACCTCGAAACCCCGTATTCTCCTTTTGTCAGGGTGCCTGTCTTATCAAACACCACGACATTAATATTCCGTGAGTTCTCAAAACTGGTCCTGTTCCTTATCAGCAAACCGTGGCTTGCCGAAACGGAGGTGGATATGGCAACAACGAGCGGTATGGCCAGTCCCAGCGCATGGGGGCAGGCAATGACCATCACCGTCACCATCCTGTTAAGGGAAAAATTAAAATCCCGGCCGGCAAGCAGCCACCCTGTGAGTGTTATAACACCTACTGATATGGCTATAATGGTAAGCCAGAATGCAGCCCTGTCGGCAAGGTTCTGGGTTTTTGATTTATCCTTGCCGGCCTTTTCGACCATATCGATCACTTTCGACAGGTAGGTATCCTCGCCGGTATTTTTCACTTCGATCTTCAGGGATGAATTCCCGTTCAGGGAACCGCCCACAACTTCATCATCCTTTTGCTTTTCGACCGGCTTAGACTCACCGGTGATGACAGATTCATCGATCGACGAAGAACCTTCATAAATGGTCCCGTCGGCAGGGATCTTTTCCCCGGGTTTTACGAGCACCTTGTCTCCCGACTGAAGTTCGTTCACAGCAACTTCTTCGGTGTCGTCGCCTTTGATCCTGTGGGCTTTGTCGGGCATCAATTCTTTAAGCTTCTCAAGCGCGCTTCCGGCCTGCATCACCGATCGCATCTCGATCCAGTGGCCGGCAAGCATCACTACGATAAGCGTTGCCAGCTCCCAGAAAAAAGGCTTCCCCGACAATCCGAACACTATGGCAGAACTGTAAAGGTAAGCCACCGTAATGGCAAGGGCGATAAGGGTCATCATACCCGGCTGTTTCTGTTTCAGCTCATCAACCAGCCCTTTCAGGAAAGGCCATCCACCATAAAAGAAGAGAAATGTTGCCAGGGCAAAGATCACATATCCACTGCCGGTGAAATCCAGCTCGTAGCCAAGCCACCCCTGAATTGTTGTTGACAGGACCAGCAGTGGAATTGTAACTATAAGAGATATCCAGAACCTTTGCCTGAAATCTTCTGCCATATGCTTATGGTGGCTTCCATGATCATGTTGATCGTGATGGTCACCATGATTTTCATTGTGTTCCATAATCAAATTATTTTTAATCAGAACCCTTCGGAATGAAACCTAATCACATTTCTTGAACAGGCAACAGCCTGTCATCTCTTTAGGGACTTCAATGTCCATTATCTTCAGAATGGTGGGAGCAATATCTGAAAGCTTTCCATCGTGCAGCTTGACTTTTTCGGGTCCGTTCATCATTATCAGGTGCACACAGTTGTTTGTGTGTGCTGTGTTGATCGAGCCATCCTCGTTCTTCATGAACTCGGCATTGCCATGATCTGAGGTTATGATCACGGTATAATCATTTTCAACGGCAGTCTCTGCCACCTCTTTTGTGCGCTTGTCAACCTCTTCACTTGCCACTTTGGCTGCTTCAAAATCGCCTGTATGCCCCACCATGTCGAGGTTGGCAAAGTTCAGGCATATAAAGTCGGAATCTCTCTCTTTAAGCCTGGGAATGATCTCTTCCTTTATCTCCCTGGCCGACATCTCAGGCTTTTTGTCATAAGTGGAAACATCCGATGATTTCACCAGTATGCGCTCCTCGCCTTTGAACTTCTTTTCCCTTCCACCCGAGAAAAAATAGGTTACATGGGGATATTTCTGTGTTTCCGCAATCCTTATCTGCCTGAGGCCCGCTTCCGATATAATTTCACCCAGCGTTTTTGTAAGGTTTTCCTTTTTGAACAGCACATGGATATTCTTAAAATCTGGGTCATAGCTGGTCATTGTGATGTAATCGAGATCAAGGGGCTCCATACCTTCACTCCTGATCTTTTCCTGGGTGAGCGCCCTTGTGAGCTGTCTGCCACGGTCGGCCCGGAAATTGAAGAACAGCACCATGTCACCATCCTGAATGGTCGTTAGTGGCTCATCCGTATTCTCTTTAGTCGCTATAATGGGCTTGATGAATTCATCAGTTTCGTTGTTTGCGTACTTCTCTTTTACAGTGCCGGTTATATCATTGGTCCTGGTGCCTTTGCCTTCAACAAGGGCATCGTAGGCAACCTTTATCCTGTCCCACTGGTTGTCGCGGTCCAT
>CAZXWD010000081.1:9881-11495 GCA_964644135.1 uncultured Bacteroidales bacterium | reverse complement strand
AGTACTTTTTCAGCCATACTTCCTCCGCTCTGCTTTAAGAATGTTTTTTATACCCGTAGCCACTGCATCCGGGTTAAAGGATATGCTATTGATCCCTTCCTCAACGAGAAATTCCGCAAACTCCGGAAAATCACTGGGCGCCTGTCCGCACAGTCCTATTTTGGTATCAGTTTCCAGCGCCCCTTTTATGGCCAGCGAGATCATTTTCTTCGCAGCAGGATTATTCTCATCGAATAAACCGCTTACTTCTGCCGAATCCCGGTCTATTCCAAGGGTCAACTGGGTGAGGTCGTTCGATCCGATCGAAAAACCGCTGAATAGTTCAGAAAATTCCTTTATCAGCATCACATTGCTGGGAATTTCCACCATCATATAAATATCAAGGAAATTGCAATTGACCTTAAGCCCTTTCTTCTCCAGTAGTTTCAATACCTTCTTTGCTTCTTCAATTGTGCGGCAAAAGGGGATCATCACCTTCAGGTTAGTCAGCCCCATTTTTTCCCTTACAATGCACATTGCTTCACATTCAAGCTTAAAACCTTCTATATATTTTTCGTGATGGTACCTTGAAGCCCCTCTGAAACCAAGCATGGGATTTTCTTCTTCTGGCTCAAACTCCTTACCGCCGATAAGCCCTGCATATTCGTTCGATTTAAAATCGCTGAGCCTTACAATGACGTCCTCTGGATAGAATGCAGCAGCAATAGTACCCACTGCATGTGACAACTTATCGGTAAAATAGTCCTTCTTGTTTTTATAATTTGCGGTCAACTCCCTTATCTTTTTCTTCACTGTTTTATTCCCCAGCTTATCATAGTTAAGGAGGGCCAGGGGGTGTACCTTAATGGAGTTGTTGATCACAAACTCGAGCCTCATCAGGCCCACTCCTTTTACCGGATAGGTCGCATACTTGAACGCCTGCCCCGGATCGCCGAGGATCAGCATCACCTCAGTTTTAGGGGTTTCGAGCTTCTCCAGGTCAACTTCACTTTCCTTCCAGTCAAGGATGCCTTCATATATATTTCCTTCGCTGCCTGTTGCGCATGAAACCGTGACTTCCTGGCCGTTTTTCAGTTTTTTGGTTGCATCTTCGGCCCCGACTATGGCAACGGCGCCTATTTCACGGGCCACAATGGCAGCGTGACTGGTCCGGCCGCCCTTATCGGTCACAATTGCCGAAGCCTTCTTCATTATGGTGTCCCAGTCGGGGTTGGTGATCTGTGTAACCAAAACATCACCTTTGTTCAGCTTATCCGATTCATCGGGTGATTTAAGTATTTTTACCTTCCCCGATGCGATTTTGCTGCCTATTGCCGTACCGTCAACCAGCACCTTGCTCTCCTCTTTCAGCGTGTAGGTTTTTATTTTTCCGGTATCTTTTTTGGAAGAATGGACTGTTTCAGGCCTGGCCTGGACTATGAACAGCTCATTTGAATTACCGTCTTTGGCCCATTCTATGTCCATTGGCTTATCGTACAATTCCTCTATGCTGATCCCCCAGCGCCCCAGTGTTTCTATCTCCTTGCTGGAAAGCACATACTTATCCCTTTTCTTTTTGGGGGTACGGTTGTTTTTGGTAAGATGGGCTTTGGAGCTTGAATAGACCATCGTCTT
>CAZXWD010000081.1:0-9781 GCA_964644135.1 uncultured Bacteroidales bacterium | reverse complement strand
GAGAGGGCCACCTTCATGTGGTCAAAATCATTGTCTTCACGGTATTTGATGGCCCTGTCGGTGAACAATGAGGCCATGCACTTCTGCACTGATCTCACAACATTATCTGCGCCCCTTACATTGAGATACGATTCATGCTGCCCGGCAAAGCTGGCTTCGGGGAGATCCTCGGCGGTGGCTGAACTTCGCACGGCCACGCTTTGCATATCTTTTTCCCGGTCTTTTAAGTCTTTGTATGCTTCTTTGACAGCCTTTTCCAGGTCATCCGGCATTTTTGCATCGAGAATGAGCTTCCTGGCCTTCACACCAATCTTCTTAAGGTTCTTGTACTCCTTTGTATCCAGGTCGTTCATCAGTTTCTCAAGAGGTTCCTTCAGCTCATTTTCCTCTATGAAATGATTGTAGGCTTCGGCCGTGGTTGCAAAGCCATCAGGCACGTTGATCCCCTTGCCTCCAAGCTTTGCGATCATTTCTCCCAGTGAAGCATTCTTTCCCCCCACAAGGGAGGTATCATCACCGCCGATATCCGAAAAGTTCCTGATCAGGTCCATTATTCATAATTATTTATCGGTTCCTTCTTTTCTGTAATTCTCATAAAGCTCATTCAGGTTCTGTTCCAGCTTTTGGAGCGACCGGGAAGCCTGTTCATAATCCTTTTCTCCTGTAAATCGCAGGTAATCAGAGAAAGCGCTGTTGGCGTTTTCTATCAGCTCTTCAAGAGTGCCCGGTACCTGCGGGGCCCCTTCTGTACCGATGGCCGGTTCAACATCTTCAAAAAGGCCACGGATGGCATCTTCAAGATTTTCGGCATAGCTCAGGTTGTCGTTATGCATTATGGCAACAAGCCTTAGCTCAGGATAGGCGGCAGTTTCTGCCTTCAGGTAGATCGGTTCAACATAGATTATCGTGCTATCCACAGGTATTGCAAGCACATTACCTCTTATAACGTTCGAGCCGCGCTGGTCCCAGAGCGTAAGCTGGCCACTGAGGAACCTGTCCTGGTCTATCTTGGTTTCAACCTGCTGTGGGCCAAGTATTCTTTTCTCCTTGGGGAATTTGTATGCCAGGAAACGGCCATAGTTCTCCCCGTCGCACATACCGGCAATCCATCCAATGACCACCTGCCTGTTCTTGGGAGTGAATGGCAGCATAAGGATGAACTCCTGCTCATTGGTTTCGGGTGGTTCCCACATCACATAATAGGGCTCAACAGGCTGTACACTGCCGTAATACTTTTCAGTGGCCCTTATCCAGAGGTCTTCCTGGTTATAGAAAACTGTTGGGTCGGTCATATGGTATTTTGCATAGACCAGCCCCTGGACAAGCAGAAAGTCAGCAGGGTACCTCACATGGTTCATCAGGCCCTCAGGCATCTGGTCTTTTTTCTTGAAGACCCCGGGGAGTATCTTGTCCCAAACCTTTACAATAAGGTCACTCTCATCGAAAATGTAAAGGTCTACCTTACCGGTGTAAGCATTAACAACCGCTTTAACAGAATTCCGGATATAGTTCTTTCCGTGCAATTTCCATCCGGCCTCTGAGCCTATGACAGAGCCTCCCTGACGGTACATCACATCCTCCCTTACATCAAAATGCTCACTGTACGGATAATATGATGAAGTTGTATATGTGTCGAGGATCCAGTAAAGCTGCCCATCGACCAGTGTGATATAGGGATCATCGTCGAGGTTGAGGAAAGGCGCCACTGTCTTTACTCTCTCACTCACCTGCCTGTGGAAGAGAATACGGCTTTCCTTCGTGGGATATCCTGAAAAAACGAACCTTGTACCGTCAAATTTCCATCCAAAAAGCAGTTTTCTCCAGAAATTACTTATGACAACACCGCCATCGCCGTCGTACCTGAAATATGCGTTCTTTTCACCTTTCGGATAATCAAATTCCTCTTCAAGTGAGTTGGCAACTACATGTTCCCTGGTCAGCTCCCCGTAATAGAGCCTTGGTTGATCCACTTCCAGACTTGCATACCTGCTTACCGGCGGTATATCTTTAATAAGCAGGTCAGGGAGGCCATTTTCGGTGAATTCACTTACGTTGGTCAGTGTGATACCAAATCCGTGAGTGTACTTGAAACGCTTGTTGACAAAAGTCTCGCTTTGCTGAGGGAGGTTCCTGAGTTCCATTTCCCTGGCAGAGACCATCATCTGGCGGTATTCATCATCTATATAATACCTGTCGATATCAACATCAGAAAATTCATAATAAAGCCTTATCTCCTGGAATTGTTTGTACACCGCATCGAGAGCACGGTGGTCCCAGAGCCTGATATTATTGAAAATATTTTTATTCTGTTCGTATGTGTCGCGGGTAAACACTTCACTTGCCGGGAATTCCCGCTCTTCCACCCTGTTGAGTGCAAAAGCATTCCTGGTCATACGAATGTTGTGCTCTATGTATTTATCCTCGAGCTTCAGCTCATTCGGCTCAACCTTGAGCCACTGGAACAATCCGGGCAATAAGGTCAGCGCAACAAACCAGAGTATGAAAGTATAGACAAATATCACCATGGTGTTTGAAAGCGGCTTGCTGGTAACCCTTTTGTCGAGCCTCAGCGACAGTTTTCCCACCGTCCTGCGTGCCATGGGTATCATTACCATTACGGCAGCGAGAATGGTGATCACAGTGACCACTATCAGTGCCGGCAGCCGTATATGGACGTCGGTCCATCCTGGTCCGCTCACTACTCCGTAATTGGAATAAAGCAGGTGATACCTGTCGAGGTACTTCATGAATGCCAGTCCAAGTAAGAAGAGACCCGCCGAAAGATAGAGCGAATGGTACCTCTTCCCGTTTTCCTCGTCCCTGCTGCTCTTTATTTTGTACCCGGCGCCCACTTTAGTGACTGAAAAGGCCCCGATGATGTTCGCAACAAGGCTTAATATAAAAAGACTTATCAGGATGATATATATACTATCGAGGAAAGGGAGGGTGAACAGGTAAAACCCTGCGTCGTTATTGAAGATAGGGTCGGCCACTCCGCTGTCGACCCTGTTTATGAATTTCAGGTAGTTATCCCAGTTGGCTCCGCCCCAGAGGGCGCCTGCCAGCGCTCCTATGGATGAAGCGCCTATCCGCAGTCCTTTCCTTTCGCCCTTCAGCGAGTAGCTCACGAGATATACAATAAAATAACCTGCTATGAGTCCTCCGAAGATAAAGGCATACCTGTTGAGCTCGAAGATCCAGAACCGCTCCACAAATCCTGTGCTGCTGAACCAGAGCATTTCGCCCCAAAAGCCCATCAGCCAGAAAAACAGGAACGTCAGGGCCCCGAGGGCTACGCCAGAGGTTATGAGGCTTGTATTCTTTTTCCTGACACCCCTTACCAGTATCCACACTGCAAGGGTAATCAGTATCAATAATAGCGCTGTATACATGGTCTTTGCTTTTGGCTGTTGGCTTATGGCTGACAGCTAAAGCCAACTCATATTATCTTAATTCTTGAGATATTCTGCTGTCCTTATCATCTGACAGGCATATCCCCATTCGTTATCGTACCAGCTCATAACCTTGATCAGGTCGCCGTCGATGGCCATGGTCATGTCAAGATCGACTATCGATGCCCGGCTGTCCTTGATGATATCCGATGAGACCAATGGTTCGTTGGTGACAGCCAGTACTTTGTTGTACCTTTCTGAGCGCGTTTCTTCAATGAAAATATCATTGACCTCTTTCTTTGTGGCCTTTTTTCTTGTCACAAAATTCATATCTGAAATCGAGCCAACGGTGACCGGTCCGCGTATCGCCGATCCTTCAAATTTCCCTTCAAGCTGGGTGAGTACCTTTACAGCGGCTTTTGTAGCCCCTGTAGTTGTAGGCACGAAGTTGGCTGCTGCAGCCCTGCCTCTTCTTATCTTTTTATTTGGTGAATCCACTATCCCCTGGGTTGAAGTATAGGCGTGCACCGTTGTAAGCGTTGCCTTTTCAACACCCAGGTGGCGGTCCATTATCTCAACCACCGGTGCAATGCAGTTGGTAGTGCAACTGGCACAGGAAATAATGTCATTGTCGCCCGATGGCTTGTTAACGCCAAAGACCACCATTTCGATGGTATCGTCCTTTGGCGGAGCTGAAAGGATTACCTGCTTTGCTCCGGCCTTAATGTGCTTTTCCAGGTCTTTCCTGGTATTGAACATACCTGTGCATTCAAACACAATATCCACATCATGCTCTTTCCAGGGTATGCCGGCAGGGTCTTCCTCAGCATAAACAATGAATTCATCTTCATCGAGCAATATTTTGTCTTCTGTGTATTCAACCTTCTTCTCATACCTGCCATAGGCAGTGTCGTAGTTGATGAGATATGCAAGGTTTTCGGGTTCCACAAGATCGTTTACGGCCACCAGTTGCAGTTCTTCTGTTTCCTGCAATATTTTAAAGACCGCTCTTCCTATCCTTCCCAGGCCATTTATTGCTACTTTCTTCATATTCAATCTATTACCTTTAAATTAATGATTTTGTAAGAATTGGGTCAAAAGTGGTGCCATATAAAGGTACAAAATGTATCACCTTGATTAAAGGAAAGATAGGGAAAATATGGTGTTGACCTGAATATACGGTTGTGGGGGGGATTCCACACAAGATCAATCGATCAGGTTGAGTTCTTTTATGCTTTGGATCGTAGCGACAGTCAATACCACCGTCGCCCCTACAACAATCCATTCCACGATCCCCATTGCCTGGAACGAAAGCAGTGTGTTCAGACCGGGGATGAAATAGGCAGCCAGCAATACCACTGCACAGAAAGCAATCGCCATCCAGACCCATTTGTTGGTGGTTACCTGGTTCACAAACACGTTCTCATCGTTGTCGCGCATATCGAAAACATGGAATAACTGGGTGAAGGCCAATGCAAAAAAGGCAATGTTGTTGGCTATCTCTTTGGATACATCCAGATAGTAGAAACTGAAAAAATAGGCCCCGGTCACAAATATGCCGATGATCAGTCCGTATACGGTAATGATCTTCCAGCTCCTGCCGGTGAGTATGGGCTCTTCGGGGTCCTTTGGATCTTCTTTCATCACCTTGCCCCTGCCCCTTCCAATTCCCAGCGCCAGCGCCGGGAACACATCGGTGAGCAGGTTCAGGAAAAGCAACTGCAGTGGCAGCAGCGGCAGGTAGAAAATGCTGAAGCTTACGGCCGCGATCACAATGATCTCGGCCAGGTGGTACGAGAGCTGGTAGACGATGAACTTCCGTATGTTGTTAAAGATGATCCTTCCCTGCCTGATAGCTGTGATAATGGAAGGAAAGTCGTCGTCTCTGAGCACCATGTCGGCCACTTCCTTGGCCACCTGCGCACCCCTCTTCCCCATTGCAATTCCTATATCGGCTTTTTTCAGGGCAGGCGCATCGTTTACACCGTCGCCGGTCATGCCGGCAATCTCTCCTTCATCCTGGAAAAGTTTCAGTACCGATAATTTTTGCCCGGGATCCACCCTGGCAAAGACCCGTGCAGCAGCAAACTCGTGTTTTTCGTCCTCACTTTTGTCGTCATATCCTTCAACATCCTTTCCTGTGTAAGCCCTGGCATCGTCGCTATCAGTGATCGAGACCCTCCGGGCAATGTTCCTTGCGGTCTCGGGATGGTCGCCGGTGACCATTATCACCCTGATACCGGCTTCACGGCAGGTACGGATGGACTCTTCAACACCTTCCTGCGGCGGATCGATAAAGCCCACCAGCCCGGCCATTGTGAGGTCCTTGTCGTATCCTTCCTTCTCCCGGGTTTCCTTAAAGGCAACAGCAATGGTCCTGAGCCCGTCGGCCGACATTTCATCGCTCTTTTCAAGCCACTCTTTTGCAAGTTCATCACTGAGCTCCTTTTTACCCTCATCAGTCACCACCCCTGTGCACCTCTCCAGCACCGGACCGGCAGCGCCTTTGACGGCAGAGAAATATTTCCCGTTCATCTTGTGCAGCGTCGACATCATCATGCTTTCCGAATCGAACGGGTCTTCCTCGATCCTTCCGTACTTTTCACGGTACTCTTTTGTAATTCCCTTCTTTACCTCTTCGGCATACCTGAGCACGGCAATCTCGAGCATATCGCCTTTGCCGTTGCCATCCTCATCCAGTTCGGCATTGTTGCAAAGGAGCAGCACCCGCATCAGTTTTTCAAACAGAGTGTCATTTTCAGGGAAGTCCTGAATGTCATCTTTCTCTTTCCTTGAACCTTCAAAAAAGAATTCACTGAGACCGAGCTGGTTCTTTGTAAGAGTGCCGGTCTTGTCGGTTAGGATCACTGTTGTCTCGCCCAGTGTTTCCACGGTGGCCAGTTGTTTCACGATCACCTGGTCGCGGGCAAGGCGCAGCATCCCCTGGGCCAGGGCAATGGTGGCGACTATGGCAAGTCCCTCGGGAATGGCCGCAATGGCCCATGCTATGGAGGTCTGTGCAATGATATGAAGCTCTTTACCGGTAAGGTAACCGATAACTCCGTATGCTGCAGCCATTCCTAACACAATCCAGACCAGTCTTTTTGAGAGGCTGTTCAGCTTGATGTTAAGAGGCACCTTCTCCTCCTGAGCCGTGCTTACCATTTCAGAAATTCCGCCCAGCTCTGTGCCCATACCTGTTGCGGTGACAATTGCTTTTCCCTTGCCCATGGTCACGGCAGTGCCTTTGTACAGCATGTTGTTACGGTCGGCCAGGGGGGTGTCTTCATCCACCTTATCCGGGCTTTTGTCAGAAGGAATGGATTCGCCCGTAAGGGCAGCTTCGTTCACCTGCAGTTCGGAGGTTTCAACGATCCGGGCATCAGCGGCTATTAGCTTGCCGGGTTCCATAAGGATGACATCCCCGGGTACAATTTCCTCCGATTCTATCTCTTTCTCCTTACCATCGCGCAATACAACGGATGTCATCCGGTCCATCTTCTGCAGGGCCTTCATCGACTTCCGGGCCTGGAGTTCCATATAAAAGCCTATGGCTGTATTGAGAACAATTACAACGATAATGGCGATGGCTTCAGGGATATCGCCGAAAAGGAAAGAAACGATCACTGCTGCTACCAGCAGGTAGATGACAGCACTTTTAAGCTGGTCGAAAAGGAGTTGCCAGAGGCTCTTTTCCTTTTTCTCTTTCAGTTTGTTCGGGCCGTATTTCTTCTTTCTCTGCCGTACTTCCTTTTCTGAAAGGCCTTTGTCCGGGTCAACGTCAAAGTGCCCGGCAACATCCTCAACCGATTGGGTATAATAGTTATTTGACTTTTGTTTTTTCTCCTCAACCACTTTTTTTTAAATTCTAAATTCTAAAATTTTGAATTAAATATGATTCTCTGTTTACTTACAGATCAAATTAGTAAACGTTCATAAAAAGAAAGATCAGATCAAAAATCCCGCAACATATTATTTACTATTTACTATTTCCTCTTCGGTTTATAGATATGCGTCGGCTCACCGAGGAAGACCTCGGCTGCTTCCATAATTGTTTCCGATAAGGTTGGGTGCGGATGGATCGTAAGGGCCAGATCTTTGGCCACTGCAGCCATTTCTACAGCCAGGGTGGCTTCAGGGACCAGACTTCCGGCATCTTTGCCTGCAAAGCCTGCACCGAGAATACGACCGTTATCAGGATCGATGATCAGCTTGGTGATCCCTTTGCTCCTGCCGAGTGTTGCCGCACGTCCCGATGCTCCCCACGGGAACTTTGCCACTTCGATCTTACGGCCCTGGTCATGGGCTTCGTTCTCGGTAAGCCCGGTCCATGCAATCTCGGGATCGGTGAAGAATATGGCGGGGATAGCCTTCGGCTCGTAGGCTGTCTTTTTACCTGCAATAGCCTCAACGGCAACCCTGCCTTCGTGGGAGGCTACGTGTGCCAGCAGGGGTTCGCCTGCAACATCGCCTATGGCATAAATATTACTGACATTTGTTTTTCTTACCCGGTCCACCTTGATGAAACCTTTATCGTCAGTTTTAACCCCTGCTTCGTCCAGTCCCAGGTTATCGCTGTTCGGACTGGCGCCCACAGATATCAACACCTTGTCATAGCTCTTTCCTTTTTCTTCTCCGTCTTTATCTTCAAAGGTCACTTTAAGTTTTTTGCCACTCTTTTTGACAAAGGTCACCTTTGTTTCGAACATGGCTTCATCAAGCAGTTCTTTTCTTTCTTTCACAAAAACATCCTTCAGGTCTTCATCAACCCCGGGCATAATATCCGGTGTGAGCTCCACAATGTCTATATCTGAACCGAGTGCATGGTAAATAGTGCTCATTTCCAGGCCTATATATCCTGCCCCCACTATCAGCAGCTTACCCGGGATGTCTTCAAGTTCCAGGGCTGTTTCGGCATCCATTATTTTGTTGTCGAATTCGATACCCGGCAGGGACTTCGGCCTGGCACCGGTGGCTATCAGTGCATTGTCAAATTTCAACTCCCTTGTTTTGCCTTCATGCTCTTCTATTTCGAGCGTGTTTTCACCTTTGAATTTCGCTGTACCCCTTACATAATTGATCTTGCGCCGTTTGGAGAGCTGACCCAGGCCCCCTGTAAGCTGTTTCACAACTTTCTGCTTCCAGTTCCGTACCTTTTCAAGGTTAACATCAACACCGGAATATTCAAGTCCCCATTCCCTGGCATACTCAGCTTCGTGCTTCAGGTTTGCAAAGTGCAATAAGGCTTTTGTGGGGATGCATCCGTGATAGAGGCAAACCCCGCCGGGATTTTCTTTCGGGTCTACAAGGGTAACATCCAGTCCGAGGTCATTTGCATGGAAAGCGGCAGCGTACCCTCCCGGGCCTGCCCCTATTATCACCAGTTGTGCTTTATCGTTCTTTTCAGCCATTATTTTCCTCCTTCAAACATTGTTAACAGTGGATTCTCCAGCGCCTCACAGATCCAGCGCAGGAACCTTGCCGCCTCAGCCCCGTCGATCAGCCGGTGGTCGTATGATAATGACAGAGGTAGCATGAGTCGGGGCCGGAATTCACCATCGATATAAACAGGCTGCATTTCAGCCCTCGAAACACCCATTATCGACACATAAGGCAGGTAGACTATCGGGGTAAAGTTAGTTCCGCCGATACCGCCCAGGTTAGAGATAGCAAAATTACCTCCCTGCAGTGAGTCGGGCATGATCTTCTTGTTCCGTGCCTTTTCGGCCACTTCGCCCACCTCGACCGATAGTTGCAGTATATTCTTGGTGTCCACATCACGGATCACCGGGACCAGCAGTCCCCTCTCGGTATCCACTGCCACGCCGATGTTGATGTATTTTTTATAGATTATCTCTTTTTTGCTGAAATCGAGGCTTGCATTGAATTTCGGGAAGGTCTCCAGCGCTTTGGAAACTATCTTGAGCAGTATGGAGGTAACAGTTAGTTTGCCCCCCTCTTTCTCAACACGCTTTGCATATTTTTTCCGGAATTCCTCCAGTCCTGTAATATCTGCCTTATCGAACTGGAACACATGAGGGATCGACCGCCAGGAGGCCGTCATATTCCCGGCTGTCTTTTTCCTTACGGTATCCATGGGCACTCTTTCAATGCGGCCGAATTTAGAGAAGTCAGGGAGTTCGTAATCAATGGCCGCACCCTTCTCTCCTGAACCTTCAACAACGGATTTTGCATAGGATTTGACATCATCAGCCGTGATCCTGTCGTAAGGGCCGGTGCCTTCAACCTCATAGATGTCGACACCCAGTTCACGGGCCAGCCTTCTTACCGAGGGAGAAGCAGGAACTTCTTTATCCGGCTTATCTTCTTCTTTCTGTTCCTTCTTCTTTTCCTTCTCCTGTTCCTGTTCCTTCTCCTGTTCCTGTTCC
>CAZXWD010000080.1:0-14321 GCA_964644135.1 uncultured Bacteroidales bacterium | reverse complement strand
TCAAGAGGGTCGATCTTTTCCTGGTACACCATGCTGTAGAGATCGATCGACGATTTAAGCTTGTATTTTTTTATGATCTTATCGATGTTGCTGTCGTTGAAAGTGATCTTCCAGTTCTTGAGCTTTCGGCGCAATATTTCATTTCCTTTATCGGCTTCGAGGAATTTTTCCTCTTTCAGCGACCTTTTTATTTTGTTCTTGGCCTTGGAGGTAATAACATAATTCAGCCAGTCGAGTTTCGGTTTTTGTACCTTGGAAGTGAGTATCTCAACCTTGTCACCGTTGCGGAGTGCCTGTTTCAGAGGCACTATCTTACCGTTCACCTTAGCTCCTGTGCAGGAATAGCCAACATTGGTATGTATCTCAAAAGCAAAATCAAGCACTGTTGAGCCGTTCTTAAGCTCCTTCAGGTCACCGTCGGGGGTGAATACATAGACCTTGTCACTTTCCCTTTTCCGTCCCCTTGCGCTGATATCATCAAAATCTATCTGACCAGGGTTTTCAAGTATGTCCCTGATCTGTGATATCCAGTGGTCTGAATCTTTCTTTGAACTGAATTCCTTATACCGCCAGTGGGCTGCCCGGCCTTTTTCGGCAATATCATCCATCCGTTTCGAACGGATCTGCACCTCCACCCATCGGTCGCCGGGGCCTTTCACCGTGGTGTGAAGCGACTCATAACCACTCGCCTTTGGAGAGGAGATCCAGTCGCGAAGTCTTTTAGGGTTTGGCGAATAAATATTAGTGACCAATGAGTAGACCCGCCAGCAACTCGCTTTTTCCTGTTCCACGGGGGTATCGATTATGATACGGATCGCAAACAGATCGTATACCTGCTCAAAGCCTACATCCTGCTTTTGCATTTTATTCCAGATAGATGGGATGGATTTTGGCCGCCCCTTGATCTCAAACCTGAAGCCATTATCGGTCAAAGTTTTCTGGATTGGAGAAGAAAATTTATTGATGAAGGCATTTCTCCTTTTTTCTGTTTCGGTTATCCTGCCGGCAATCTGGTTATAGGTTTCAGGGCGCTCATACTTCATCAGCAGGTCTTCAAGCTCTTTCTTGATATTGTAAAGGCCTAACCTGTGTGCAATGGGTGTGTAAATATGCGCAACTTCCGATGTGAATTTCTGCCTGTCGCTATCGTTCAGCCTGGCCAGGTTTCTCATATCGTTGAGCCGGTGTGCAATTTTAATAAGTATGATCCTGATATCATTGATAACCGCCAGGAAAAGCTTGCGGAAACTTTCCGACTGGAGGGATACCTTATCAGTTGGAAGTTCAGAAAGTTTTGCAAAACCGGAGACGATCCTCGCCACCTGCTTTCCAAATCTTTTTTCAATATCCCTTACACTTGTAAATCCATGGACTACTGAATCGTGGAGCAGGCAACTCAAGATAGAGGTTGCTCCGAGTCCCATTTCCTCGACAGCGATCCCTGCCACATCGATCGAATGGCCTGTCCGGTAGTCATAGGTTGACGACAGGCTTTTGCCGTACAGTTCCATGGCAAAGTGAAAGGCATCATCGATCAACTGCCTTTCATCGTCATTGGTAAAAGGCTCAGCGCTTTTCAGTAAAATGCCGAATTTCTGTTCCAGTTCCTCTTTTTGTCGTGCATCCATTCTAACCGGTCTAACATAAATAAAGGTACTAATTAGCCTGAAATAAACCCTCTAAAAAGTGCACAAACTTATCAAAAAAAGCCTGCCCGGAACTTTCCGGACAGGCCTGGAATGATCATTGATCAGATCCTTATTTTTTATCCTTTTTCTCGTCCCTGTCTTCATTGGATCCGGCATCAGAGTTTTTCTTGCCCGAGGGGCTTTCTGATATCGATTCCCTCATCTGGGTATCGGCCTTGATGTTCTGGAATTTGTAATAGTCCATGAGACCAAGGTTTCCGGTCCTGAAGGCTTCGGCAATGGCTTTCGGGATCTCTGCCTCTGCCTGGATAACATTGGCTTTTGCCTCCTGGGCACGTGCTCTCATTTCCTGTTCCTGGGCAACAGCCATGGCCCTTCTCTCTTCGGCCCTTGCCTGTGCAATGTTCTTATCGGCATTTGCCTGGTCCATCTGGAGGACAGCACCGATGTTCTTTCCGATGTCGATATCGGCTATATCGATGGAAAGGATCTCGAAAGCTGTACCTGAATCCAGACCTTTCTCCAGAACCACCCGTGATATTGAATCGGGATTCTCAAGAACAGATTTATGTGATTCGGCAGAGCCGATGGAGGAAACAACACCTTCACCAACCCTGGCAAGGACCGTTTCTTCTCCTGCGCCACCAACAAGTTGGCGAATATTGGCCCTTACGGTGACCCTTGCCTTTGCTATGAGCTGGATACCATCCTTGGCGACGGCAGTTACGGGAGGCGTATTTATCACCTTGGGGGTTACCGACATCCGCACTGCTTCCAAAACATCCCTACCGGCAAGATCGATTGCCGTGGCCGTTTGGAAATCAAGCCCCATATTGGCCTTATCGGCCGAGATCAGGGCGTTGACCACTTTGGTAAGGTTACCTCCTGCAAGGTAGTGTGCTTCCATTTCATCCCTGTTAAGCCTTAATCCGGCCTTTGTGGAAGAAATCAGGTTATTGACAATTGCTGAAGGGGGGATCTTTCTCCATCTCATAAACACGAGCTGCAGCAATGATATCCTGACCCCTGAAACCAGGGCCTTGAACCATAAGCCTACAGGAATGAAATAAAAGATCAACCAGATGGCAAAAAGCGCACCCAGTCCAATACCGATGATAATCCATGTTTGTGGTGTCATATGTGCTTAATTTTTACGTTTTACCTTTATTTTGTTATTTACGATCTTTGTTACAACAATTTCGGTGCCCTGGTCAATGTACTCGCCTGTTGCACTCACCTCATAATAATCCCCGTTGATGAGGGCCTTCCCCATTGGCACCAGCCTCGAAACAGCCTCTCCGGTATCACCCGGCTTCACATTTACTTCCTCGAATACATTCACGCGGCTGCTGATGCTCGACTTCAGCGAGATCCTGCTCCAGGTCTTTGCCCTCAGTGAGATGGCAAGTGTTATGAAAGTGAGCAGAATGGAAATACCCAATACGATATGACCCGGGGTATTGCCATAAACAGCATAGGTTTGCCATATTGCGATACCTATCAAAGCGAAACCGATTATTCCGGCAATTCCTGTTCCGGGGATCACCAGTATTTCCAATACGAGGAAAATAAAGCCTATAAGGAGAAGTACACCAATTATCAACCAGAACATCTATTTATTTTAATCAATTGATACAGTAAGATCCCTGACCGACATTTCATCGAAAAGGGGTTTCAGCTCATTAAAGGTACCACTTTTAACTGCACATTTACCTTTATAATGAGCAATCCAGGCACATTGTTCTGCCTGGTGAAGATCGTGCCCGCATACTTCGATCAGTGTTTCAATTACAAAGTCGAAAGTATTGTATTCATCATTATAGAGTATCAGTTCCTTTTCGCTGTCGACTATATCTTCGCTCTTGTCTATCGGGGCTGACTTTTCTTTTGCCATGTTGATTATCTTCCGCTATAAAGTTATTAATTATTTTGATGTTATGTTATTAGTAACCGGTAATTAGTGATTGGTAACTGAAATTTAATAACCGGATCAACTGAAGAACAGAATGGTTAATTTTGCATCATGCATAACGATGCTTACCTGACCTTTATTTCCCGCCTTGAAAGCGCCCTCAGGGATGACCTGCCCGGCAGGGAGGCGCAGTTCAGGATGGCCAACCGTAACAAGGTAAAGAGGATGCAGGATATAAATACACCACCCAATGCAGGCAAAGCAAGCATTTTGATCCTTTTCTATCCTTCGGAAACAAACACCCGGATAGTTTTCATGAAAAGAAGTGAATACGATGGAGTGCACAGCGGACAGATCTCCTTTCCGGGGGGTCGCAAGGAACCATCTGACAGAGATGATGTCCACACCGCACTTAGGGAATCCCACGAAGAGATCGGTGTACCGGAGGAAAACGTTAAAGTTTTGGGAAAGCTGACAAAGCTCTATATACCCCCAAGCAATTTTCTTGTTACCCCCGTTGTGGGATGTGCCGGAACGAGGCCGGATTTTATTCCCGACCCGGACGAGGTTGCCGAGATAATAGAAGTTGATGTTGACACCCTGTTATCGGAAAAGATAATGAAAAACACCCGGATACAGGTTGGTGCGGGATTCCAGATAACTGCTCCCGCCTTCTGCCCCAACGATTATGTTATCTGGGGAGCAACAGCCATGATCCTGAACGAACTACTTGTCCTCATCAGAGATCATAAATTATTCCCTACTTCTTAATTCTAAAATCTTAAATCTACAGGATCTTGATCTCATGGGTTATCTCCGCCCCCTTTTTCAGAAGGTCGCTTACACCGCAATACCTGTCCTGTGAAAGGTTAACTGCCTTTTCCAGCTTTTCCATGGGCAGGTCACTGCCCTTGAATTCATAGATTATATGAAAACTGCTGTATGTTTTTGGATGTTCATGGGTAGGCTCTGCTTCAACTTTTATATTGAAATAATCAGGTTCAACCCTCATCTTCCTTAGAATGGAGATCACATCCATACCCGTGCAACCGGCGAGTGATACAAGCAATAAAGGTTTGGGCCTGGGGCCCCTGTTTTCACCACCCACTTCAGGTGCAGCATCGATCATCAGTTTAAATCCATTCACTTCAGCCTCAAAAGCCATTTTTCCCTTTAGGGTACAATCAACTGTAGGTTTCATAAGTTGTAAATTTATTGCAAAGATAGCACTTCTGAAATGTTCAGAAACAGCCTACCCGGTAAGCTCTTCCTGAACTGTATAGCGAGACGCTGAGAAAGGTATACGGTTGTTTCCGACAGTAAATGCACCAGTAACTATTGATACCATAGTGTAGTAATTTATTTTTTATAATTTTACCGATCGTAATAAATCAACTGCTACCACGTTTTCAAACTAAATTGATTCACCGATGAAAAGGATAAAGAAGGTTTTGACATTATTGCTTGCGCTGGCGTTCTTAACATTTGCTTTCACATCCTGCAGCCTGTTCGAAAAATCGGGTACCGACCAAGCCAAAAAGTTCAAGCACACGCAGCCTCTTCCAAAAAAGTACATCATAAATCAGAAGAACTCTAACATCATCAAATAGATCAACCTCTGGCCCTTGCATTCCTCATCCCCTCATTTCTATAAGGAAACTTAAAGACCAACATTTATTTATTGAACCAGGAATCCAGGTCTTTCGCTCATTTATCGCTCATAAATGGATAGCGGTAATCTTCCGGAGGATTGAAATTTTCTTTGATGGCCCTTGGAGATACCCATCTGAGCAGGTTAAGATACGAACCTGACTTATCATTCGTTCCTGAAGCCCTGGCACCCCCAAAGGGTTGCTGTCCGACCACCGCCCCGGTAGGTTTATCATTGATATAAAAATTACCGGCTGCATTCATCAGTTTCTTGAAAGCCAGGTCAATGGCCCAGCGATCCTGTGCAAAAACCGCACCTGTAAGCGCATAAGGGGACGTCTCATCGACCAGGTCGAGCATTTGTTCGTATTCATCATCCTTATACAGGTATATGGTAAGCACCGGACCAAAGATCTCCTCCTGCATCGACCGGTATTTCGGATTGGAAGTGAGAATGATTGTTGGTTCAATAAAATAGCCTTTCGACTTATCATAATGGCCACCGGTAACAATCTTACAATCAGGGCTGGCTTTGGCATCTTCAATATAATCGATGATCTTATCGAAGGCTGCCTCATCGATCACAGCATTGATAAAATTGGTGAAATCTTCGGGGCCGCCCATTTTAAACGACTCAACATCCCTGACCACAAGTTCTTTGATCTGTTCCCATGATCCTTCAGGGATATATGCTCTTGATGCGGCACTGCACTTTTGTCCCTGGTATTCAAAGGCTCCTCTTGATAAGGCTGTGGCCACGGCTTTCATATTGGCGGTGGGATGCACAACCACAAAATCCTTTCCACCCGTTTCTCCAACGATCTTAGGATAGGTGTTGTGAAGCATCACATTTTCACCTATGGCTTTCCATATCTTTTTAAACACCTCGGTGGAACCTGTAAAATGGACTCCCACAAAATCAGGATGCATCGACATTACCTTCCCTCCAACCGGGCCGGGTACTGTGATCATGTTAATTACACCGTTTGGAAGCCCGGCTTCCTTGAATATTTCCATAATAACTGCAGCAGAATAAACCTGGGTATTGGCGGGTTTCCAAACCACCACGTTCCCCATCATTGCCGGAGCTGAAGGCAGGTTACCGGCTATTGAGGTAAAATTGAAGGGCGTGAGGGCATATACAAACCCTTCGAGAGGACGCTGCTCAAGCCTGTTCCATGTCTCTCTTGAGGAGATGGGTTGCTGCTGGTAGATCTCTTCCATGAACTGCACATTGAACCTGAAAAAATCGGCAAGTTCACAGGCTGCATCAATTTCCGCCTGGAAAGCATTCTTCGACTGTGCCAGCATGGTGGCAGCATTTATTTTGGCCCTGTATGGTCCTGAGATCAGGTCGGCAGCTTTAAGGAAAATGGCAGCACGATGGTCCCAAGGGAGTTCCTGCCAATCCTTCCTCGCATCGAGGGCAGCATCGATGGCCATATTTACGTGCTCAGCTCCACCCATGTAAAAATGCCCCAGCAAATGATCAAGGTCGTGAGGGGGCCTGATCTCGATCTTATCATCTGTCCGTATTTCCTTTCCCCCTATTATCATGGGCACATCTGTGACCACCGCCCGGAGGTTTTTGATCATTTCTTTGAGTTCGGCCCTTTCTGGGCTTCCTGGCGCATAGCTTTTAACCGGCTCGTTGAAAGCTCCTGGTACTTTGTACATCCCTCTTGACATATTTCTTATCTTTATTTTGACTCAATAAAATAAAATGCATACAAAATTACTAAATTACCTTTAGTAACGGTTTGTATAGCCGGGGGTAGGCCTTTGAAAAATGCCCGTTTTTTCGTAAATTTGTATTTGATCCCTGATCTGCAGCCCGTAAACAGATCAATTTTTCAGAAAAATAAAACTCAACCGGATAAATGTACAGAAACGGAAAACAAGAAACAGATATTAAAAAACTTAACAAAAAATTAACCGGAGGCAAGCCTTTTTCCCGCAGCGACAAGGTTGCCATCAGCCCCAGGTCAAGGAGGCTTTTAAATATCCTTTTGAAAGAAAATCCAGACCTCAGGGCTATTATGCTTAATTCGGCCGATTTTGGCGAGGCAATCCAGAAACTGCATGACCTTGCCTACAACACGCTTTCACAAAATCCCGATGCCATATTGTATTACAATAATGATATCAACGGTCAAAAAGCCCTTGAAAAGCTCCGTTGGAAAGACTATGCAGCGATAAGAATACTTGATTACATCAATAACTCCGGAAGGGAAGTTACCGATCTTAACCTTAACGGAGAGGTAATCATCAACCACCCTTTCAGGATGTTGTGGCTTGCCGTTCATCATAATAAAGGAGGAGCCCAGCCAAGCTTTTTCCTGGATATGATAGAACTGTTCCGGCAGTTTACAGAAAAAACTCAAAGGGCAGTCCCCTCCAAAGAAGAGGTAAAGAAATGGATGGAAAGGCATCCCTCAGGACTGGATCCTGAAATTGTGGAGTTAAGGAAGAAAAACAAGGAGCGGATACTGCGGGTGTTCATGAAGAAGATTGAATCAGGCGAAATAAAGGATTCTAAATTCTTCTTTGAGGAGGGAATGACAAAGGATGAGAAATTTGAAAAGATGCTTACCTGGTGGAACGACAGGATCTTCCACCTCAGGTTTGCAATAAAGGATGTGGAGTTGCTGAATGAGCTGCTCGACTATTCCCTTCGCCCCGAAACACTGATAACGCTACAGGAAGCTGTTGATTCAGGAATACCGATATTTGTAAACCCTTATTATCTTTCACTGATAATTCTCGATTCGTCAGACCTTCCGCTGGGAGCTGACCTTCCTATCAGGGATTACATGTTTACCAGCAAGGAGCTGGTTGATGAATTTGGCAAGATCGTAGCCTGGGAAAAGGAAGATGTAGTTGAGCCCGGCAAACCCAATGCCGCCGGGTGGCTGCTCCCGTCACACTACAACATCCACAGGCGCTATCCTGAAGTGTCCATCCTCATACCTGATACTGTCGGGCGGGCCTGTGGCGGATTATGCGTTTCATGCCAGAGGATGTATGATTTCCAGAACGGTCACCTGAATTTCGACCTTGATAAGCTGAAGCCCAAAGGATCGTGGTGGGACAGGCTTGAAGGCCTGCTGAAATATTTCGAGGAGGATTCCCAGTTAAGGGATATTCTCATAACAGGCGGGGATGCCCTCATGAGCAGCGACAAGTCGCTGAAGAGGATATTCGACACACTTTACGACATGGCTGTAAGAAAGAAGATAGCCAATGAAGAGCGGCCTGACGGTGAAAAACATGCTGAAATGCAGCGTATCCGTCTGGGTACCAGGTTACCGGTATACCTGCCGCAGCGGATAACCACAGAATTACAGCAGGTCCTTGCCGAATTCAAGGATAAGGCCTCCAGGATCGGATTCAAGCAGTTTGTGATACAAACTCACTTCGAAACGGCCATGGAGATCACCCCGGAAGTAAAACAGGCTGTTGAAAGACTGCTGGACGCCGGATGGATCGTAACCAACCAGCAGGTATTCACTGCTTCTGCTTCAAGGCGCGGTCATACGGCCAAGCTCAGGAAAGTGCTCAATGAAATTGGTGTTCTTCCCTACTATACTTTCTCGGTAAAGGGATATATGGAAAATTACCATAATTTCGCCACCAATGCCAGGGCAATACAAGAACGAAGTGAAGAAAAGGTGCTCGGTGAAATACCGCTCGAAATGTATGAAAGGATCAAGGACTTCTCGCTCGATGCCAAAAATATGGTGAGCAATATCGCAGCATTAAAGGAAGAAGCAGGTATCCCCTTCCTTGGCACCGACAGAAACGTCCTGAATCTTCCCGGTGTTGGCAAAAGCCTGACATTCAGAGTTATAGGTATTACAAGCCACGGAAGGAGAATACTTGAGTTTGATCATGACCATACAAGGAGACACAGCCCGATCATAGACCAGATGGGTAAGGTTGTGGTCGTGGAGTCAAAACCCATTGCTGAACTGATCAGGCAGTATGAATCAATGGGCGAGGATGTATCGGAATACACAACGGTATACGGCTATTCAATTGGAGAGACCGAAAACAGGATGCCAATCTATGAATATCCTTCGTATGATTATAAATTAACGGATAAATTCACCAATCTTGAATTGGATTCGTAAGGGCCTTGTAGCGCTTATAATCATAGGGCTCGTAATGCTCCTCGGTTTTACCCATATCGGCCGGTACATTTTCTGGAATTATGCTGATATAGATGATTACAGGAAATTCCCCGCTGCTTCCATTAAGAATGGCAGCAGCAATTTCCGGTTTACGAGGGCTGAAAATGAAAAAGGCCCAGTGTTGCCTGATTCATATGTATCGGCTGAAACTTATGATAATTTCGGGGATTTTCTTGAAAAGAACGAAACTGTGGCCTTCACCATTATCAGGGATGATACAATTCAGTATGAAAGATTTTTCGATGGCTTTACCGGGTCTTCCCTGCTCAGTTCGTTCTCCATATCCAAATCTTTTGTTTCGGCGCTTGTTGGTGCTGCAATTGCCGACGGATACATTGGAACGATCGAACAGCCGGTAACTGACTTCCTCACAGGGTTCAGGCACCCGGGATTTGAGGAGATCACCATCCGTAACCTTCTTGAAATGAGATCGGGGATACATTTCAGTGAAAGTTACAAAAACCCCTTCGGCCATGCCGCAAAGTTCTACTACGGTAAGAACCTGAAAAAATACACCTATAATTTAAAGCCTGTTGAACCACCCGGCACACGCTATGAATACATGAGCGGGAACACCCAGTTCCTGGCTTTTATATTGGAAAAAGCAACAGGTACGAGCCTGCCTGAATATCTTGAGGAAAAAATATGGAAGCAGACCGGGATGGAATATGATGCAAGCTGGAATACCGACAGTAAAAGGCACAATACAGTGAAGGCCTTTTGCTGCATCAATGCCAGGTTATATGATTTCGCCAGGTTCGGAAGGCTCTACCTGAAAAAGGGGAACTGGAACGGAAAGCAGATTTTGCCGGAATGGTGGATTGATGAATCGCTGGATATCAGTAACAACAGCAAAGACGACGACGGTTATCCATACACCTATTCATGGCGAAGCCTGGAAACCGGTTCTTTCTTTGCCAAAGGGATCATGGGGCAATACATCTATGTAAATCCGGCAAAAAAACTGATAATACTGAGATTTGGAAGGGGGTATTCCGGACTTGAATGGGCTGCCCTTTTCGAAAAGATATCAGAACAATATTAGCGGCTTCCGGTCTTAAAATTTTTCTTTATCAACCACTTCGCCCTGCTGATCGTAAGTGTACCAGCGGCCGGCTTTTTCGCCCTTCTCATACTGTCCCTCAACTTTCAGGCTGCCATCTTTGAAATATTCCTTGTAAGGCCCTTCAAGCTGATCGAGATGATAGGTCGATTCTTTCATTACATTGCCATTGGGGTAAAACTCCTTGTTAACTCCATGGAACTTGCCATTCCGGTAGGAATAAACAGCGATCTTTCTGCCCTGCTGGTCGTACCAGGTGGATGTACTGTCCTTAAAACCATTGACATACCAGCTTTCTTCCTGGACCTTCCTGTTGTCGTAATATTTTTTCTGCAGCCCGTTTAACTTGCCGTTCTTGTAGTTGTATTCATACTCCAGCTTGCTTCCACGGCCATATTTTTTAGATGGGCCGTTGAGCCTGTTGTCTTTAAAGAATTCTTCCTGTTGAAGGTTCCCCCTTGAATCGATGGTCAGAAATATGCCATCTTTTGTTCCCATGTCGTATGATTCAACCTTGTACAAAAAACCATTCGGATGGTGCAACACCCAGGACCCGTCTTTCTTACCATCAACATAATAGCCCTGGTACTCCATTTTGCCGATAGATTCAGTAGCAAAACCATTTTTCTGTGCTGAAAGAATAAATGGCACAGCCAGTAAAATAATAGTGATCTGCAGATACTTCATAACAGTAATCATGATTTGGTTGCGGTATCGGCAAAGGTAGGATTATTCGGCAACCTATTCAAGCGGTCAGGCCTGTTAGATGACTGACATTGATCGTGGCTTATTTTGCATAGAGGTCAAAATAATCAGCTTCAGTGATAAGGGCATCATAAAATTCCCCGATCCTGATCTTTTTATTTTTCCTGATGAGCACTTCATTGTCGACCTCGGGAGAATCGAACTCAGTGCGACCGACAAAATAATCACCTTCGAGCCGGTCGACAAGCACTTTCATTCTTTTCCCTATTTTCTGCTGATTTTTTTTCAGGGATATCTCCTGCTGGATGTCCATAATGGATTCCATCCTTTTGATCTTCTCGCCCTGCGGGACATTATCGACAAGATCATAAGCCCTGGTGTTCTCTTCATGCGAGTATGTGAAAACACCCAGCCTGTCGAACTGCTGGCGGATTACAAAGTCTTTCAATTCCTCGTAATGCTTTTCTTCTTCACCAGGGTAACCAACTATCAAAGTGGTCCTTAGCGCTATGCCTGGCACTGTTTCCCTTATTTTATCGAGTAATTCGAGGGTCCTTTTCCTATTCACAAATCGCCGCATGGATTTCAGCAACAGGTCGCTGATATGTTGCAGCGGCATGTCGAGGTATTTGCAAACTTTAGGGTTATCCCTTATGACATCAAGCAATTCAAGGGGAAAATCGGCCGGGTAGGCATACTGTAGCCTGATCCATTCTATATTATCAATCTCAGAAAGCTTATCTATGAGCTGTGAAAGAGTCCTTTTCTTATGGATATCGGCACCGTAATAAGTCAGGTCCTGCGCTATGAGAATGAGTTCTTTAACCCCCTGTTCAGATAATTTCACCGCTTCGTGGAGAATTTCATCTTCGGGTTTAGATACGTGCTTTCCCCGCATTATAGGAATTGCACAAAAGGAGCAGGTACGGTTGCAGCCCTCGGATATTTTGAGGTAGGCATAATGTTTCGGGGTTGTGAGCATTCTTTCTCCTACCAGTTCATGCTTGTAATCCACACCCAGGTCACCCACAATTTTGGGTAATTCATGGGTGCCATAGAAACCGTCGACCATTTGTATCTCATTCTTAAGGTCTTTCTTATACCTTTCGGAAAGGCAACCCATTACGTAGACCTGTTTCACAAGGCCTTCTTTTTTTGCCTCCACATTTTCAAGAATAGTGTCGATGGATTCTTGCTTGGCATCGTTTATGAATCCACAGGTGTTGATCACCACTGTGTCGGCAGGATCATTGGAATCATGGTGAACCTCAACGCCTGAAGCTTCAAGCTGGCGCATAAGCACTTCTGAATCCACGATATTTTTCGAGCATCCAAGGGTTATGATGTTGATCTTTTTCTTCCTCTTGGTGGTTTTCATGGCAGTAATATTAGTTATGGGCAAAAAAGGCCCGGGGTAAATATAAAAAAAACAAGCCCCGGGATGCTATTCTGAAAAGAGGCTTTCGACAAAAGCAAAGCGGTCGAAGAGTTGCAGGTTTTCCAATTTTTCACCTACACCAATGTACTTGACGGGCACTTTGAACTGATCTGAAATACCTATTACAACACCGCCTTTTGCTGTGCCATCCAGTTTTGTGAGCGCCAGTGCATTCACTTCAGTGGCCGCAGTGAACTGGCGTGCCTGTTCAATGGCATTCTGTCCGGTAGAGGCATCGAGTATGAGCAGGATCTCGTGCGGTGCGTCGGGGATAACCTTTTGCATCACCCTTTTGATCTTCGAAAGCTCATTCATCAGGTTGACCTTGTTATGGAGGCGTCCTGCCGTATCTATTATGACCACATCGGCATTTTCAGCCTGTGCCGATTTCAATGTATCGAAGGCCACGGATGCGGGATCGGCTCCCATGCCCTGTGTGACCATGGGCACCCCTACCCTTTCTGACCAGATCCGGAGCTGGTCCACGGCTGCGGCCCTGAAGGTATCGGATGCCCCCAGCAGAACAGATTTCCCTGCTTTCTTGAAATGGTAGGCCAGCTTGCCGATGGTTGTGGTCTTGCCAACTCCGTTGACGCCCACTACCATGATCACATAGGGTTTTGGCATACCTTGCAGGCTGAAGTCAGTCTGTTCAAGATCGTTGTTTTCCTGCAGCAGCCCGGCAATTTCTTCTTTGAGGATGCGGTTAAGTTCCGAAGTGCCGAGGTATTTATCCTTTGCAACCCTGTCCTGGATCCTGTCGATGATCTTAAGAGTGGTTTCAACACCTACATCTGAGGTAACAAGCACTTCCTCCAGGTTATCCAGGACTTCATCATCAACGGTGGACTTGCCCACCACGGCCCTGGATATTTTTGAGAAGACACTCTGACGGGTTTTATCCAGCCCTTTGTCAAGATCTTCCTTTTTTTCTTTGGAGAGAAATGAAAATACTCCCATTTGATTATGAATATAAAAAAAGCCTTTCCATCAGAGGAAAAGCTTTAATATTATATAATGCTTTTCATTATTTGCCCGACAGGAACTTCTGAACCTGCTCGTCGGGTATCATGTCTTCCTTAAAGGCGTATGCGCCGGTTTTATCAGATTTAACCACGCGGATCACCTTAGCGAATTCCTTGGTCTTTGTTTGAAGTGATGCAACAACTTTCTTAGCCATGACAAATATTATTTGATCTCCTTATGAACGGTCATTTTCTTAAGGATAGGGTTAAACTTCTTTAATTCCAGTCGTTCCGGGTGGTTCTTCTTGTTCTTGGTAGTGACATACCTAGAAGTCCCGGGCTTGCCGCTGTTCTTATGTTCGGTACATTCGAGTATCACCTGTACCCTTTGATCTTTTTGTTTTCGTGCCATCGGTATATCTCCTGAAATTTTGGCCTGCAAAAATAGTATGATTTTTTGTAAAATCCTACTTTACGGATTAGAAAGTTTTTGATGGATGGCTGTTGGCTAATTGCCATAATTGCCTCTATTGTCAAATTGTCTTTATTGTCAAATGCTAAGTTGCTAAGGAAATGAACAATGAAAGCTCGGGAGCATGGGAGCACGGGAGCCCAGGATAGAAAATAGGAAGTTAAGAGGAAAAAGAAAATAGGAGGTTAAGAGGATAAGAGGTTAAGAATATAAGAATATTAGAGTATGGGTCTAATGTTTAGTGTTGAGATGAATTCTAAATTTTGAATTAATC
>CAZXWD010000079.1:0-14419 GCA_964644135.1 uncultured Bacteroidales bacterium | reverse complement strand
ATATTCCGTTTCACTTCACACTTCAGGCTTCCAGCTATTTTTCATTGTTCATTGTTAATTGTTCATTGTTAATTTCCCCAACATTGCATCCTCCATAGCGAAGCGAAGGAGGACCTTAACACCCTACGGATACAACTGGTCGAAAAAGCGGTTTTCATCGAAGTAGAAATTGACCATCCTGCCGCAATCATCCTCAATGATGTAATCAATGGTACCGGTGGAAACCGGGGCAGAAGGAACGGTGAACTCATGTATGCCGCTGGCCAGGTAAAAGCAATCAATATGGTTCTTCAGTGGGACGGCCACCGAGGCGCTGAATTCCACATTCCCGGCAGAAACACCGCCGGAAATACCTGTTATTGAGAGAATATCGTCCACAGGATCATCGGGTGTTTCACTGCCTTCGTCCCACGACATTTCAAAATCGCATGAATACCTGATCCTCACTGTATCTATAGTATCATACTTTTCGATCAGGCCGCCTGAAACGATGTAAGAATAGAGCCATGATCCCGACTCATTGCCGAGAAAACGGCTTGTAACATTACCTGTTACCTTATCGTCGTTCACATAGAAATCATGGAAGCTGATTGTAGCCTCAGTACCCTCTTCATTTACAGGCCCGTTGAAAACAGCTTCATAATGCCCCCTCCTGAACTTACCGTCGGGGCACCCCCGGTTAACCTCTCCGTAATTGAACAACATAGTATTGTCTTCACTAGAATAGTCGACCGTTGCATGGTCTATCCAACCGTTCTCTCCGGCCAGCACCTCTGAATTATTGATTGATTTGAAATAGGTATTGAAGACCTCCATGAATATATCCTCAGAAAAGATGTAATCTTTCGACGAAAGGACATTCGGATTGTAATCGACCTCAGTATTTTTATTGGTACAGCCGTATGCAACCATGCTTAATATTACAGCCAGGAAGGAAATTGTTCTAAGTAGTCTCATGTCAGTACTTTCTTCAATCTATAACATCATATTAATCCGAATATTTTGAATAGGTAAGAAAAGTAAAGGGATATTCATGCTTTTCATCTGCAGGATGGTATTCTTCTTCGATCAGTTCCCATTCATTATCATCTATTTCGGGGAAAAAGGTGTCAGCTTCAAAATCCTTATGCACTTTAGTTATGTAAAGTTTTGTGGCCACTGGCATAAACTGGCGGTAAACTGACCCCCCTCCTATCACAAAGCTTTCCTCATCCTCTTTACACAGTTTCATTGCATCTTCAATGGACCTGACCGTAATGCATCCTTCAAAGACCTCGTCCGGGTCATCAGTGATCACAACATTCATTCTGTTCTTGAGTGGCCTTACAGGCAGCGACAGGTAAGTATTGCGGCCCATGATCACCTGGTGGCCCGATGTGATCCTTTTGAATCTCTTCAGATCGTCGGAAAGATACCACAGAAGCTTGTTATCTTTTCCTATCGCATTGTTTTCGGCTATTGCCACAATTATGGATATTTTTTTCATACCGAGATCTCCCCTTTTATATGAGGGTGTGCTTTGTAACCAACCAGTTCGAAATCCTCAAAAACAAAATCATCAATATCTTTCTTTTCAGGGTTGATCTTCATCTCAGGCGGCGGATAAGGTTCCCGTGTGAGTTGAAGCTTTACCTGATCCGTGTGGTTAAGGTAGATATGTGCATCACCGAGGGTATGCACAAACTCTCCGGGTTGCAATCCGGTTACCTGTGCTATCATCATCGTAAGCAGGGAATAAGAAGCGATATTGAACGGGACCCCCAGGAAAATATCACAACTGCGCTGGTAGAGCTGGGTAGAAAGCTTACCGTCGGCCACATAGAACTGAAAAAGTATATGGCAGGGAGGAAGGGCCATTTTATCAAGTTCGCCCACATTCCAGGCACTGACGATATGCCGCCTGGAGTCAGGGTTTGATTTGATCGATTCAATGACGTTCTTTACCTGGTCTATCTTTCTTCCGTCGGGTGCAGGCCACGACCTCCACTGGTGCCCGTATATCGGCCCGAGGTCACCCTTTTCATCGGCCCACTCATCCCAGATCGAAACTCTGTTTTCATTCAGGTATTTAACATTGGTCGATCCCTTGAGGAACCACAGCAATTCATGTATGATCGACCTGAGATGAAGTTTCTTTGTAGTGAGCACCGGGAAGCCTTCCTGCAGGTTGAAGCGCATCTGGTACCCGAACACGCTGATGGTCCCGGTACCGGTACGGTCTTCCTTCTTCACCCCTTTGGTCATTACATGATCCAGCAAATCAAGATATTGTCTCATAAAAAAAATCCGTTTTTAATATTATCCAAGGATCATCCCCACAATAGTTGCTGAAAGCAGGGATGCCATGGCCCCACCAATCAGCGCCTTGAACCCGAGCTTGCCCAGCAGGGCCCTCTGGTTGGGGGCCAGGGCGCCGATACCACCTACCAGGATGCCGATGGATGCAAAATTTGCAAAGCCACACAGCATATAGGTTGCCATTATTATGGATTTGGTATCTGTAAATTTTGTTGCTTCGATCAGGTCTTTCATACTGATGTAGGCAACCATCTCATTGAGAATGATCTTCTCTCCAAACAACTGGCCCACAAGGGAAATATCGGGCGCCGGTACTCCCAGCAACCAGGCCAGGGGTGCCAGAATGATCCCAAAAATGAACTGCAAGCTCAGCTGTTTGTACTGCCCGTCAGTAAATTCAGCTATTACAGGGTTCAGGCTTGTCCAATCGCCTACGACAAGCAAAATCTGATTAAAAAGATAAATGAATGCCAGGAAAACCAGCAGCATGGCAGCAACGTTGACAGCCAGGCGGATTCCCTGCCCTGTTCCGTTCGAAATTGCCTCGAGTATGTTCGATCCCACATCATCACGGGTGATCTCTATGTCAGACCCTATCGGTTCCGTTTGGGGCACAAGGAGCTTTGCCATCACTACAGCACCCGGTGCAGCCATTACCGAAGCCGTTATCAGGTGCTTGGCAAATACCAGTTGTTCCTGGGGGTCGGTGCCGCCCAGCAAGCCGATGTAAATAGCCAGCACCCCACCGGCAATTGTTGCCATGCCTCCTACCATCACAAGCATGATCTCGCTCTTGTTCATTTTCGGCAGGTACTCTTTGATCAGCAGCGGGGATTCAGTTTGCCCCAGGAAGATATTACCGGTTGCCGAAAGGCTTTCCGCTCCTGATATCTTCAGGGCTTTTTTAAGAAGCAGGGCAAGGAAGTAAACTATCTTCTGAATTATTCCATAGTAGAACAGTACGCTTGTTATAGCGGAGAAAAATATTATTGTCGGAAGGATCCTGAAGGCAAAGTTCATAAGGCTGTCTTCCATATTGCCTGTTACAAAAGACCTGAAGAGAAATTCGGTGCCTGCATTGGAAGATTCCAGCACTTTTATAAACAGTTTTCCTACAAATTCAAAAAACAACTGTATGAAGGGGACTTTCAGAACAAGTATTGCTATGACCACCTGGACCAGCAGGCCAATGAGCACAACCCTCCACTTGATCATCCTTCTTCGTTCACTCAGCAGAAAACCCAGGCCCAGTAATACAAAAAGGCCAAGAATACCACGCAACAATGATTCGAGAGAGAACCCGTTGGAGGTAACGCCTCTTACTGTCTCGGCGGCAAATATTTCGCCGGGAAATAGTAAAAACAGCAGGAAAAATGACAGGATGGCGAGTTTCTTAATCTTCATCAGCTATCAGGGATTTTACCAGTATTAACCTGTACATGTCATAACCAATGGGCAGTTGTTTCAGCTAGATTCTTTTCTTTTCTTTATCTCATCCCTCAGTTCGGAGGCTTTTTCATATTCCTCGCTCTCAACAGCTTTTTTGAGCATTTCCTCCAACTCGCTGAGTGTGTAATCAGAAAACTCGGTTTTAATGTCACTGTCGGAAGAAAAAGACCTCTTCTCCTGCCCTTCTTTTTGCTGCTTTTCATCCATTACGACACCAGCCTCTGATATGATCTTTTCATAGGTGTATATAGGGCACTTGAACCTGATGGCAATGGCTACCGCATCGGAGGTGCGGGCATCGATCTTGCTCTCCTTTCCGTTATGAATGCAGTGAAGCTTTGCGTGGAAAACCCCCATTTTGAAATCATCTATCACTACTTCCTGAACTGTGACACCGTAGTGATCGGCAAAATTCTTGAACAGGTCGTGAGTAAGAGGCCTGGATGGTTTCATCTTCTCAATTTCCACAGCTATTGCCTGGGCTTCAAAACCACCTATTATGATTGGCAATCTCCTCTTACCGTAAACCTCTCCTAATATAAGTGCATATGCCCCACTCTGCGACTGGCTGTAAGACATACCCACTATTTCCAGCTTAATTTTATCCATGTAATCTCCCCACGAATTTAAACGTAAAAGTATAGATTTTTTTCCGTTTGCAATTGTCCGAACAAACAAGACATGTAAACTGTTTCATCAAATTGTAATAATAGCGTGCCTTAAGTTTCCGTTCCACCTCATTTTCATGGAAGATTACACGGGACGACCTTTACCCCACACTTATTAAGAAACATTTTAAATTTTCACCCGAAAAAGCTATCTTTCTAAGAGTAGCTACTCCTCATCTTGAGAGGTGTAAAAACAATAAATTACTTTCATAGATTTGTGGTTTTCTAACCAAAACCTTGGATTTATGAAAAGAATTTACCTGTTTCTTGCTAGCTTGATCTTACCGGTTTTTGCCTTCGCGAGTGAAGCTGACCTGGTTATTCCTGATGAAATCAAAAAAGAAAACATCCTGTACTGGGGCTTTTTGATCACAGTGGCGGGACTTTTTTTTGGTCTCTGGCAATTTGTCAGGGTCAAAAAGTACAGAGCTCATCAATCAATGCTCGATGTGGCCCATGTTATCTACCAGACCTGCAGCACCTACCTGAAGCAACAGGGCAGATTCCTGGCAATTCTTTTTCTATTTATCGGTGCGGCTGTTGCTTTCTATTTCGGATGGCTCTCGCACGATCCCAATGACCCCGAAAGCGGTTTTGGTGTAGGCGGAGTCTTGATGATCCTTATGTGGACGATAGTCGGTATCCTGGGTTCCTATGCGGTAGCCTGGTTCGGCATCAGGATGAATACACTGGCCAATTCAAGAATGGCTTTTGCCTCCCTCGAGAGAAAACCACTGAAACTATTGAACATCCCTCTGAAAGCAGGGATGAGCATCGGGGTTGTGCTTATTTGCGTTGAGCTGATCATGATGTTGATCATCCTTCTCTTTGTTCCCGGAAAATATGCAGGCGCCAGCTTTATAGGCTTTGCCATTGGTGAATCCCTCGGCGCATCAGCACTCAGGATCGCGGGCGGTATCTTCACCAAGATAGCTGACATCGGCTCAGACCTGATGAAAGTGGTCTTCAAGATAGAAGAAGATGACCCGAGGAATCCCGGTGTTATAGCCGACTGTACCGGTGACAATGCCGGCGACAGTGTTGGCCCAACTGCCGACGGTTTTGAAACTTACGGTGTTACAGGTGTTGCGCTCATCGCTTTCATCCTTCTTTCTGTTACAAGCATTGAACATCAGACACAGTTATTGACCTGGATATTCGTGATGCGGATACTCATGATCATCACTTCCATAGCATCGTACTGGCTGAACGGAGCCATTAGCCAGGCAAGATATAAGGGCAAGGATGAACTTGACTTCGAGCAACCCCTGACAATGCTGGTTTGGATTACCTCAATCGTTTCTATTGCGGTTACTTTCCTTGCAAGCTACCTGATCATAGGTGATCTGGAGAACAATATGTGGGTCCCGCTGTCGATAATTATAAGCTGCGGAACACTGGGCGCAGCGCTGATCCCGGAATTCACCAAGATCTTCACAAGCACAAAATCACGGCATGTTAAAGAGATCGTTGAATCATCGAAGGAAGGCGGCGCCTCCCTGACCATACTGTCCGGTCTTGTGGCAGGTAATTTCAGTGCTTTCTGGAAAGGTGCGGTTTTCTTTGTACTCATGTTTGCAGCGTATTATGCAAGCACCTTCCACCTCAGTACTATAATGGACTACGAAACCATCTTTGCCTTTGGTCTTGTTGCCTTTGGTATGCTTGGAATGGGCCCGGTTACCATTGCCGTTGACAGCTACGGACCGGTAACCGACAACGCTCAGTCTATCTATGAACTGTCGCTGATAGAAGAAGATGAAAATGCCCCACAGGAAATTGAACGGGATTTCGGTTTCAAGCCTGATTTTGAAAAAGCCAAATATTATCTTGAGGCCAACGACAGTGCCGGAAACACCTTTAAGGCCACAGCTAAACCGGTGCTGATAGGCACAGCAGTAGTGGGCGCAACCACCATGATCTTTTCACTCATCCTTGTGATAAAAAAAGTGCTTGGAGTGGACCCCGCAACCATACTGAACCTGCTGAACCCGTTCTCCATTCTTGGCTTCCTGCTTGGAGGTGCAGTGATCTACTGGTTTACCGGCGCTTCAATACAGGCCGTTACCACTGGCGCAACCCGGGCCGTTGAATTCATCAAGAAAAATATTAACCTCGATCCGGGTGCACCAAAGAAAGCTGATGCGGCAACCTCTAAGAAGGTGGTTCAGATATGTACAGTATATGCGCAGAAGGGAATGATCAACATTTTTATTGCAATTTTCTTTTTTGCCCTTGGTTTTGCCTGCATATCTGCCCCCGCCGGCTTTGACCCTGGCAACACAGCCATTGAAAATGCCAGGCTTATACCACCGGTTTCATTATTTGTGAGCTACCTCATCTCAATAGCCTTTTTCGGTTTGTTCCAGGCCGTATTCATGGCCAATGCAGGCGGCGCCTGGGACAATGCCAAAAAAGTTGTTGAAGTGGATATGCAGGAGAAAGGCACACCGCTCCACGAAGCCACAGTTATTGGTGATACCGTAGGCGACCCATTCAAGGATACTTCCTCAGTGTCGCTTAACCCTATCATCAAGTTCACAACACTGTTCGGGCTGCTGGCAATGGAGATCGCCCTCGCTGCGCAGTTCAGGGACATTGCACCCTATTTTGGCATAGGGTTCATCATCGTCTCCCTGATCTTTGTTTACAGGAGTTTCTACAACATGAGGGTCAAAAGCAAAAGCTGATCCCTGAAAGGAAAATCCTGAACCAGAATTCTTAATTTATTACCAAAAAAATGCAGGCCCCGGAAAAAATCCGGGGCCTTTGTTAATTTATTCACAATAAATGAACAGATGCTTCAGTTAATCGTTAAAGATTAGTAATTTTGGGGCTTGTTAAATTTCTTTTATAAAACTATTAGCTACTGAAATGATGGATTTTACAGCGCGTCATATCGGACCGGGTAATTCAGATATAAAGAAAATGGTCGATGCAATCGGGGTTGGTTCCACAAAGGAACTGATGGATGAGATCGTTCCGCGGAACATCCTTCTCGACAAAGAACCCGAACTGCCGGAAAGCATGACGGAACCGGAGTATCTTGAACATATCCGCTCTGTAGGCAAAAAGAATAAGCTGTACAGAAGCTACATTGGCCTTGGTTATTACAATACCTTCACCCCGCCTGTAATCCAGAGGAACGTGCTTGAAAATCCTGGCTGGTACACAGCCTACACCCCATACCAGGCTGAAATATCCCAGGGCAGGCTTGAGGCGTTGCTGAATTTCCAGACAATGATCTCGGACCTTACGGGATTGCCACTGGCCAATGCCTCCCTGCTGGACGAGGGCACAGCAGCAGCTGAAGCGATGGCTATGGCATTTAATGCAAGGCCAAGAAAACAGGTAAAAGAGGGCGTAAATAAATTTTTCGTTTCAGAGGATATATTTCCTCAAACACTTGACATACTCAAGACAAGAGCTTTACCCATAGGAATAGAACTAGAGACAGGGGACCACAGGAATTTTAACTGGACCGGTGAGTTCTTTGGAGGAATAGTCCAGTACCCCGACCAGTATGGGGCAATAAATGATTACACCGAATTCACAAAGAATGCCCACGAAGTTGGCGCTGTAATTGTTGCCGCAGCTGACCTCATGAGCCTTGTATTGCTCACTCCACCGGGAGAATGGGGCGCTGATGTCGTTGTAGGTTCATCGCAGCGTTTTGGTATCCCTATGGCCTATGGAGGCCCTCATGCAGGTTATTTTGCCACAACTGAAAATTTTAAAAGGAATATACCGGGGAGGATCATTGGAGTTTCGAAAGATGCGCTGGGAAACCCGGCATACAGGATGGCCCTGCAGACAAGGGAGCAACATATTAAGAGAGAGAGGGCAACCTCGAATATCTGTACAGCCCAGGCCCTGCTCGCATCCATGGCAGGAATGTTCGCCTGCTATCACGGTCCAGACGGACTGAAGCGGATTGCAGGATCCATTCATAGAAAAGCGATGGTGATTGAGTCATCTCTAAGGAGCATGGGTTATGAACTGTACAATGAGTATTTCTTCGATACACTGAAAATAGGCATCAAGCAAGGAATCTCCTCATCTGACGTCAAAAAGACAGCATTGTCGAAACATATCAACCTCAGATATATCGACAACAACACCGTTGGGTTAAGTGTTGACGAAACAACCACTGAAAAAGATATAACTAACCTGTTATCTGTGTTTTCGATCCTTGCCGGAGGCAATGGCTCCGACAAAAATAAACCAGAGAGAGAAAACAGGCTGCCCGGTGAGCTTATCAGGAAATCTGCATTTTTAGAAGCATCATGTTTCAACAGTTATCATACTGAAACAGAAATGATGCGCTATCTGAAATGGCTTGAGAACAAGGACCTGGCCCTTAACCGGACAATGATCCCCCTTGGATCATGCACCATGAAACTGAATGCGGCCAGCCAGTTGTTTTCGATCACCTGGCCCGAATTTGCCAATATCCATCCTTTTGTGCCCGTTGACCAGGCAGAAGGATATATGGAAGTTATTGAAAGCCTGGAAAAATATCTCTGCGAGATTACGGGCTTTTCAGCCATTACTTTCCAGCCTAATTCCGGGGCCTCAGGTGAGCACACAGGTTTGCTTGTGATCAGGGCATATCATCAGAGTCGCGGTGAGGGACACAGAAATATATGCCTTATACCATCATCCGCCCACGGCACAAACCCGGCAAGTTCGGTCATGGCAGGCATGAAAGTAGTTGTGCTCAAGACCGACGAAAATGGCGACATCGATATGGAAGACCTGAAGTCGAAAGCAGAGCAGCACAGCGAAACTCTTGCCGCCATAATGGTTACATATCCTTCTACCCACGGGGTATATGAAGAAAAAATAAAGGAGGTCACGGAGATCATACATGACCACGGTGGCCAGGTTTATATGGATGGTGCCAATATGAATGCGCAGGTTGGATATACAAACCCTGCACTGATAGGCGCCGATGTTTGTCATCTGAACCTTCACAAAACTTTTGCAATACCACATGGCGGCGGTGGTCCGGGTGTAGGGCCGATAGGTGTGGCAGAGCACCTGAAGAAATTCATGCCGAAACATTCGATAATTGAGACCGGCGGGGAGGAAGGCATTACTGCAGTATCATCAGCGCCCTTCGGCAGTGCGCTCATCCTTCCGATATCTTACGGTTATATAAGGCTTTTAGGCAGGGAAGGATTGAAACAAGCGACTGAGCTTGCCATTCTCAATGCCAATTATATTAAAGCCAGATTAACGGGTCATTATAAGATCCTTTACAAAGGGAAAAAAGGACATGTAGCCCATGAAATGATCCTCGATTGCAATGAGTTTCACAGAACGGCCGACATACTGGTTGTCGATATTGCCAAACGGCTCATGGATTATGGTTTCCACGCTCCAACTGTAGCTTTCCCAGTTGCTGGCACACTTATGGTGGAACCCACAGAAAGTGAGCCCCTCAATGAACTGGACAGGTTCTGTGAGGCCATGATCAGGATCAGGGAAGAGATCAGGGAAATCGAAGAAGCAAAGGCTGACAGAAAGGACAACATCCTTAAAAATGCTCCGCATACGGCCCATATGGTTTCCTCCGACAACTGGGAGTTTCCCTATTCCAGGAGGAAAGCAGCATTTCCTGTTGATACGCTGATTCACAATAAATATTTCACACCTGTCACGCGCATCGATGATGCTTATGGCGACAGAAACCTTGTTTGTACGTGTTACCCTGTAGAAGATTATGCAGAAGCAACCGGATGATCGGGCTATTCAACAAAAGCAGACTTTCCCCGGGTACCTGCATGATTTTCATTTTTTCGGTTCGTTACTGAAGAAAATTAGTAATTCATAAAAAAGTATTATATTTGCGGTGTCGAATTCAAGACATTCCGTTTTTTATTTCACCTTTTTTAAATCCTATTAACTAACTATCGAATAAAAATCCAAGGAATTTCGGTTCCTAATTTTCCTCCAAGGGAAAATATTCTCAAATTAATAAAAGAAATGTACGATATAATTGAGTTGAACAGTAAACTTGTCAGTGACCTGCGCGAAATTGCAAAGGAACTTGGCATACCAAAACATGATAAGCTCCTCAAGCAGGACCTTATTTACAAAATCCTCGACCAGCAGGCGTTGAATCCCTCCTCTGATGACCTTGCCAAGGAGCAAAACACAGACACATCCAAAAGAAAGAAGCGCGGCAGGCCCAGAAAAGCTGAATCCGAAACAAAGGACAGCAAAGATAAAGATACAGACCAGAAGCCCCGTCGCAGGGGACGTCCGAGAAAAGATGAAACCGATCAGGACAAAAAAGAAACTAAAACTCCTGTAAATACCGGCGTAGAAAAGCCCGAAGAAAGTAAGGTACAACAACCGAAACAAAAGGAGGATGCAGAAAAAACCGAAACTGCAACTTCAGAAAAACGCCCGGAACAAAGGCAAAGAGATCACAGGACAGATACTTCCAGGAATCTTGAAAGAAAACCTGAAAGAAAACCTGAAAGAAAGTTTGAAAGAAAACCTGAACAGGAGGATAAAAAATTCCAGCAGCCACAGAGGCCACATCAGCATAAAAAAAGATCTGAGGAATTTTCTTTCGAATACGAAGGCTTCGTGACCAGTGAGGGAGTGCTCGAGATCATGCCCGACGGGTACGGTTTCCTGCGCTCGTCAGATTACCATTACCTGAATTCCCCCGACGATATTTATGTTTCCCAGTCTCAGATAAAGTTATTCGGACTGAAAACAGGCGATACGATCCAGGGCAGCATCAGGCCTCCTAAAGAAGGGGAAAAATATTTCCCTCTGATCAAAGTTGAGATGATAAACGGAAGGAAACCCGAGGAGGTACGTGACAGGATACCTTTCGATTATCTCACTCCTCTTTTCCCCGAAAAGAAATTCAAGATAACCGATTATCCCAATGCCGACATATCCACGAGGATCATCGACATGTTTGCCCCGATAGGCAAAGGCCAGCGCGGACTTATCGTTGCCCAGCCAAAGACAGGTAAAACAGTGCTCCTGAAGGAAATAGCAAATGCAATTGCCTACAATCATCCGGAAGCTTATCTTATCGTTTTGCTCGTAGATGAGCGCCCTGAGGAGGTGACCGATATGGAAAGGAGCGTTAAGGCCGAAGTTATTGCCTCAACTTTTGATGAACCCGCCGAAAGGCACGTGAAAATTGCCAACCTTATCCTTGAAAAAGCAAAAAGGATGGTTGAATGCGGCCATGATGTGGTAATCCTTCTCGACTCCATCACGAGGCTTGCAAGGGCTTATAATACCGTAGCCCCGGCATCAGGAAAGGTGCTCTCAGGCGGTGTTGAAGCCAACGCCCTTCAAAAACCAAAAAGGTTCTTCGGTGCGGCCAGGCAGATAGAAGAGGGTGGATCACTGACCATCATTGCCACAGCATTGATCGATACCGGTTCGAAAATGGACGAAGTTATCTTCGAAGAGTTTAAGGGTACCGGTAATATGGAGCTGCAGCTCGACAGGAAACTTTCGAACAAACGTATCTATCCTGCCATTGATATTGTGGCATCCAGCACAAGGAAGGAAGACCTGCTTATCGACAGGGAGTCAATGCAACGGATCTGGATCCTCCGGAACCACCTTGCAGATATGAATCCACTCGAGGCAATGGAATTCCTCAAAGACAAGATCAGGTTTACGCAATCGAACGAGGAGTTCCTTATTTCTATGAACGGATAAAAACATCTGATAATAATCTCAAAACCGGGGCCCTCCCCGGTTTTTTTATGTCAGCTCAGAAGCAATTTCTTCCGGATCCAGCCCTCCAAAGTTCCCTGAACTCATCATTAGCAACACACTGTTTTTCCAATCGGTTTGTAAAAGAAAATCCCTCAACTCTTCCGATTCATTGAAAACTATCACACCCTGCTGTCCGAATGATCGCACCACATCCTCCCTGGTGAGTGCCGGCAGCCTTTTAAGTTCGAGGGCATGAGGGTCAAAATATACGACCGGTATATTGGCATTCTCCATGCAGCCCTTATATTCTTCCAGGAAACTGCTGCTCAGGCTGCTGTATGTATGAAGTTCGATGCAGGCAACCAGTTTGCGGCCGGGGTACCTTTCCCTGACGGCATCCACCGTTGCCTTTAACTTCGAAGGGCTGTGAGCAAAATCCTTGTATACATCAAGGCTTCCGTGAGATGCAACATGCTGGAGCCGTTTCGAGGCACCTTCGAAATCTCCGATCACTTTAAAAAACTCAGCATCGGATATGCCTAATTCCCTGCAGACCATCCTTGCACCATCCAGGTTTTGCATGTTATGCCTGCCAAAGATCTTCAAAGGATAACCCTCACCGTTAAAATTCACAGAGACCTTATCCCCCTCTGCGTGATAATCGATCGTACCATAAGGTACTGCCCTGATTGGGCGTTTTTTCTCCTCAACTATTTCATTGACAATTTTATCTTCCCGGCAATATACCAGCGTTCCTCCCGGAACTATTTTGTCGAGAAAGATCCTAAACTGTTCAAGGTAGCTTTCGAAAGTAGGGAAAACATTGATGTGGTCCCAGGCAATTCCGCTCAGCAAGGCAATATCAGGTTTGTACAGGTGGAACTTTGGCCGCCGGTCGAGTGGAGAGGAGAGGTACTCATCCCCTTCCAATACAACAACAGGGGCTTCTTCAGACAGTTTCACCATGATATCAAAACCATCGAGCTGGGCCCCCACCATGTAATCAACCTCTTTGCCCAGGCTGTGCATCACATGAAGTACCATTGCAGTTATGGTTGTCTTACCGTGGCTTCCGCCTATAACAACCCTTGTCTTGTTCTTTGATTGCTCGTAGAGGTATTCGGGATACGAATAAACAGGAATATCAAGCCTTTTTACTTTCTGTAATTCCGGGTTATCCTCTTTCGCATGCATCCCCAGCACTACTGCATCAAGATCAGGTGTGATCCTTTCAGGAAACCACCCCTCTTCAGGGGGGAGCAATCCATATTTTGCCAGTCGTGACCTGGAGGGCTCAAAAATCTCATCATCAGAACCTGTAACGATGTAGCCTTTTTTTTGCAGGGCAATGGCCAGGTTGTGCATGGCACTTCCGCCTACTGCGATGAAATGTACTTTCATGGTCTCAATTATGAAATTCAAAAATAATTTATTTTAGTACTTTTACACGTCAAATTCAAGAGCTGTTCAAAAATGGCGGATGTACACAGGGACATAGAAAAATATAACAAGATTCTCGAGGGAAAGACAGCTCCCGAAGTGCTTGAATTTTTCAGCAAAGAATTCGGAAACAAGCTTGCATTTGCTTCGAGCCTGGGGGCAGAAGACCAGGTCCTCACTGAAATGATAGCGAGCATTGGATCGAAGGTGAGGATATTTACCCTTGATACGGGAAGGCTTTTCCCTGAAACTTACGACCTGCTTGATTCTACCGTTAAGCGGTATAGAGTTAAAATTGATGTTTATTTTCCCGATGCCGCAAGGGTTGAAGAAATGGTCAGCAATAAAGGCATCAACCTTTTCTATGAAAGTGTTGAAAACCGTAAGCTTTGCTGCCACATCAGGAAAATAGAGCCACTTACCAGGGCATTGAAAGATGCGGATGCATGGATCAGCGGCCTGAGGCGGGAACAATCAGTTACAAGACAGGACGGAAAGCTGGTGGAATGGGACACAAACAACAAGAAAATAAAGATCAATCCTTTGATCGAATGGACTAATGACGATGTATGGGATTATATCAGGGCAAAGAACATTCCTTATAACAAACTCCATGATAAAGGATTCCCAAGCATTGGCTGCCTTCCGTGCACGAGGCCTGTCGGTCCCGGCGAAGATATAAGATCAGGCAGGTGGTGGTGGGAAGAGCCTGCAATGAAAGAATGCGGCCTGCATAAAAGGTAATCCCCTCCCTATTCTATACAATTAACGCGTTGTGCGGTTTGTGTGTTATTGCCCCTACTTTGCGTTCCTTTGAGCCTTCGCGCCTTTGTGGCTGATCCTTTTTTTGCCAC
>CAZXWD010000078.1:9638-15074 GCA_964644135.1 uncultured Bacteroidales bacterium | reverse complement strand
AGCACCACAATGTTAAATATTGCACTCTGTCAACTGCATCAATAATTAGTATACAGTTACATAAAGAAAGATTTTAATAACCGCACAACTCATTAATTCAAAGAACGATAAACCGTTTAACCTTTTAAAATATGCGTTGGCAAATTAAACCGCACAACACGTTAGTAAAGAGTATATGTGGTTCTATGCAATGGTTTAATGATTCAAGTAATTATGCAAATATCCGAAAAAAGCAAGTAATCCGGTTTATCCTGGTATCTTATTGAACGAAGGAGGGGCAAGGGCTGTAAAATTCCCCAAAACAAAAAAGCCGGCATTGGTTGCCGGCTTTTGAAATATAACTTTTGAAAATTAAACGGATTTATTCAGCCAAGTCATTAATAAATCCTAAAACGCATTGAAACGTAAGAGGTGGTTTATTTAGATCTTCAAAAACTATAGTTATACATGATAACACTTATACAACGGTGTAAGTTGTTTATTATTAATGGTTTTAACTCTTTTTAACTTTCTTCAACTCCGGTGAGTTATCTTAAATTTCTCTTAATGGCAATCGTTAATGACAGGAGCAACAGGGGTAAAGTGATTATTATCCCTCCAACTGCTCCGGTCGAAAGTGAAAACCAGAATCCGCTGCCCCCGCTGAAGACAAGAAAAGGCAGAAAACCTGCCATTGTTGCAATGAGAGTTAGCCCTGAAGGTTTTGCCTTTTCCAGAAATGCCCTGTAAAATGCAATAAGACTATTATTTTCATTCTTCAGGTACACCTTGTAATTATACAGAATATAAACTGCTGAATTGACTGATAACCCGGAAACTATAAATGCCGCTACAATTCCGCCTTCGTTGAAATGTACTCCGGTTAAATAATACGAAAGGAACACCGAAGACACCGAAACAGGTATGATGAATATGATTAACAGGGATTTTCTGATGGATCCGTACAATACAGATATTATTGTGAGAATAAAGTAGATGAGTGCCCCTAAAGCGAAATAGACCTGCTTTGAAAGCTCTCTCACACCGGAGGGCGTTTTTATGGTTATCGAGAAGCCGGGCGGCAGATCCGTATTCCCTGAGTTGATCCTTGAACTCAGAAAAGCCTCTCCTGCTCTTTTATTCCCAAGGTATGACAAACCAAAACGCCTGATATATTCCTGGTCCTTCTTATAAACAGACCTGGCTTTTATGACATTTCCCGGATCTTCTCCTGAAAAAACTTTTGTAATGATCCCTTTGCTTTCACCTGATTGTCCCCATAGCAACCCCTGCGGTAAATCCAGATTTATTTTAAGCACACTGAAGTCATCATTGTCGATAACCGGGAAGTTCAGGTTGACCGGCAATATAGCCTGCTCCTGCATAAAAAAGCTGTTTTGCGGGCTTTTCAGGACTATTTCAGGGTATCTGTTTCCTTCTTTGATGTTTTGACCCGGCGTTAAAGATATTATGTTTTTGATCCTGGGATTGATCATCACTGAATTAAAGAAGTCTTCAACGGCAATATCCAGTTCCCTCTGGCTATAACCTTTGAATTCGAGCAAGTAGTCAATATTAAGGCTCTCATCGGCGTGGTTATGCAAAGGACTGCCCATCCCGGTTATACTCCATTGCAGTTCGCCCGATCTCATAAGATCCCGGCTTAAAAGTGCTTTGAAATGCAAGGCGTCAGTAATAGTTGGAAACCAAAATGTTACAGTAGCATCCTCATTATTATGAATTTTAGTCTGGATCCTGCTTTCCCATATCGGCTGGCGGGCCATGTACTCGATCTCTCCTACTTTTTTCCTCAGCACATCATACGGCAGGCCTGGTTTTGATTGTAGGTTCACTGTTAAATGGCCGGGTTCTTTCTCTTCTGTTACCAATCGCTTCTCAACATAATAGTCAAATAATCTGTATGCCCCGCCCAGAACTTTTTCTGCAACCGGTAATATTTTTTCACGGTAAAATGGTGAACCAAGTGTTTTATTGAATATAACGCCTGATATACTTTCATTATTAACACCGGATGGGATCCTGTGAATTGGCAATCCAATGAACAGGAAAAGTAAACAGATTACAGGAACCCTGCTGACCGGACCAAGTCGGAAAAACCACAACAACAGTCCATATCTCATATTTCCCGGCTCACAGGATACCGGAATCTTTCCACTATTGAATTTCTGAAAGATAGCGGGTATTAAGAAGAGAGATACAAAAAAAGAAACGACCAGGTTAATGATAATAATGACCGCCAAATCGATGTGAACGGCCGATCTGATCTCAGGGACCAGGAAGATCAACGAAAGGGATGCTATGGTTGTGAGGCTTGCTGCCGCCATGGGCAGGATGATTCCTCTCTGCCCTTTCGTACTAATATGATCTGTCATCATAAGTGCATTGTCGAGGATAAGGGTAAAAGCTATTACCAGACCCGCCAGGGAATAAATATGCAAACCGGTACCCAAAACAGCCAGTAAAAGAAAAGAGACTAACATGGTGGCTATAAGTCCTGAAAGCACTGTTATGAGAAATTTCAAATCACGGTAAAACAAAAAGATCAGAAGAAGAAAAACGGTCATTGTAAAACCAATTCTTGACACCTGGAGAATTATCTCCTCTTTTATTTGCCGGGTGCTATTTTCGATGATCAAAATCTCAGGATCACTTCCGGAGGCTATCTCCTTGATTTTCTCAATAACTCTCCCCGAAAGAATAAAATAGTTGGTTCCCTTTTCGGGTATAACCTCCATTTTAATTGCCTTACTGCCTCCATATCGGTATTCGCAAGGGAAATAGTTTTCTTTGACACCTGAAGCCCGGGTTATATCGTTAAGGTTGATTAACCGGCCTGACGTGCTCTGTATTGGGAGAAAATGTACATCCTGGTAAGAATGAGAGGAATAACTGTCAAAGCCAATAGTTTTACCTGTAAAATGCTGCCTCAATTTATCAGCCAGTTGAGCGGGCGAGATATCATACAGCAGTAATGAATTATAGTCAAGCTCTATATGCATCTCCCTCACGGGGATCCCGGTGAGCGTAACATTTTTGATGCCCGGTTGGGATATGATCTCCGACCGGAGATATTCAGCAAAATAATTCGTTCTTTCGAATCCTTCATACATCATTACCATCGTCAGTAAAGGTCTGGCAGTTCTGCCGCCCGCTTCAAGTAAACTGACTTCTGCTTCATAATCCATTCCGTTCGAAACCCTTTCAACACTCCTTAGCACTTGTTGCGTATGAAAAAGGGCCGAGGCTTTATCAGCACCCTTTTTTAGTTTGATCCTCAGCTTTGCATCTGACTTGCGGGTAACAGATTCTGCACTTCCGGCAAAGTCCCTCGTTAGCAGCAAGCCTTCAATATTTGATATTACATCTCTTTCAAACAAAACAGGGCTATGATCAAAATGAGAGAATGATATTTCTATGGTATTGGTTAGTTCAGTAGGGGAATAACAAACCGGAAGAAAGGGAATGCTCAAAAGTCCGAACAATGACAGACCAGAGAAGATTACAATAATCGAAAATGAAGAAAACCGGTTTGTACCTTTTGCTTTTATGCCTTTATCTTTTACTGGGTTTGGGATCATTGATCGGTGAAAAGCAAAAAAATACCTGTTGATAAATGAATTTTTTTGACCCCAAATGCATAATTTTTATCAATACCCTCATTATTAGTACATTTGTAAAAAAATTAATAGTTGGGCTACATCATATCAGCATCCTTATTTGTATATCTTGCCCTTTGTTTTTTAATGTACCATCTCGGCAGCGGTAAGAAGATCGGCGGATGGAAACTAGGGCTCATCAGCCTGCTGGCCACGCCTGTTACCGGCTTCATAGTTTATTTCTTTTCGCAGGAGAAAATGATCGTGCTGGAGGAGAGATATGTATGCCCGCAGTGTAAATATGAATTCACTCACCCTTCAGAATTTTGTCCTATCTGCAGCACTGCCAGTCATAAAGTGCCACTGGTCCCTGAAAAAAGGAATATGGTCTAGAAACAAAAAACCCGGGGGATACCCGGGTTGAAGAAGCGAAATCTGTGAGAAAATTTGCGATCCTCCTCACATATTGGGTTTAATATCTTATTCCTAGAGTCAACATTATGTTATTGGTTTTGAACGTGTTATTTACAGGATTGGTGTATACCTCGTCGGTAAGATAGAGGAAATAATCCTGTTTGGTACGGCTGTGGACATACGCGAGGTCAGCAAAGAATACTTTTGTACGAATTCCGATGCCCGCAGAATAAGTAAATGTTTCCCCGTCATTGATGCCTGATTCGTAGGGGCTTCCTGCATAGCCAAAACCGCCTCTGAAACTGAACACCTGGTATCTCCATTCTGTGCCAATCCTGAAGTTATGAGTGCCCCTGTAGCTGTCCCTGATTATCTCGTTCTGCACTCGCATCTGGTCATTAAATCTGTTGTTATAGTCCTTGAGCTTTCCTGCGCCATAGTCCCTGTATTCATAATCAAGGCTGATCAGCCCCTGTTGACCAAAGATAATTGCTGCACTGCCTATTGCCCTGAGCGGGGTTTCCATACGGTAGTCGTAATTACCATCCGGTGATGCTTCGTAATAATTATCTCCGTTATCGAAGAACGACTCCATAGATGCCCAGTAATAATCCTGCATACGGCGATACCAGGTAGGTGAATGGAATGCCGCACCTAGCCTGAGCCAGTCGGTGGCCCGGTAGATCATGCCCAGTTTAAAGGTAAACCCGTTACCCCTTGTTTCAAGATATTCCGTCCTGTTGAACTGTTTGAAATCAAAGATCGTATCGGCCACATCCGTTTCCCTGTAGGTAGATGTCTGGGTGTACCTGATATATGGAAGGGCAAAGGTCATACCGATATAAAAACGATCGTTGTAGTTGGTGCTGAGACTGAAAACCCATTCGTTCATGGAACCTTTGGTTTCGATGGTTTTTTCCTGAAGCACCCCGCCATATGGTACGGGTGTGAAATAATTGTAGTTGTTGGTGTCGCCGTATATATCGAGCAGGAAAGTCCACCAGGCAAGGCCAAGGTCAAATCCGTAAGCTGGATCGTCTTCAAGTGATTCAAACGGGATCTGAGGGGGGCCTTGTACCTCGTTCAGGTAGGTATCAAGAAAACTGTTATCAGGGTTTGCTCCCTGCATGTATATCCTGTTGTTGAAGTCTTTGAGCCTGTTGAGCCCCACTGAGAACTGTACCCTTTTAAAACCGGAGCTTTCACGCGGCGACAACGCTTTGGAAGTATATACCATCCCGAGATTGCCAAGATGGAAATTACTCCTGCTGTCGCTGCCGAAAGATCCGTTGTAAGAAGATTCTGTTTTTTGCCAGAAAACTGCGGGTGTGATGCTGAGTTCTGAGGACTTGTAAAGCCCGAGCCCGGCCGGGTTAATACTTGCAACTGTGAAGTCGGCACCAAGGGCGCCAAAAGCACCGCCGGT
>CAZXWD010000078.1:0-9538 GCA_964644135.1 uncultured Bacteroidales bacterium | reverse complement strand
TGCCGGCTTCAACTATTTCCTCCCGCCGCGTGAACTTGAGCTGCTCGAGCTCGACCTTGTCGAGGTTCCGGACGACCTGCTGCTCGACCCGGAAGAATTGTTGTACGACCTTGAAGGTGCTGAATAACTCCTTGTGTTCGATCTTGAAGGTGCCGAATAGCTCCTTGTATTCGAACGTGAGGGTGCTGAATAGCTCCTTGTGTTCGAACGAGAAGGCGTTGAATAGCTTCTGCTCTGCGAACTCGAAGGAAAGCTGAAAGACGAACTCCTTGAAGATGATCTTTCTGAGCTGGTTACCCTTTTCCTTTCGGGTGTAGCAACGTAAGTCTTCCTGGTTTCGCTGCTGAAGCCCCTGGTGTTCTTACTTGAAGGGCTTGTGTATTCCCTGCTGGAAGGGGTAGTCCTTACCTTGGGACTTGTATATGATTTAGGCTTGTTATACTTCTGTTCAGGAAGATCTATTCTTCTCGTGGCAGAGGAGGAAACATTTTCCTGTCTCTGGCTTGTCCTGACATCAGAGCGGGATGCAGATGGCTTCTCATAGGTTTTACTTGCCGATGAGGGCCTTTCACTTGTAACATCCACTTTCCTGGTTGCCTGGCTTGATCCGGCATCCCTGGTGGCACCGGCTTCTCCAACAGCAGCCTGGCGCTCAGCAGTACGGGTATTCGCAGCACGGGTTTCCACCGGCTTTTGGCGTGTTGCTGTTACTTCATTTCCTTTCCGGGCTTCGCCCGAACCGATTTCGGAGCGCTGTGCCCTGCTAATAGCTGCATCCTTCGAGCCGCTGCCTGTATTCTGGGTACCGGGGTCCCTGAAACCTCTTTGTGAAGCAAAACCGCTACCGTCGCTGGACCTGCCAACAGAGGTTCTCGGACCATAATACCTGTTGCTGCCATAATCTTCACCAGTGTAGTAACCACCGCCGCCGGAATAGTATCCATCCCAGTATCCTTGCCAGTAGCTGCCTCCGTAATAAGGAGAATAGTATCCGCCCCAGCGATAAGGTGAATAATAACTATAATAGGGACGATACCAGTACCATGGCCTGTACCACGGATCATACCATCCGTAGCCGTAGGGATAACCCCAGTAGCTCGATGCCCATCCCCATCCAAGTCCAAAGCTCAATGAGACTGAAGGCCTTGAGCAACTGTAACAAGGAGTATAGCAACCAGCTCCGCATCCGTTATAAATTGTGGTGCCGTAATTGTTGGGGTTGCCACTATATTGATAGCTATCGGTGTAATAGCCATCGTAATAATCGAATCCCTGGCTTGTTTCTCCGAACCTTTTGATCCTCGAGGCATACTCGTAGTCATAGTACCCTTCGGAATCGAAATCTTCCGAGGAATATTCAGAAGAATAATAGTCCCCTTCGTACTGAGAGGATTCAGTTACAGGATCGGAACTTACCGTAACCCGCTCCTGCTTGTAGACCTTGGTCCCGGGCTCTCCAACAGCGTAAACTTCGTCGTAAGGTGCCGAGGTTTCATAAGTGGAAGAACAGGAAGCAAGGAACAATGTAGCTATGAAAAGTGCAAATAAAGACCTCATCGTTTTACCCTCCCTTGATTTAAAAGTGCTGATATTTAAGTTTCTGTTCATTATTATTAATTTTGCCGTTTATCGACAACTAAAAAGTTGCAAATACTATACCAAAATTAAAAATGGCTAAAGATTTAACTTCAAGAAACCAAAATTATGCCCAGTGGTATAACGACCTTGTTATTAAGGCCGACCTTGCCGAAAACTCCGCAGTGAGAGGCTGTATGGTCATTAAGCCCTATGGTTACGCCATCTGGGAAAAGATGCAGGCAGCCCTCGACAAAATGTTCAAAGATACCGGGCACGTAAATGCTTACTTTCCTATTTTTATACCAAAATCTTTCTTTAGCCGCGAAGCCGACCATGTTGAGGGTTTCGCCAAGGAATGTGCCGTTGTAACCCATTACAGGCTGAAAAACTCGCCCGACGGCAAGGGAGTGGTCGTTGACGAGGATGCTAAGCTTGAAGAGGAACTCATAATAAGGCCCACTTCCGAAACCATTATCTGGGATACCTATAAGAACTGGATCCAATCGTACCGCGACCTTCCTTTACTGATAAATCAGTGGGCAAACGTGGTAAGATGGGAAATGCGGACCAGGCTTTTCCTCAGGACTGCAGAATTTCTCTGGCAGGAGGGGCATACAGCCCATGCAACAGAAAAGGAAGCAGTTGAAGAAACCTTCAAGATACTTGATATTTATACTGAATTTGCCGAAAGTTTTATGGCAATGCCTGTATTGAAAGGGGTGAAATCACCTAACGAAAGGTTTGCAGGTGCTGTGGAAACCTATTGCATAGAAGCTTTGATGCAGGACGGAAAGGCTCTCCAGGCAGGCACTTCGCATTTCCTGGGCCAGAACTTTGCCAAAGCCTTTGATGTTAAATTCCTGAGCAAGGAAAATAAACTCGACTATGTCTGGGCTACATCATGGGGTGTTTCAACAAGGTTAATGGGAGCGCTTGTAATGTCGCATTCCGATGACAATGGCCTTGTCTTACCTCCTAAACTTGCCCCCATACAGGTAGTGATCGTGCCAATCTATAAAAAAGAAGAACAGCTCAACGCCATAACGGAAAAAGCGGTTGCAATAAAAAAATCACTGGAAGCGAAAGGTATTTCAGTAAAATACGACGACAGGGACACTCATAAACCCGGGTTTAAATTCAATGAGTACGAATTCAAGGGTGTACCCATAAGAATAGCCATCGGGCCCCGCGACCTGGAGAACAACACTGTTGAGATAGCGCGCAGGGATACCCTGGAGAAGGAAAGTTACCAGCTTACTGATCTGGATATTAAAATTGAGAACCTTCTCGACCAGATCCAGTCGAACCTCTATCAAAAGGCCCTCGATCACAGGAACGACCATACCAGGAAAGTGGATTCATGGGATGAGTTCACGAGGGAGATCGAAAAAGGCGGTTTCTTGCTGGCCCACTGGGACGGGACCGGTGAAACTGAAGAAAAGATAAAAGAAGAAACAAAGGCAACTATCAGGACCATCCCGATAGACGGCAGGAAAGAAGAAGGAAAATGCGTTTACAGTGGAAATCCTTCTTCTCAAAGAGTGGTTTTTGCCAGGGCATATTGATCAGAAAACTTAACCTGATTGCCCTATATAGCATGATCAGCTTCGGGGATTTGTAAGATGCAGGAATACTTCCCAGTAATATTCCCTGTCCATATCAGTCCAGTGTATGATCCCTGCATAATACTGGTAAGTCTGGAAAAGATTGAACACTGATAGCAGCACAACAACACCTATTAAAGTATTTCTGAATGGCTTGTTCCTGATATCAGTAAGCAAAATGCCCAAAAGGAACATAAAGAAGGGCATGTACTCAACCATAACTCTTGAAGAATAGCTACCTCCGTAATACCATTGGTGCCAGCTAGCCAGTATGTATATTAAAATGATCAAGAAGAGGGTGATCAGCATTGCCCTGGTACGGGAACGTTTCCACAGAAAGAAAATCCCGAATACAGAAACAAAAGTAACCGGTGTGTAAACCCACAACCCTTTACGGTAGCTTACCAGGAAACTGAAGAACCGGCTATTCATAAAATCAAACCCGTCGTCACCATATGAGTATACAAGAAAACTCCCGGTTTGTAACTTATAGATCAGCAACTGAATAAATACAACTCCCAGGAAGATCACTACGCCCCCAATTAACCATTTCCAGTTCCTTCTGACCAGGTATTCAATGCTTATCCCCGACCCTCTGAGCAAAAACGGGATAAGCAACACAATCAAGAGATTCACCGGCCTTATCAGTGTAATGATACCAAGCGACAGGCCAGTGAGCAACAACAGGGGCTTCTTTCCGGTATTTGCAAATCTCTTTACCGAAAAGAGGCACATTGAGACGAATGCAAGTGAATAAATATGCGACATAGAGGGCTCATAAACAGCATAATAGAAAACATTAGTACCAAAAACCATAACAAGCAGCAAGAACGTCCGCACCCAGAGTCTTAATCCCTCCTCCCTCAGATAACGATCAAAAAGATAAAGGGCCAGCATAAGGTAGAAAAGGGAAGCAATATTTATGAAGAGAAGATAATAATACGAATAGCCATCCCTGTCGTACGAGCTAAATGAGGTAAACAGATCTGCTAAAAGAAAAAAAGGCAACTGTACAAGGGCTGTCCCCGCATAAAACTTATTTATTGTATGGCCATCCCATTCATTCCTGTAATCAAAACCGAAATTGCTTAGTTGATACTTCTTATAAATATCCTCAAAAAACGTGAAGTTCAGGTCATTATAAATAAATACAGCCGGCAGGTAGGCATAATAGCCGTTTCCGTCAACATTAATGATCCTACCGGCACGTCGTTCCTCCCAGTTGATATTTGATGAAACCCATACAAGTACTGTTATTGTAAAAAGGTAAACGGCCCTGTGAATAAGTTTCTGCTTTCTATGTTTCATCAGAATTATATTATGAGATGCACCCTGATACTATCATTCCAGACTGATAACTTTTCCTTCCCCGTTGATGACGGCTTCAATCCGGGGATCACCCAGATAATACACATTGCCTGTGTTTTCTATAGTAACCGCCAGTAATTGCACCGAACTGACGATGCAGTTGTTCGGACTGCTTGAATACATGTATGTAAACTGAGTGGTGTATTGTGAAAGGTCGGCAGGCCCGTAAGCCTTTGAACTCAGGAAATTGATCCAGCAACTGCCACTTACATATAGGTTTGCCGTGCCTTCATGGATATAGAACTTTGATTTGAATACCTCAACGTTCAGGTCTATTGTCCCGGATCCTTCCCAGATATCAACCTGTAAGGAATCATTCACCAGGCTGTTTGATGTGATGACATCTCCTGTTCCGCGGTACACAATGGAATCCAGGGATAAAACGTCAACATAGACTTTAATGGGGATATCAAAGCTACGCATCCAGTTACAGGTATTTTCATTCCTGATTGTGAGTACGTTACCAGAAATTTCTGTAATAATCCCATCCAAAAGGTTCTCGCCTGTTTCCACCAGTATCTTTCTGTCTGCGCTTTTCTGATTCAGGATCACATCAGGATCGTCAAATATTTCAATATACCGGATATCCCCTCCCTCTCTCTCTTCGATAACCACTTCTCCGGCACCCTTAAAACATCCGGCACCCTCCTTCTGGCACGATAGGTGAACAAGGAGAAGGGAAAAAAGCAACAATCTCAGTAATATTTTCATCATATCAATAATAATGAAGGTCAAATTTATATCCTATACCAAGAGCAACAAAATCGGCCCTGGCAAAATGGGCTTTCAGCGTGAAGTTCGCAAACAATTGTTCATTGAAGTAATATTTAAGTGCCAGCTTCTCATAAATATCGCCTTCACTCCTGTCCTGGCCAGTAATATAGGCACCAACATTGAATACCATGGACATTTTGGAGAATGAGAGCTCGAAAGCTGCCGTAAGGCCGGTCTTCATAACTTTAATGAAGGGCCCGGGGATCTCATTCCGGCTTTCCAGTACTTTTATGTCAGATTCGTCATAGCAAAGGTCGAGGCCTATCCCAAACTTGCTTTTGTAGCTTACCGGTCTCATAACATTAGCAAAGACCGTATAGACCATGTACCTGTTGCCCTGGCCAAGTACCGATTCCACATCCTTGGTCGTGACGGCAAGAGAGATATCCATTTGCAGGGCCTTTTTGCCGTCAAATTCAAAGGGTATTAATTCCGGAAGCAGTTTCTGTTTTTTATATTTATCCCTGTCGGAGAACCTATAGGCAACCGCAAGGTTCAGAGATGGCATGTTAAGCCCGTAATTTGGGGTTTTTACCGTACCGTTTGAAAAATGCACCAGGCTGAGGCCACCCGATACCATCCACCTTTTACCCTGGTCCCATCTTAACTCAAAAAGCAGGTTAACAGCGCCGTTTAAATGCGACCCAATGGCAAGGTTTTTATGGTTATCCGTCCTGTGGTACCTTTCAGTCAGGTAACCCAAACCAACGCCTAACCTGAAATTGAAAGCAATTGGCTTGCCGCCTGCCAAAGGGAAATTAATGTATGGGAACACTGCATGTGCATTCCCAAGTGCTTCAACCCCTCCAAAACCGGTATACCAGTATGAAATCCCTATCAGGGGATAACCATACATGAACTCCCAGCGTGTATTGCCGTATGTTTCCTTGAGCAGGCTGACTTCAAAAGCAGGATAATGCTTTCTGAAATTCTGCATTTCCAGTCTGTGGGCAAGGGTCCATCCATAATACATCCTACCCTCAAGGATCAGCTTTGACCCCTCACCTTTGATCTTTCGCTGTGCGTTTGAACAGAGCGGGATCGCGAGGAAAAGGATAACGGAAGAGATTACTATTAAGGTTTGAGCCCTTTGCCTTTCAGGCAGTGAATATTTTAATCCTATTTTAACTGACACTTAGTGATCTGAAAGTAGCCATAAGGCTTTACGGTGAATCCAATATATAAACCAACTACCAGCAAATGTAGTAAAATAAAAGTGGGCAACTTCCCGGCCCTGGCCACATCTTAATTGGTTACATTTGTTGAATAAAATTTACCCGATGGATAAACGACTTTCTGAATTCAAAAGATTACTCGATATAATGGATGAGCTCAGGTTAAAATGCCCCTGGGATAAAAAACAGACCCTTGAAAGCCTCCGGCATCTTACCCTGGAAGAAACCTATGAGCTATCGGATGCCATAATGGAAAAAGACCTTGATGGTATCAAGAAAGAACTCGGTGACCTTATGCTGCACATAGTTTTTTACGCTAAGATTGGTTCCGAAAAAGGAAGCTTCGACATTGCTGATGTGCTTGAATTCATCAATGAAAAACTGATCAGGCGCCACCCGCACATATACGGGGATACCACTGTCCAGTCGGCCGAAGAAGTAAAAGACAACTGGGAAAAGATCAAAATGAAAGAAGGAAGGAAATCGGCCCTCGAAGGTGTTCCACACTCACTCCCGCCGCTGGTAAAAGCTTACAGGATCCAGGAAAAGGCCAGCGGAGTGGGTTTCGACTGGGAAAAACCCTATCAGGTATGGGACAAAGTGATGGAGGAACTGCAAGAGCTCAGAGAGGAAATAAAGAAAGACGAGGTAAAGGAGGGCGGCAACCATGAAGCCATGGAAAAAGAGTTTGGCGACCTGCTCTTTTCTCTTGTCAACTACGCCCGTTTCATTAAGGTTAATCCTGAAGATGCTTTAGAGAGGACTAACAGAAAGTTTATCAGGCGCTTTCAGCACCTGGAAAAGAATGCTACAAAAATTGGCAAATCACTCCACCAGATGTCGCTCGACGAAATGGACGTTTTCTGGAATGATGCGAAGAAGGGAGAGGAGAAGGGGGAATAGGAGCAGGAATAATTTTAACAATGTTTTATTACCCTCCCCCTCCCTACCGGTAGGGAGGGGGACCGAGGGGGAGGGTACTGAAAAAGGAATAAAAAAAGCCGTCAGGGGAAGTTCTGATGGCTTTTTGTTTCTTTATACGGGGCGGCTGGAAAGTTTTCAGAGAGAATCCTTCAGGCCGCTGTCTCCGGGTTGCCAGTCTGCCGGGCAAATTTCACCGTATTCCTCGAAATGCTGAAGTGCATCAACCATACGAAGGGCTTCAGCAATATTTCTTCCCACTGAAAGGTCATTAACTACCTGATGGCGAATAGTGCCCTGTTTGTCGATAAGGAACAACCCCCTGTAAGCCATGGGTATTCCGTCGAATTCCATTTCGCCTTCTTCATTGTAATCATACTCACCGGCAAGCACGTCATAGTTCTCGGCAATTGTTTTGGAAAGATCGGCAATTAAAGGGAAAGTAATCCCTTTTATTCCGCCATCTTTCTGCTCTGTTTTAAGCCATGCCAGGTGCGTGTACTTAGAATCGACCGAACAGCCCACAACTGCTACGTCCCTTTTTTCAAATTCTTCCAGTTTATCCTGAAAGGCAAGGATCTCTGTTGGGCAAAGAGCGGTAAAGTCGCCCGGGTAAAAGAAGAAGATCACATGTTTCTTGCCTATATACTGAGAAAGTGAGAATTTCTCAACAAATTCGCCACCGTTCACTACTGCTTCCGCTTCGAACAGAGGTGCCTTTTTTCCTACTAAAACTGCCATAACGTTTCAATCTTCTTTGTAACCATTAATTAAAAGCAAAGATAGAGATTTTCCATTACCACCTTACTATAAGTCTGTTGATAAGCCTGCTACTTTCTTTTCCGGCGTAAAATCTTACATTATCTCCCTGATATCAAATATCAGCATCTGGTTATTCCGGAAGTTATAAAGAGTACTCCTGCGCAACTGGTAATAGTTAACCCAGTAGCTTCGCAATGACTGGTAATAGCCTTTCCTGGCATTATCATTGTCTATCTGGGCATTGTTGAGTTCCAGAACGTCGTTCACTTTCCCTATCATATACCGTTTCTGCGTAACATCAAATCTTTTCTGGGCCACTGTATCCGCTTTTGCTGCAATAGTGATCTGGTCTTTCTGCATATTGAACTGCATAACCTCCAGAAAAACATTTTGCTCAAAATCAATTACATCCTGCTCAACTGCTGTCATTTCAAGTTCCTGGAATGACTCGGCACGCCTGATCCTTCCCTTGGCAACACCCCAGTCGACAATTGGCATGCTCAAGCCTAAACTTAGCCTTTGCTGGTCTTCGGGTTTTGTGTACACTTCATCAAACTGGTAGGCACTCTGGGTAAGGCCATATTCAAGGTACACATCGGCATCGAAACGTCCGTCCATTTTCGCCCTCCTGACACTGCTCTCGGCTTCAAGCAAACGCTCCTCGAAATCGATGGCCTGTGAAGTGTTCTTCTTTGCCTCGGCAATGGCCTTTGCTGCGCTTACATCAAAATGATAAGTTTCATTTGGAGGAATGAGTTTTATACGACTGTCGTCTTTCAACCTCAGGTACGACTTCAGCTTAAATAGCATGTTCTCATAATTGAGGTCGGCCAGGTCAACTGACGATTCAGCCCGTAAATAGTTCAGCTCAAGCTGAAGTAATTCATTTTCAGCAATTTTACCCAGGTTAAAGCGTCCTCTGGCTATATTAAAGAGTGTATCATAGTTGTATAGATTCTTGAGTGCAATCTCTTTTTCTATCTGTGCCAGCAAAAGGTTAAAAAAATGATTGGTCGCGGTAATCTTTACCTGTTCCTTGGCTTCCAGGTATTCCCTCTTAGCTTTTTCATACCTCAGAGGCTCTATCTTTCGGTCGTACCGGTATTCATTGAACTGGAAGATAGGCTGGCTGTAACCTATTATCAGCGGTACAGATTGCCATTGGGTAAGTGTGGAATCTGTATAGAAATTATCGAGCCTTTGAAGTCCTGATCTCATAAAAACCGAACCACCCGTGAACCCGATCCTTTGATTAACAGTGAGGTTGAGATTGTAATTGGCCAGGCTGTTATATTGAAAAATATCAGGACCGTTCTGAACAGGGATTGTCCTGAACTGCCTGCTTATATCGGGGAT
>CAZXWD010000077.1:12854-15228 GCA_964644135.1 uncultured Bacteroidales bacterium | reverse complement strand
AGCCAGGTTGATATCTTCACCATAAAACATTTCAATACCGCTGAGTTTGCCCTCTACGATGCATTTATTATCGGCGCTCCAACCACTGGCGCCGATAACTGGACAGAAGCCTACAAAACCATCTGGACAGATTTCTTCCTTCGCCTGTCGAAGGCTGATATTAAAGGCAAGCCATTTGCCATATTCGGCCTGGGTGACCAGATATTATACCCCTATAATTTTGTTGACGGTATGATGGACATAAAAACAGAGTTTGAAAAACACGGGGCAAAGCATATCGGTTCCTGGCCTGTTGAAGGTTATGAGTTCAGAGAATCGGAATCGATCGAGGGTGGAAAGTTCGTTGGTCTTGCGCTGGATGAAGACCAGCAGCCCGAACTGACCGATGGCCGGATCGATGAGTGGGCTTCAATGCTGAAAAAGGAACTGGGCATTTAGCCCGGTGATCCTAATTTTCGATTACGTTCTTGTAATGCTCGTACCGGTCGAGTATCTCCCTGACAAAATTGTAGGTTTCTTCCCCTCTTGCATACCCATACCTCACAACTGAATCCCTGTAGTATTTGGGATCCGATTTATTCAGTATGTAATAGTCAACGTGATTGGTCCACATATTGGGATCCCTGCCATGCTTATTGGCAAGCCTGCGTGCATCGAATATGTGTGCAATGCCAACATTGTAAGAGGCCAGGACAAATTTCAACCGCTCGGTGGTGTCGGTAATATCATCCGGCAACTGGGCATCGAGTGATTTAAGGAACCTTACACCTGCTTCGATCTGTTCCCTGGCGCTGCTGGTTGAATCCACACCGTATATTTCGGCAGTGGTTGGCATAAGCTGCATCAGGCCGAAAGCCCCTGCCCATGATTTCACCTCAGGATGGAACTGGGATTCCTGATAAATTAGCGAGGCAAGCAGCCGCCAGTCGATATTGTATCTCTCTGAAATTTCCTTGATGATATCGTCATATCTTGATATCTTACCTCCGTTTACCGAATGGAACTCGCTTTTGGCCCTGTGGACCGACCTCGGATTATTGAAGTACTTATCATAGATATACCTGCTTGTAATAGATTTATTGAAATCATCCAGCCAGTTATTAAGGACTGTCATCAGGCTGTCGGAGCCCTTTTTGACCGCCCAGGCCAGGTTCTGTTCAAAACTGACAGGCGTTTTTACATCTATATTTGAATAGTATTTTTCATTGACCTTAGCGACGTGCTCATCGGCTACTGTATAGTCAATTTCGCCTCTTGCAACAGCCTCTATCAGTTGTTCCATTTCCTTGTCTTCCGATTCGATGACAATTATCTGGCCACCTATCTCATTTGCCAAATTATTCAGCCTGTTGCGAAAAATTGAGCCCTTTTGTATGTATATCGTTTCATTTTCGAGTTCCAGGGGGTTCCTGATCAGTTTTTCCTCGATATCGTCCCAGGTCCTCATTTTTCTCCAGTTCTCCGGAAGCCGCTGAACCAGCATCTGCCGGGTAGTGGTATGAGGTTCCGTAAAATCTACTGCTTCACGGCGGATCTTTGTAACTGTCAGACCAGTCGCTATCAGATCGATCTCCTCATCTTCCAGCGCTTCGAATGATTTTTCCAGGTTGTTCTCGATCTTTATTTCAAGGTTCACGCCAAGGTATTCGGCAAACATTTTAAGTTTCTCGAATTCATACCCCATTGGCTCGCCCCTGTAAATAAAATAGTTAGTTGAGTTATAATCTGTTACGGCAATGATCTTACCGCGTTCCATAATCCTTTCATACCTGGATTTTCCGGTAACGGAAGTGTCATCAAGTATCCTATCCATTTTCCCGTCATGGTCCTCCAGGCAGGAACTGAGTAATATCAGGATCAATAATGATGACAATGAAAAAAGAGATCTGATGTTTTCCTTCTTATTCAGAAGTACTTTCATATGATCGATATTGGTTAGACATATACTGCAAAACGCGAAATTATATCTTTATCGGGGTATAATTATCGCTACAGCGTAAAGCTAGTCATTAACAATTGGTTATACCTTTTGTTCACGGCGGCATAACTATATCACATTTTATGCCAATCTTTTCAATCAAACACAATTTCCATTTCAACCCTTCTGTTCTGGGCTCTTCCCGAAGCGGTGCTGTTATCTGCTATCGGGCGGGTTTCACCGTACCATTCAACGATCAGCCTTTCGCGTGAGATGCCTTGTCCTTCAAAGTAATCAGCAACTGCTTTGGCCCTATTTTCCGAGAGCTGCATATTGTATTCATCGTTTCCTGAGCTGTCGGTGTGGCCGGCTATTTTCAGTTTCCAGTCGGGCTTTCTTTCAAGCAATTTAGCAAGCTCATTCATGGATGAATAAGAACCTGCCAGAATAACAGCC
>CAZXWD010000077.1:0-12754 GCA_964644135.1 uncultured Bacteroidales bacterium | reverse complement strand
TCGTCACGGTCTATTATGCCGTCGCCATCTGTATCCGGGCATCCGTTGAACTCTTCAAGACCGGGTTCCGAAGGGCAATCATCCAGCTTATCAATAATGCCGTCGCCATCCCTGTCGGGGCAGCCGTCGAATTCAAGCAGGCCGGGATCATCGGGACAGAGGTCCTGGTTATCAGGAACACCGTCGCCATCCTTATCCGGGCAACCGTCAAAATCAATTACACCGGGTACCGTGGGACATTTATCCTTAGCATCTGAGATGCCATCGCCATCAATATCTGAGGGCGGTGCCTTATAGTGAATGGGTATTTTAAGGGCAAAATGGAAGCTCGAACCATATCCCTCCGTCAAACCTGCCAGGGAAAGTAAGTCATTTGTCCCTAGCCAGATGATACCAAGCCTGAGACCCAATCCTACCAAAAATTGTCCATAATCATTATATTGAACGGGAACTGCGGCTCCAAACCATTTTCCTTCAAACCGTGGCGTAACGCTGTAATTTGATATATAATGAGTAGCAGGGCTTCCTGATTTGCTTTTTACAAGAGAGGTAAAAGAAGTAAGGTTAACATAAAAATTATTATCAACGTTCCAGTCGAACTGAAAACTCAGAGCTGTTGGGAGTTTAACTATATATTCAGCTCCGTCTTCCTCCATCTTTAAAGCAGTACCATTCTTCACCCTGTTGTTCACTGTATCAGCGAAATCATAATAGGGAGGTGAATCCATATCCACAGGGTCGAGGAACATCCATTCCGTGTTACCTGATGATGGGATGGTACCAGGGTATCCGGGGGTAAATTGTGGGCTGAAATCATAGCTTTTATACTTTGTATATTTCAAAGAACCAATGTCGAGAACTGAAATCCCAAGTTTTATCTTATATTTATTCAGGTCTTTTCTTGTCAGGCCTTTTTTGCCATCCATATCATATTTATATCTCTCACTCTCAGGCCTCCATTCGTATACAAACCCGACGTCAAGGCCTACTGATGGATTTGCTGTGAACTTATAACCATCAAAAGCAGGTACAGGGTATTTTTCTGAACTGCTTTTCCAGTTTTCCGATGTGCCAAATCTTATCAGAGGTGAGTTCCATGATGCAGAATCGGCATCGAATGATTCCGGATCATCCGGATCAACAGTAGAAGGATTTTTCTCTATCCAGTAGTTCAGTTCATCAGTCCAGAAATATGTTGAAGCGATTCCTTGCAATAATTTCAAGGTTGCACCTCCTTTCAGATAGTGATCTCCATTATTGAAGATTTCCCTGGCAAACACAAGTCCGTAATCAGCAAAAGAATGATGAACTCCACTGATATCATTACCTGTATGCCAATTGGAGCCGGTGCCGATCTGTTGCCAGGAATCTTCATCCTTATAATCAGAGTAAATGGTTCTTGCAAGAGGTTCATCAATATTATCAAGGACCCTTATGTCACGTATCCTTGATATAAAGCCCAGCGACTGTTTATTGTCGATCGAAATAGAAAAACTTGGCAAAACAACCTGAAAATTGAAAGTGGCGTATTTCGGATTTCCATCCGGAGCAGTTAATGAGGAATTATTTACAAACCAGTCGGGATCGTCGTAATTACTTATCAGATTCCAGGTTGCACCGCTTTTGAATTTTATAAAATCGCTCCGTATCTGCTCACTGAAACCGGCGATATTGAGATCTACAACTAACCTTCCATTGGCAATTGATGCGGGTTGCAGCATGGCCCCGTTGATACCTGCCCGGTTATCGTTCAAAAAGGGAAGAAAATCCTGCGCATTCACCTGTATGTAATTGCTGAACAAAATGATCAGCAGGATCAATGATCTTTTAATAAATTTTTTCATCGTAAATATGGTTTGATCGTAAATTCACTATAAATCCGGTAAATACACCAATTGCCTTTAATAATCCCCCGGGTGGCTTTTCAGGCTGAATTATATTTAGTTGGTTAAATCAATTGATAATTTTCACAGGGAAAATCCTGGCGTTCCCTTTTCAAATATAGTAAAATAAAGGTCGAAGTCAAACACCGGCTATTTGTAAGTTTTCAAAAATTTATCCTGCAACCTTCCGGTATCTCCAAACTGCCAGGACCAGCATAGCCAGGGCATAAACAAACAGGATGATCATATTCCAGAACACATCGGTCAACTGAGAACCTTTCAGAAGGATCATTCTCATAGCTTCAATGAAGTAGGCGATGGGGTTGAACAACACTATTTTCAGGGCCCAGTCCGGCATGCTTTCCACCGGAGTGAACAAGCCGCTCATCAGTATAAAGATCACAAGTACGAACCACGTCAGGAGCATCGCCTGTTGCTGGGTGTTCGTAACCGTTGAAATGAAAAGGCCCATACCCTGCATCACAAGCAGGTATATGGCAGCTACCGCAAATATCAGGAGCAAACTGCCAACCATAGGTATATTGAATGCGATCTTAGCCAGTACAAGACCGAAGGCAAGCTCTGCCACTGCTATTATCCAGTAGGGGAGGAGCTTACCGGTAATGAACTGGATCTTGTTAATTGGTGAAACATTGATCTGTTCTATGGTGCCAATTTCTTTTTCCCTTACAAGGTTCATCCCTGAAAGCAGCATCCCGATGATGGTGACCAGCACAACTAGAATTCCCGGAACCATGTAATTGATATAGTCTAGCTCGGGATTATACCAGTAGGAAAAGGATACATCGAGCGGAAGCTGCATCTCTTTCATTCCGGTTGATGCAATGATCTGTTTGTTGAAATCTCTGATTATACCCAGTGAATAGGTATTCATCAGGCTGGCAGCGCTCCCGTTGATGGCATCATTCATCAGTTGGAGGGTTGGATTGCCCGAGGTGTTAAGTTCCTTTTCAAAACCTGCCGGGATGACCAGTACCTGGTCGATTCCCCCTTCGAGCATCTGTTTTTCAGCCAGCGCGTATGAATTCCCAATGTTTTCAAGCGTATAGAATGCGGAACCTGAGAAATGCCCGGTGAGTTCGCGTGATGCCTGCGACCTGTCGTTGTCGACAATATAAAGGCTAATGTTCTTGATCTCGAAAGTAGCAGCATAGGCGAGCACAAATAACTGGATGATGGGCATCATAATGATTATACGCAACATCACTTTGTTCCTGAAAAGCTGGATGAACTCTTTTTCTATTATGTAGAAGATCTTTCTCATCATTTATGCAAGCCTGATTTTAAAATTCCTCACACTCAGCATTATGAACAGCCCGAGGAAAAACAGCAACAACAAAGCCTCTTTCCAGAAATATTCAAGGCCAAGCCCTTTCAGCATGATATCTTTTATGATGATGATAAACCATTTGGGCGGCATGATGTGGCTGAGCCATTGCAGCACCACGGGCATGTTTTCTACAGGGAAAATGAAACCCGACAACAAAATAGTGGGCAGCATCAGTCCGGCAAGTGAGACCATTAGGGCCACCTGCTGTGTTTTTGCTATGGTGGAGATGAGGATACCCATTGAAAGGGCCATAAGAATGAAAAGGATGCTCATAAGAAGCAACAATGCGACGCTTCCGCGTATGGGCACTCCAAAGACAAAGTAACCCAGCAGCAATATTGTAACGGCATTGATAAAGCTGAGCAATACGTATGGCGTCACCTTTCCTGCAATGATCTGGAATGGTTTAAGGGGCGATACAAGCAACACTTCCATGGTCCCCAGCTCCTTTTCACGGGCAATGGATATAGAGGTCATCATCGCGCAAATGAGCATCAGGAGAACAGTGATGATACCCGGTACGAACATAAACACGCCTCTTAGTTCTTCATTGAAAAGCATCCTGTAATCAACCTCGATGGATGCAGGTTGCCCGGCCCTGTCATTCATCAGGCCGGTGCTTACGGTACTGAGTATGCCCTGTGTATAATTGACCAGAAGGCTTGCTACATTAGGATCCGATGCATCGCCTATGAGCCTTACCGATGCCTGCCCCTCCCGCATAATTTTTTCGCCGAAGCCCTGTTCAAACACCACCACCATTTTTATTTTTCCTGATCTGAACTGCTCCTCTATTTCCCCGTAATTCTCAAGGTATGATTCAAGCCTGAAGTATCCTGAAGCGATGATCTTATCAGTAATTTCCCTGGTCATTTCGTCCTTTGAAAGGTCAAGAATGGCTATCCTGGCGTCTTTAACCTCGTTCGTAATGGCAAAGCCGAAGAGGAGGATTTGTACCACAGGCATACCGAACAGGATGATCATGGTACGAACATCCCTGAAAATATGATAGAATTCCTTTATGATAAATCCTCTCATCGGTTAACTGTTGTTTTTGCTTTTCCTGGCAAGGCTTACAAAAACCTCTTCGATATTTTCAGCATGGTATTTCTCCTTTAGGTTGCCTGGGGTATCGAGCGCTTCGATCCTGCCATCTACCATAATCGATATACGCTGGCAATACTCAGCTTCATCCATATAATGGGTTGTAAGAAAAACGGTCACGCCCTTGTCAGCAGTTTCATATATCATTTCCCAGAATTGTCTCCTGGTTATGGGATCCACTCCGCTGGTAGGCTCATCGAGGAATACAATGTGCGGGTCGTGCATCACAGCAATGGAAAAAGCCAGCTTCTGTTTCCATCCCAGGGGGAGAGAATGAATCTCGTCGTCCGCTGCCTTCACCATGTTAAGCTTATCCAGGAAGTATATCGTTTTCTCCCTGATATCCTTTTTTGTCATTCCGTAAAGACCCCCGTAAAACCTGAAATTTTCTTTGATGGTAAGGTCTTCATATAGTGAGAACCGCTGGCTCATATAACCGATACTGCTCTTTATCTGTTCGGCCTGTTTGTAAACATTGAAACCGGCAACGGTGATATCGCCGGAAGTGGGGGATGAAAGGCCGCAAAGTATTTTTATCGCTGTTGTCTTTCCTGCACCGTTGGCGCCAAGGAAACCGAACACTTCGCCCTCAAAGACATCAAAGGAGAGATTGTCGTTAGCAGTGAAGCTGCCAAAACGCTTCACCATGTTTTTTACTTCTATTACTTTGTTTTTCAAGCCTTTATCAGTCTTCATTGTGCATAAGCTCCATAAAACAATCCTCCACTTCAGGTATTATCTTTTTAATTTGGATCCCTTCATGGCCTTTATCCCTAAGGTAGGTGGTAATCTCATCAGCTTCCTTCCTTCCCGGTTCCAGGGCCAGATGAATGTTTTCTCCGAAACGGTGAGCGGAACGGGCTGCTACAAATTCGTCAAGATGATGGAGGAGGTTGAACATATCTTCACTTTTAACAGCAAAGAGATCGTATGAATATTCATCTTTTAAGCCTTCCGGGGTATTTGTGCCAAGTATCTCCCCTTTTTGCACAAGGGCCACCCTGTCGCACATTCCAGCCTCATCCATGTACGGAGTAGATACCAGTATTGTGATCTTCTCCTCTCTCAGTTTCCTTAACATTTCCCAGAATTCCTTTCTCGAAACGGCATCCACCCCTGTAGTGGGCTCGTCGAGTATGAGTACTTTTGGCTTGTGTATAAGGGCACAGCTAAGTGCCAGTTTCTGTTTCATTCCGCCCGAAAGCTTGCCCGCGAGCCTTTTTTTGAAAGGCACCAGCATTTTGAAAATATCATCGATGAGGTAATAATTTTCCTCTACAGATGCATTGAATATGCCCGCAAAGAACTTCAGGTTCTCTTCCACGGAAAGATCATGATAGAGTGAGAAGCGTTCAGGCATATAGCCCGTTATCCTTCTTATCATCCTGTATTCAGAAACTACATCATACCCCTCCATTACGGCCCTGCCCTTATCGGGTAGTAAAAGGGATACAAGGATGCGGAACAGGGATGTCTTGCCTGATCCGTCGGGGCCGATAAAACCGAACAGTTCCCCTTTTTCAACTTCGAGGCTGATACCTTTCAATGCTACGGTATCACCATAAGTTTTCCTGATATTTTCAATTCTGACGGCAGGCATTTAATCTTCTTTCACCCTAGTCCAGTAAGTTGTGCGCCCGAGCAGAGATATCCCTATATAACCTCTTATCTTAAGGTTATCGTTATCTTTCAGTTCCATGTAGCAGTCGTACGTCTTACCGTTCTTCGGATCGTATATGCTGCCGCTGTCCCACTCGTCCCGGTCAAACACAAAGTCTTTCAGTAAAACCAGGCCAAGAACAGGCTGGTCCCTGAGGTCTTCATCAGGATTTTCATCATCAACCTTGGGCTTGCCGGTCTCTTCGTCGATGGGAAACTTTAGCCACACGATCTTTCCAAAATACTTATCACCCTCCTTATAGATCTCAACATGGGCATCTTTGTCTTCGTTGAGCCACACTCCAAGGATGTCATCAGAATTAATGGCCTGGGCGCTGATCATTCCAGAGATCAAAAGAGACGCAAAAACTAATATCAAATTCTTCATAATCGTAATTCTATTTATTATTTACTACTCACTATTTACTATTTAAAATTAACCTCTCCCGGCATTCCTATTTTGAGCCTGCCATCGTTCTTTACCAGTACCTTCACCGCATAAACAAGGTTTACCCTTTCTTCTTTCGTCTGGATGATCTTGGGGGTAAATTCAGCTTCGGGGCTTATCCACGATACTTTCCCTGTCATTTTTGAATAATCATCCTTTCCTTTATCTATCAACACCTCAACCTCCCGGCCCAGTTTAACTTCGGGCAATTGCGCACCGCTCACATAAACCCGCAACCTGATCATTTCCAGGTCGGCAATCTTGTACAAGGGTTTTCCGTATGCGGTGACTTCTCCTTCCTCGGCATACTTATCGAGCACAGTTCCTTTCACAGGATTGTTTATATAGCACTTCCTGATCGATTCCCTGATTTGCTCCTGTTGTATTTCAAGAGCTGCTTTTTCGGCCCGTATGGATTGTTTTCCAACTCTTGTCGATTCTACCTGGGCCAACAGCAAATCATACTGGCCCGTAACCTCATCCATCTGTTTTTGTGTAGCTGCTCCTTTTTCATAAAGGTTCTTTACCCGCATCTTTTCAACCTTAATGTTTACGAGTTGTTGTTCCCGGACCTTCACCTGTGAACTGACCGATGCCAGCCTGGCATCCAGCGTTATTTGCTTTTTTTCAATTTGCAAAGCTCTGAGATGGAGGTCGGTTGTATCAATAATCCCGACCTGTTCTCCTTTTTCTATCACTTCTCCTTCGGAGATCCCCAGGCTGATTATTCTTCCGTTGGATTCGGCAGAAACCATCACTTCAACAGCTTCAAAGGTTCCGTAAGCATCAGACCTTTCCTGCTTCGAGCATGCTGCCATCAGGCCTGCCATGAGGGCTAAAGCAAGTATTTTAATTGTTTTCATATCAGATATTCCCGTTTGTGGTTTGGTAATTGATCATTGCAGCAGCAAGGCGGATCTCATGCAGTTTGAGGTTCAGCCTGGCCTCCGACTCGGCGTTCAGTTGCTCAAGGTAATCGGCTGTTGTTATAACCCCGTTCCTTAACCGGGTTTCATATGTGGCAGTCACTTTCTCCCTGAGTTCAAGGATCTCCCGGTCTTTCTCAATGAGCATCCTGAATTTCTGTATTTCCGACAATTGCTCTTCAGACTGTATGGAGATCACCCTGTCGAAATTCCTTTTCCGGTTTTCGATAATTTCCTTGCTGATCTCAAGTATTTCCTTCTCATTTTTAGTTTTGCCCCACTCATAGAGGCTCCAGTTCAGTTTAAGGCCAACGATGTAGAATTCTTCAAAATCATTGTTCAGCATATCGAAGCCCGGCCTGCCATAACCCAACTGACCGAAGCCAAATACTTTAGGGTGGTCCCTGGCAGTTGTAAGCTCTTTTAATGTTTCCAGCTTAAGCTGTTCGTAATCCATCAGTGCATATTCAGGCCTTGTCCTTGGGTCATATGCTTTCTGTAACTCAGGCGAAGGCAACTTGTATACCGCGTCTTCAGTTATTTTTTCACCTATGATCTCTGAAAGTATTTTACCCGAGGCATCCATTCCGATTTCCAGCTCCTTCATACCCTGGTCTATCTTTATCAGTTCTGCCCTGAGCTGGACAAGATCTGATTCAAGCAGGGCCCCGTTGCCCACAGCTGCCTCAACCTCTTTCATCCTCTGTTGAAGCACTTCTTCATGCAGTTTCAGGATCTTAATATTTTCCTGTATTGAAAGAATATTGAAATACAATTTATTCACCTGGTCTTTCACTTTGTATATTTCGACACGGGCCTCCTGTGCTTTTATTTGTTTTTCAGCCTGTTCCACCATTTTGTTCCTTTTGGTCAGACCACCGTCATAAACGGTTTGCTGCAGGTCGAGGGTCAGTTTATACCAATCCTTGTCGATAGGTTCAATACGAAATTCAGACATAGGCACTATTGATGGTACTTTTGTTACATCCGACTGGTAATGGGCGGAGCCGTTAAGGTCAAAATCGGGCAGGTAGTTTTTGTTGAGGTTTTCTATCTTCAACTGCGTAGCCCTGTCGATAAGCTGAAAATTCTGACTCAGCGGATGGTTTTGTTCAGCCTTTCCATAACAATAATCCAGGGTGATCTCTTTAACCTGCTGGGTAAAGACTGAAAGGGCCGAAAAAAGAGCCAGGGTTATTAGAAACATCTTTTTCATGGCTTTTTAATTGCATTCAAGATAAAAGTTGTGACGATCTCTTTTCTCTCTTCTATGAATTTGTTGAATTCATCATTATCACGGTTGAAGAACAGGCCTTTTATGATAGGTTTTGCCACAAACGGAAAAATACTCAGGGCCAGGATGTTTATCATTAAATGATGGGGGGGTACCGGCCTGATGTTGCCCGATTCTATTTCGCTACTGATCTGATCGAAGAAAACTGCCGGGTCAATCCCTGATTCCTTTACCAGTTCAGGGAGGTTTTCGGGATTCCTGTTCAGTTCATGGAGTATGAATAATGGCACCAGGGGGTTATCCCTAAGTGTGTCAATGTATTTCCCTACGAATATTTCGATCTTTTTCTCGAGTGGCATTTCTTCTTTAACTGTGTTGATGAGTGGCGGTATCATAGAAAAAAAGACCTCCCTGAAAGTGGCCTCAAAAAGCTTATCCTTGCTCCTGAAATAATAATGAAGAAGGGCTTTGTTGATACCGGCCCTGTCGGCTATCTTTTGCATTGAAGCCCCATCGAAGCCATACTCCACAAACACCTCCTTAGCAGCTTCAAGTATCATTTTTTCAGTATTCTGCTTCTCTTCCGTCATTTTATCATTAAGTTAAATCAATCGGTTTAACTTTTTGGTTTAACCGTTTGGACAAATATATATCAAAAAAATTACCGTTGCAAGTTTTCAGCTTTTTTATTTATCACCGGGTAAAATGTTAATTTTGGCAGATATTTTACAACAACCTTTATCATGAACCAGAGAAACATTTATATCACTGCAATCACTTTCATCTTTTTGGCAATAATGTTTTCCTGTTCCCAGCCGGCCGGAGAGAAACTTGCCGGCGAATGGCGGGCCGTTGACGTTAGTGTTGAAACTGAAGGCGAGGATATTGGCCGTGAGAAGCTCGATGCGCTGAGGAGAATGGAAAAATCTGTCGTTTTCGTACTTAATGAAGATTCAACCATGAGCGCAGTGACAGGAGGATCGGTCATTTCTGGTTTCTGGACATATGATGAAGAAACTAGCGAAGTCAGGATCCTGTTTGAAAATGCCGGTACAGAGCCCACTCCCCTGGGGAGGTATTCAGGCGGGAAGATCGTAAAGGATCATGAAACCGGGGGCATCAGGATAAAAACAACCTACGAGAAACGTTAATTCTTCTCCTTGTTCACTCCTGTCCTCAGGGAGTGGAAAATAGCTTCAAGTTCCCTTAAATGGTTTTTCTTTTCTTCATTAGGGTAATAGATATACCCATCTAACGTGAACACTTTATTGGTGTGCTCATCAAGGAATGTATAACTGATAAAAGGCCCGCCCATAAAATCGTTCTCAACATCCCAGAGCCCACGTGTTTCCACTGCATAATCGGCCGGGAAGCTCTCTGCATAGAGCGTAACGGGTTCATAGAATTCATCGGCAACCTTCATGTAGGAGCCCCGTGAAGGGCCACTTACATGTTCCATGGTAATCTGGTCGCGCAAAGCGATAATATGGTCTCTGTTGAAAACAATTGTATCCAGGTAATCCTGTGTGTAGATCAGAATGCCCAGCTCAACATCCTGTCGCACTTTTTGCACAGTATGTCTTAGCCAGAGAAAGCCTTCAGCCTCTTCGGCAATGTAGAAACCCCCGGGTATCTCAAGATATATCCCGAATTTTTTCCCAAGCCTTGTTGTTATACCTATGTCCTGGGCCATTTTGAAATTCTTGAGCACCCTTTCCCGCTCAAGCTTGTTGAACATGTCGAGGTAAGTCTCTTTTTGCTCTTCGAATTTGTTAAAAAAAGCCTCGTAATCAGTGGCAGTGATCTTGATCACGCGCTGCGGGTACGACCACAGGTCTTTTTTTGTTTCTGCAAGCACCTCTCCGCTCCATTCCGGATCTATATTCACAATGAAGATATTATGGAATTTCTTGTAAAGATCATTCAGGTTTTCGTCGGCTATATTCAGGAACCCGAACATAGGTTCCGGCTGGGGCAGGCCGGGCAGTTCCCGTCCGAAATAAGACCTTATCACCTGTCCCATCTCACTGTTCCACTGGTTTTTCGTGTCAGTAACAATAAGTATCATGTTCGTTTCACCGGTAGACCTGGGTTTGCCGGAATCATTTGAAACACATCCGGATAGCACAAATCCTGAGATTATCAGGAATGAAATTATCGTTAACCTGAGCTTTGTCATAGTTGAGGGTATTTTAAGCTTAAATATTGTTACCAATGATTATTTGCAGATATCAATCCTTCTCCGGACTCAGAGAAAAACTGTTTAAAAGAAATCATTTTCATTTTTTAACCATCAACAGCAACCTTAAGTTTCTGCCCCGGGTAGAGGCGACGTGTATTCCCAATATTATTTAACGCTTTAATCTCACTGACTGTTGCCCCTTTGTACATTTTTGCAATATCCCACAGAGTGTCTCCTATTTTAACCGTATGATAAACATATTTCTTCCCACCGGTACTGCCGGTATTACCGGAATAGACCACTAGTTTCTGGTTTGGATGAATGGTGGTCCCCCTGATATTGTTCCAGTTTTTGAGCTGGCTTACCGTACAGCCGTATTTATTGGCTATCAATCCAAGGTTTTCCCCTCTTCGCACGGTATGGATCTGTTTGTCGGATATCGACGCGGAGGCAGCAGATACGGAGGAGCCCGAATATCTGCCGGGGTCATAGTTTGGCGACGGGTAGACAACCAGTCTTTGCCCGGGGTATATAGTGGTTCCCCTTAAATTGTTCCATCTTTGGAGTGAACTTACATAAACCCTGTACCGTTGGGCTATTAATCCCAGGTTCTCACCAGACCTTACGATATGGATCTGCCGTTCCTGGGCTTTTTTGATCTCTGTAAGCAATTTTTCTCTTTCTATCCCGCTTGTAGTCTTAAAATTATATATTTCTGCTTCCTTCTCTATGAAATCACCGATATATTCCTTTGGCAGCCTCAGGAAGTACTGTTTGTCTCCCTGTACCGGGAGAATTTCCCTTTTATACATCGGGTTCAGGAACCTAACATCATCTATTGGTATGCCAAGGGACTCGGAAACCTGGTCGAACGCGAGCGGCTCATTTACAATAACAGTGTCGATACCGTTGTAAAGAATGCCCGGGTGCACAGGATAAAGGTTATGTTCAGGAGCATAATTCATCACATAGGTGACGGCTGTAAATGCGGGTACATAACCTCTTGTTTCCCTTGGCAGGAATGGCCAGATTGCCCAATAATTCTTCAGTCCGCCGGCCCTTCTTATTGCTTTGTTCACATTTCCGGCCCCGGAATTATAAGCTGCCATAACAAGCGACCAGTCGCCATAGATCTCATAAAGGTCTTTCATATGCCGGCATGCGGCGTCTGTAGCTTTATATGGATCATACCTTTCATCTATGAGTGAACTGACTGTAAGTCCATAGACTTTACCGGTAGCGTACATGAACTGCCATAGACCTTTAGCCCCTGCGTGGGAACCTGCCCTCGGGTTTAAGGCTGACTCAACAATTGCGAGGTATTTTAACTCCAGCGGAAGGTCATACCTGTCGAGGTACTCTTCGAATAATGGAAAATATACCTCGGCCATACCAAGCATTCTTGAAGTCAAGTCACGTTTTTTGACCGCATAAAGTTCTATGTAGTTCTTTACTGTTTTGTTATAAGTAAGTTCTATAGGGGTTTCGCCGTTCAGTGTCTGTATCCTGCCGATATAGACAGAATCATGGTATTCAGGTATTTCATCCGGATTAAAACCGTAAATGTTCAGTTCCTGTGTGTCGGTAGTGAAGTAATAATCTTTGAAGTATTTGATGTGCAGAAGTTCATCCAGCTTATCAGCAATTCCCGACTGCTCAACGATTTGCTCAGAAATCTTACTGTTGTTTACCTTATCAAGCACTTTTTGTCTCAGGGTATCGTCTTTGGCTAAAGTTTCATTTTTGAGGGTATCGTTCAGGGCTGCAGCCTGCAGTGAGTTAGTCAATAACAATATCACTGATATGACGGCAAAAAATTGCATGGGTATATATAGGGATCTCATAATTGTTTTATCACTTTAGATACAAAAATACAAAGGTCAAAAATAATGCTGTACTAACGGCAGCTAACAGGGCTGTAGTTCAAAATATTAACACAGGAAAGTGAAGAAAATTGTTTATGGGCA
>CAZXWD010000076.1:0-15317 GCA_964644135.1 uncultured Bacteroidales bacterium | reverse complement strand
GGATGCTATTTAAAACAACTTGCGATTCATACATTTGATAGACTATAGCCACAATCGACAATTATTCAGGCCGTCGCCTGCACCGGGAGCCTTCTCCACCAACACTCCGCTATTTGCTCTCCTCCCGTCTCCCCGTCCTCCCGTCTTATTTTCTTATCCTCTTAACCTCTTATTTTCTATTCTACGCTTCTGAGCCCCTGAGCTTCTGAGCTATTTCCCCATAGTACGCATAGTACCCAAAGTACGATAGTAGGCACAGGGAACAAATCCGGTGTTCGATTGAGCAAAAGCCGCTCTGGATTGTTTATGGGTAGAAGAACAAAAATTTGTGCATGGCATTGAACGTTGCGATCATCGGAGGGGGAGCGGCAGGGCTTTCACTGGGAACTTACCTACAGCTTAACGGGTTCGAAACGGAGATCTTCGAAAAACAGGATTTCCCTGGTGGTGTATGCACCTCCTGGCAGAGAAAAGGGTTCCTGATCGACGGCGGCATCAGGTCGATGGTGGGCACAAAGCCCTCCAATGATTTTCATTCCCTGTGGAACGATGTTGTTGATCTTGAGGATATGGAATTCCACTATCCCGAAGCCCATTTCGAGATAGAAGACGGTAAAGGCAGGAGGCTCGTTTTTTATTCAGACCTTAAAAAGCTCGGGGCTGAGCTCCTTGAAAAATGCCCTTCAGATCAAAAAGCGATAAAGGGCTTTATCAAAACTGTGAATAATTACGAGCATTTCAGCAACTTTTCGGATAAGCCGCCCAGGTTGATGAAAACCCGCGACCAGGCCATTCTCCTGAATAAGATGCTGCCCAGGCTGTTCTCCTACACAGGACTGACCAACACATCGAACAGGGATTATTCGGAAAATTTCAACGATCCGCTGCTGAAAAGGTGCTTTACCGAAGGTTTCGATGCTGATCTGCCCATCATGACTTCGATCCTTCAGGTGGCATGGGCAAACGATCAAGAAGTTGGGTATCCCATCGGCGGGGGAGTGTTCATAGCAAGGAGGCTTGAGAAAAAATACCTCGAACTGGGTGGAACCGTCCATTACAACAGGAAAGTTGACAAGGTGCTCATAGAGGATGACAAGGCAACAGGGGTTGCCTGTTGCGACGGCGAAGCGTTTTATGCCGACCTTGTTGTTTCTGCAGCCGATGGCCATACGTCGCTCTACCATATGCTCGAAAGGAAATATATTGATAAGGCTGCTGAAGAACGTTACGAAAGCGATTCTTTCGAGACAACCCCGCCGTTGCTTGTCTATTCGGTGGGATTGAACACAGATATGTCGAAATATCCCCAGCGCCTTATCTTTCCTGTTAAGGACAATCTCAGGGTCGATCCAAAGACTACAATTGATCACCTCGATATCACTAACTTCTCACACGATCCCGTTGCCACACCTTCCGGCAAGACACTTCTCACTTTCACCACTCCGGCCTACGACTGGCAATGGTGGATCGATGCACGGAAAAACGACAGGCCGGCCTATAACAGCCGGAAAAAGAAACTTGCGGAAGAAATAACCGACCGCCTGGATGCCTACTTTGGCAATATCAAGGACAACCTTGAAATGGTCAATATTGCCACGCCTGCAACATATTACAGGTACACTAACAATTGGAAAGGGTCACCTATGGGATGGATGCCCCTGGCTAAAATGACGGGTAAAAAACCCCAGTATGAAATAGAAGGATTAAAGGATTTTTACCTGTCCGGACAATGGGCCTATACAGGTGGCCTCCATAACGTGGTGCTTTCGGCCAACCATGTTGCGCAGTTGATCTGCGACCGCTTCAATCTCGAATTCAATACAAAACCCTTCGCATAAAATTTTCATTCCCGGAACCGGCCTGTTTTATTGATCAGGGGTAGCTAAATGGCCGGGTTATTCACTCCCGAGCTCTTTTAAAAACTGCCCGGGAAGTTGTGTTGTTTTTGACGAATAGTAATCATAGGCTACTAGAACTGTTTTTCCCTTGAAAACTTCCGCTCCGTCGCATTGGCGAGTGAAAGAATAGACGAGCTCGAACGACCGGCTCCTGATCTCCCCGGGCGTAACAGTTGCCATAAGTTCATCGTGAAGAAAAACCTCCCTTTTATATTCCACTTCTGCCTTTGTGAGGATGACACCGATGTTTTCCCCTATCTTCTTTTCAGAAAACCCCATCTCTTCAAGAAAGAATATCCTGGCATCCTGGAACAGGCTCAGGGCCCTGTCGTTGCCCATATGGCCTCCGTAATTGATGTCACTGATGCGTATAGTAAAAGGCCCAAACTCTTTTTTCATAGTTAATTGAATTTGAAAATATAGTGCGCAAAGTATCAAAGTGTAATATAATAGCCCTTGCTTCTATTCTTTTACCCACCCCCTCGATCCCCCTCCCTACCAGTAGGGAGGGGGAAGGCGAAGCCGGGGAGGGTAAAAATACATTTTCTATAAACTGTAGAATAGCTAATTCCTATTCTTATTCTATTCTTATTCTTATTCCTACTCCTACTCTTGTTCCTGCTCCTATTATAAGCTCTCAAATCTAAACCGGGTGGTCTTCTCTGAACTTCTTCAGCCTGTATTCGAGATCGGGGAACTGCTCTCTTCTTACCAGTGAAACGCAGGCCCTGATGCCTTCCAGTCTTTCACTGCCGGTTATACCAAGGGTTATGGCGCTGATCCCGTAATAGATCAGCTCATGAAGGAGCTCGTCGCCAGAAAAGCCCGGATAGGAAAAGGTGAAATAAAAGCCGTCGGCGATGGGCTCATCCTCATCCTTGTCATAAACGATCCTGAACCCGTTATCAGTAAAGAATTTCTTCATGATGGCAGCCTTCTGACCATATTCTTTCACCACCTCAAGGAAATCAAATTCACCGTTGTTTACAGCTTTGAGTATCGCCGCCAGCCCATACTGAGGTGTATGCGAAGTTCCTGAGCTCAGCGAGTACAACGTACCGAAAATGAGTGCTTTACCTACATTATCGAATTTGTAGTACCTCAACAGGTCGGGGGCATTTGTTTCGAACAGCTTGTCCGAAACGACCATCATGCCTATTCGCTGTCCGGCGTAACTAAACACCTTTGAACTGGAGATAAGCAATACAAATTTATTGGTATACCTTGCAACTGTGGGCTGATAGGGTGGTTTGCCGGGCACGGAATAATCCTTCCTGAAATCCATTCCGAAATATGCCAGGTCTTCGATCACTATCACATTGTACTTATTGGCAAGTTCACCTATGATCTTGAGCTCCCTCTCCGTGAAGCATATCCATGAAGGGTTATTCGGATTGGAATATAAAATGGTTGAAACTTTACCCGTGCTTAGGTAGGATTCAAGTTTATTCCTGAGTTTTTCACCCCGGTAATCATACACATCGAACGACATAAAGCCCTGCCCCATCACCTTCAACTGCTGTTTGTGCACCGGGAACCCGGGATCGAGGAACAACGTGCCTTCGCGCTCCTTGTACATCCTGTTCAGGGTCATGAAAACGGCAAAGCTTCCCTGCATGGAACCGACGGTAGGGATGCAGCCTTCCGTATCTACATCTAAATTGAGGAAGAGCTTTACAAACCGGGAGATCTCTTTTTTCAGCGGCCTGATCCCGAATATATCGGGATAGATGGCAGGAACTCCTGCATCAAGCGCCCTTTTTTCTGCTTCTATACCTATTTTGGCAGGAGGGAGGCCGGGGATTCCCATCTCCATCCTGACATACCGTTCACCTGTTTCCTGCTCGATGGTATCTACCAGTTTCTTGATCTCCCTTATTGATGCCTGGCCTACGTTACCAATTTTATTTTCTTCTATTTTCCGGGTTACAACGTCGAAATCGATGGGTGTATTCCTCATTACTTTCTTTTTATGGGTAAGAACAACTATTCCTGATTCTCAAAAATAAGAAAGATTGATTTTGATTGAGTTTAGAAGGTTTTTAAATAAAGGGTCAAATAAGCAATGATCACCTGAAGAAGGTTCCTGATCATTTTTCGATACGTATGCGGGCATCAACTGCCACAACACCTTTGTCGGTGCCCATAATGGGGTTGAGGTCCATTTCGGCTATTTCAGGGGCCGCTTCAACCAGTGCAGAAAGTTTTGACAACAGGTTTGCAAAAGCTTCCTCATTTATACCTTTTTGTCCTCTGATCCCTTTTATTACCGGGTAGCTTTTAAGGCTTTTTATCATACGGCTGGTTTCATTGGATGAAAGTGGTGACAGGCCATAGGATACATCTTTCATTACCTCTATAAATATGCCGCCCATACCACACAGGATAAGATGCCCGAACTTATCTTCCCGTTTCACCCCGGCAAAAAGCTCGGTTCCACTGAGCATCGGCTGAATAAGGGCCCCTGTGCTTTCGGGTATTTCCATGATCTTCCCAAAAGCTTCTTTTGCTTCTTCTTTGGATTTGATGTTCAGGATCACGCCGCCCACATCAGATTTATGGACAGGGCCAACCACTTTCATAACAAGAGGAAAGCCAAGTTCCTCTATTGCATTGATCAGTCCTTCCTCAGTTGCGGTTACTTTTTCCTTCGCCCTTTCAATACCGGCGGCATCAAGAAGGTCCTGCACATCGCCGGGCAGAAGGTAACCGTTTTCATTTCGCTCAATGATGTCCCTGATCGCCATTGCATCAACCTCGGGCAACTCAGTCATGTCCTCTTCGGGAACAGGGGCAAAAAAGGTCCGGGCAAGGGCTTTTCCGAACGATACCTCATCAGGAAAAAATACATGGCCCTTTTCTGTAAAAGCCTTTATCTCATCGCCTGCGGTCAGTATTGACGGGAGTACCGGGTAGATCGGTTTCCTGCAGGTTTTCATTTTTTCATCCAGCACATCATATACATCGTAGATCTCGAAAAGCCCGGGTGTGCCGAAGATCACGACCATGGCGTCGATCCCGTCGAAATATTTATCGGTGTAGTCGATGATGGTGCCCAGTTGCTCGGCTGTTCCCGTAGCCAGAAAATCAACCGGGTTATCAACCGACGAGCCCGGGAATAATTGTTCGAGCAGCCCTTCTTTTTTTGGTGAATCGATCTCAGGGACCTTCATGCCGTTTTCTGAAAGTGCGTCGGTGAGCATCACTGCCGGTCCGCCGGCGTGGGTGATAACCGCAATGTTCTTACCTTCAGGTTTGCCATACTTAAATACTGAGGCCACGCTGATAAGGTCTTCCCTGCCGTAACACCTCACAATGCCGGCTTTCCTGAAAAGGGCGTCAACAGCTACATCTGAACTGGCAAGGGCTCCCGTATGTGATGATGCCGCCCGGCTGCCTGCGTCTGAAGAACCTGCTTTCACAGCCGCGATACGGCAGCCCTTTTTGATCAGAGAGCGGGCATGCTTTAAAAGGAGACCAGGTTTATCAATATTCTCAATGTAAAGCAGCTTGATCCTGGGTGATACCAGCGGATCAAATGTTTCGTCCATGTATTTCAGGATCTCTTCAACACCCATCTGAGCGCTGTTCCCCACTGAAAAGACCCTTGCGAACGTAAGTCCTTTGGGGATGCCTGCTTCCATAATAAAACAGGCGGTGGCGCCCGATCCGGAAATGAAATCGCAGCCATCCTTTTCAAGTTTGGGTATGGGCATGGTGAAAACACCATGGTATTCAGGTGTCAGCACACCTATACAATTAGGTCCGATAAGTGATGCCCCCGCCTCATTCACTACACCCACAAGCTCTTTTTCCAGTTCTTTGCCCTGTTCGCTTTCCTCACTGAATCCTGCGCTTAAAACTATGAACGCCTTTGTTTTTTTGTTTTTAGTCAGGTATTTTGCAGTTTCAGGAATGTATTTTGCCGCTATGGCCATTATGGCAAGGTCTGTATCGGGAAGGTCTTCGAGGTTACGGTAGCATTTGATCCCCTGAATGGAATCCTCTTTCGGGTTACTGACCCTTAGTCCTTCTTTGAAATTCCCGTCAATGAGGTTTTTCAGGACCTTCCCGCCCGGTTTATGGATATCGTTGGAGGCTCCTACAACTACTATGCTTTTAGGGTTCAATAAGGCTTCATTGACCATGCCTGGGATATTTTAGATGATTATTATGCGAAAGTAGGAATTTGAAAGAGATTATTGTTAATTGATTAACAGAAAAATTCTTTCCTGTAAATGCTACTTTATCTTTCTTCGGTGCTGAATATAGTAGGAAAGCAGTGAACTGGTCGAAAGCCTGTCGCTCATCGCAGTGATACGCTCTTTGATATGGTTCTGGATCTTTGCCGAGTTACTTTCCAGTTCGGAGATAATGATGCCTGCCTCATCAAGTATGTTGTTCATCCGCAGATTGATCTCAGCTTCCTGCTCCGTGTTTTCGGGTTCTTTCTGACCGGGCATTTCCTTCATGAATTCTGTTATTTTTTTTGATCGGTCAAGCAGAACAGAGAGTGAATCAGAGATGCCTTTAATAAGCCCTGTTGTTTTAGAAATAAACTCATTTTTGGTAATATCCTCCAGCAGGGCTCTCACTTTGATGTCCATTTTGTTGTGCCCTGAAAACTGGCTTTTCCTGTAATCTTCATATTTCTGCCTGTCGTATAGGGAGAATTCATCCCTGTAATGCTTTAATATTTCTGCTGTTTCGGCTTCAATACTGTCGATAATGCCATTCCAGAACTGACCATTCGTTTCAGCATCCAGTTTTTCCTCCAGTCTTTCGATCACATTTTCATCAAATTCTTTGTCCCTGTTTAGAAGGTTATAGCACTCATGAAGGTTCCTAAAAAGGACATGGTTGAAATGCTCTTCCGCTTTCTCCGAAATACGCAAATAAAGCGACCTGAGTTGCACCAAAAAAAGAATTGCATCATTATTCAGAAGGACCGCATTGAAGTTCAGTTCCTGGTTTATGCTCCAGAAACCTGGTATTTCCCTGATCTTCTGTTCAAGTTTTTCAGATTTTTTAATGAATTGCCTGGGATTGAAGATCTTTGTATTTGTATTGATAAATGAGAGATCGTTACTGACCTTCTGTATGGTGAACATGATCTTGTTGTTCAGAAGGCTCGACAAAGACTGCCTCGATGATTCGTTCAGGCCCATAAGCTGATCATAGAATTTATCCAGTTTTTCCTTTTCGTGCATAATGGCTTCTTCATCCAGCTCACCTTTTTCGGCCTTTTGCTCAAGCACCATAAAGCAATCAACGGCATTCCTGTTGAATTTCCTGATCTTGATAGTGAACTGAAGGCTTATCAGTCCCCAACTGTGAAGTACCTCCACGAGGGCTTCAAATATTCTTACAGGGATGTAATTTTCAAGGAGCTTCCTGAACTTTATTTTATATGTGACCGGTTTTCCGCTCGAATAATACCCTATCTTCTGAACAAACTTGAACCATTTTATTTTAAAGCTGTCGCCCCTGTTTATTTCAAGGTCACTTTTTTCGAAGACTTTAATAATATTTTCGTCAGTATTTTCAGGGATCCTGTTTGTTTTTTCAACGAAATCAGCCAGTGATTCATCCAGCGTATTTCCCTGGTCTTCTATTATAACGGAAATATTTTCGTTTATCAGTCGCGAGCACTCGGAGATAAAATCGTGGTAAAATTCAAAAGAAAGGCTTCCGGATTTTTTCTCTTTTGACCTGGAATAAGTCAGGATCCGATCAAAATATTTATCGATGATGAGCTTTATTTCGTAGATCAGCCTGGGATGAGCCGAAAAAAGATCAGCGATTCCCCTGTTTTGAAAGCCTTCATTGATCCTGTTGAGCCTATCGAACAGGTTCCTGATATGTTCTGCAAGTATTGGCTGATCCGGGTACCTGATCTCAGGAGTTTTGGCTTTCCTGATAACCAGTTCCATCCCTTTTTCACTCAGGTATTGCGATTTGTCTTTTGCAAAACCATACTTTACAGCGCCAATTTCAAAATTCTTGAAATAGGAAGAAGCTTTGACAAGTACAACTGTTCCAACATTCTGGCAGAGCTTATTGACCGTTTCAACATACCTGAACTCATCCCCTCGTTTTACGTCCGAAATACCCAGGAATATCAGGTCGGTCTCATACGATTCAATAAGGATGATCTCGTTGACCGGCCTCTGCTCTATCTGGTTGTTGATGATCTTTATCGAAGCATCGATCCTCAGGTTTTCGAGTATTTTACTGGTGTTCTCATACAATTCATCCTTTTTCTCGTTTTCAGGATTTATAAGAAGTATCCGAACAGATGCATTTTTCCAGTTTTCTGATATCCATAGGAAACGGATCAGTGAGAGCACCAGGCTGCAGTTGTTCCCTCCTCCCCGGCACCAGATATCAATGGTTTTGTAGTTCCCAAATCCCCTTGATTTGTCATAATCGAGCATTATGATGTTCAGGTCGAGGTCGGAAAGGGTTTTGATCATCTGGGCAAATCTCAGGGGGTCCTGGCTTTGACGGCCCCAACCCATAAGTACGGTGTTGGGCTCTATACCTGAGAAGCCATAAGTGCTGGCAATTGTTTCTATGCCCTCATAAACATCTTTGCATTCATGCCGGCGTGTATAAATTCCTTCATGCTTTGTGGAGATCTCATCCGGAACAGCCTGTTCGTGCTTTTTCAGGAGTACTTCGGCCGACCTGTTAAGGATCAGATCGAAATTGGACAGCATACCCCTGTTTACGGTAAGGTCGAGCCCGAAATCTATAAGATAAGGCCTGTTTGTTGTTCCTCCGCTGAAGAGTATGATATTCGGCCTCCAGTTCCTCTCTTCAAGGCCCCTTTTGGTAATGTTGTTAAGGGTTGATCTTACTACGGAAGTCCATACACTGGTCCAGACATCCCCGAAGTCAAGCTCCAGCTTCTTCTTTTTAATAAAATAATAGAAGAACCAGAGTACAATAATGGCCGCCAGCATTGCTGTGGGATCGATCCGGAACATCACAATGAAACAGGCGATGAAGCCTATAATGCCTACCCACCTGGATATTTTAAAGCTTGGCCTGAAATCGGTGCTGGCCCATTTTTCGAGGGCAAAAGCAATGTTGATAAACCCATAAGCTGCAATGTAGAACATTGATACTATGGCCGCGATCACATCGAGTTCGCCGATCAGGATGCCTGCCTCTGCAAGGATAAGGGTGAAGAAAAGCGCATTCCTGGGTTCGTTGTTGATACCGTAACCCTTGCTGAAGAATTTAGGGGTTATTTTGTCTTTTGAAATGGCCTGCAGTATCCTTGGTGCGCCAAGCAAACCTCCGATAGCTGAGGAAAGGGTGGCCCCCCATATACCGGCAACCACCAGTGGCCCGAACCAGGCAATTTTCATCAGGAAGTTGTTATCGGCCAGCATCAGGTCCCTGTCGACAAAAAATGCCAGGCCAACTGACAAACTCACATATACGATCAACCCTACAACTATGGCCGACAGTGTGCCAAAAGGTATGTTCTTCCTGGGGTCTTTCAGGTCGCCCGACATAGCCACGCCGGCTGTAAAGCCTGTAACGGCAGGAAAGAATATCGCAAATACAACTTCAAACGGCAGGTTGTCAGTAGCCGGCCATATTGAAGGGGATTCCGGGACTGATTCCTGGAAAAAGAAACCTGCCACCACTGATAACAGTGAAAGTGCAATGGCGGCCATAATGAAGAATTGAGTTTTGATGGCCACCGAAGTCCCTATGAATGCTATGAAGAAAAGTATCACCACAGTAATGGTGCCTACTATGCGGTAGTCGTTCACAGTTTCCCCCAGGCCGGTCAGTTCCCTGATGAAGCCAATGCCCAGGAAGTTCTCTGCAAAACCAATGAGGTACAGGGATATGCTCAGGGCAGTGCCAATGAACATGGTAAGGCCGATTGCCCCTCCGATAGGAAGGCCCAGGCTTCGCGATAAAATATAATAGATACCGCCCGTCTTGATCTTCTTGTCGGTGGCTATGGATGAAATGCTCAGCCCTGTAGTAACTGAAATGATATGTGCAACAAGGATGATGACTATGGTGATCACCAGTCCCGAGTTGGCTGTGATCCAGCCAAGCCTCATATACATGATGACACCGAGGATGGTCAGGATGGAAGGGGTGAACACCCCTGAAAACGAACCGAATTTATTCTTTCTGTTGTTTGCCATCTCTTATCTGCTGAAAACCAGTAAGCATTCATCTGCCCTGCCTTCTTTCACGATCTCATTGAACTTCCTTACCAGGTCAGGATCCCTTCTTTTTTCGTGTGTTTCTGGCACGATTATTTCACTGTCAGGTTGTACTGATGAATTTACTATAATGCCGGCGCCCCTGGCAATGAGAAGTAAAATACATCCGCTCAATAGAAAGAATACCATCAATGTTAATTTTTTTTAAAAATAGATAAAATCGAAAGAAATGAATTATACTTGAAAACATTTATTAATTTTGTATAACTACTTTTGATAACGAATAAAATTACAATATCATGAAAAGATTTGGATTACTGATCGCAGTTGTTTTTACTGTTTCTGTCATAACTTTCGGGCAGACTTCACATGTATCTAAAGCTGCTGATAATCAAAACGGCCCTGAGATCACCTTTGAAAAACTGGTCCATGACTATGGCGAAGTGGAGCAAGGTGGTGACGGAACATGCTATTTTAAATTTGAAAACACGGGAAAAGAGCCCCTGATACTTCAAAAACCCAGGTCATCGTGCGGATGCACCGTCCCTACCTGGCCAAAAACCCCTATACTGCCCGGCGAAACTGATGAGATCAAAGTAACTTATAATACCAGGAGGCTGGGTAATATTAATAAGACAGTTACAATTCTGTCGAATGCAAAGAACGGCTCGATCGTTTTAAGAATTAAGGGCAAGGTTGTGCCGGAGGCCAAGGAACAGATGCCCGAGAAGGAAGCAAGTTCCGGAGCCCCGGTCAATAAATAACTAACTGTTTAAGAAACTGGATCCCGGTTATTTACAACCGGGATTTTTTAATTGTACCCGATATGCCAAAGATCTCTGAAAAAGGAAAGAGAATGCCTGCATCACCCATCCGGAAACTGGTTCCCTATGCAGATACTGCAAAGAAGGCAGGTAAAAAAGTTTTTCACCTTAATATTGGCCAGCCTGATATTGAAACGCCTGAAGGCGCCCTGAATGCAATAAGGTCGTTCGACAAAAAAGTTGTTGAATACAGCCATTCGGCAGGGAACCTTTCATACAGGGAAAAGCTGACCGAATATTATTCAAAATACAATATCAGTGTCACTCCGGAGGATATAATTGTAGGGGCAGGGGCATCGGAGGCTTTGTTGTTCACTATGAACACCTGTCTCGATATGGGTGACGAAATAATTATCCCGGAGCCATTCTATGCTAATTACAACGGCTTTGCAATAAATGCAGGTATCAATGTCGTTCCCATCAGGTCTGATATCGAAACGGGTTTCGCTTTGCCTCCCATCAGTGAATTTGAGAAATCGATAACCGGTAAGACGAAGGCGATCCTTATCTGCAACCCGAACAATCCCACCGGTTATCTTTATTCAAGGGAAGAATTGGAGGCCCTTCGTGATCTTGTCATGAAATACGACCTGTACCTCATAACCGACGAAGTGTACAGGGAGTTCTGTTATGATGGCCGGGAACATTATTCGGCTATGTACCTGGAGGGCATTGAGGATAATGTAATAATGATCGATTCTGTTTCGAAGAGATACAGTGCCTGTGGGATCCGGATCGGATGTATGGTGAGCAAGAACAAGGAGGTAATGAAAACAGCACTGAAATTCGCCCAGGCAAGGCTGAGCCCCCCTAGCTTCGGACAGGTAGCTGCTGAGGCGGCAATAGATACACCTGATGAATATTTCGATACCGTGCTTGACGAATACTACAGGAGGCGTGAAGTGGTTGTCTCTTCCATAAACTCCATAGAAGGCGCCTATTGCCCCAATCCGAAAGGAGCATTTTATGTGGTTGCACGGCTGCCTATCGATGATTCCGACAGGTTCAGCCAGTGGCTGCTTGAAGATTTTGACTACCAGGGAGAAACAGTTATGTTTGCCCCGGCCTCAGGATTTTATTCCACACCGGGAATGGGCAAGGATGAAGTCAGGATCAGCTATGTGCTAAATGTAGAAGAACTGAAAAGAGCAATGAAATGTCTTGATGAAGCCCTGAAAGTTTATCCCGGACGTACTGTTAAAAGACAGGGAACCTATCAGAACGTCTAAATTTTACTTTCATACAAAAACAAAAGGCCTCCCCGAAGGAAGGCCTTTTTTGGTGGTTTAAAGAAACCCAGCGACCTACAAAAAATGCAGGTTGCTGGAGGATTTTGGGTTTAAAGTATCTGCCGCAGCAGTGTAGGCTGCAGCATTCCTTCTATTTGCTAATGAGGCATGTGACTGCCCCTGGGTTAACAAATTGTTTCGGCCAAAATCGAAACTGAAAGAGTTTTTGCCTGGGATAGTTGATGGTTCGGAGTAAAGGGTAGTCTCTACCGGTTTACCGGCAATATTTTTACAAACAATATGTTTTTGGGATCTTCCTTTTGGGGAGGATGGTTGAAATTGGCTGTTTGTAAAATCAGCTTTCATAATTTATTCGTTCGCGATTTGGGTCTACGACAAAAGCCAGGAACTTACCCCTGAATCGAAAAAATAAAATAGACAGACTAAGACTTAGCTTTTGCGATCGTAAAAATAGTACATTGCACAAGCGAAATCAAATTTTTTCAATGATTTTTGCAATTTTTTTTACTTCGCAGATAATTTAAAAAGATTTTAAATAAAGGAAATTACTCTGTGTTATCTTAAAAATCGGGGTATAGGAGGTATTTTTTTCTGATTTTCAGATACTTTTCAATCGAATTCTGCCAGGATTGCCTTATCTCCTTTTCGGTTTTATCTTCTGCGATCTGTTTTCGTAATGTTGCTGTCCCTGCAAGTTTATCAAAATAAGGGTTGAAAAAGATTTTATCCCTGAAGTAATCATGCATATTTATCAAATATGATAAATTGAAGTGGTACCTGTTGTTTTCCAAATTCTTTGCAAAACCTTGTAACGAGAGCCCATAGCATTGCTCTCCCTCATATTTTGGATTAACACTTTTTCCGGGAAGGCTTTCAGGTGTAAAAGAAAAACTGCCAATATGGAATTCAGGGTGCCCGATCACCTGGAAAGGATGATCAGTACCCCGGCCTACGCTTATTATAGTCCCTTCAAAAAGGCAAAGGGTAGGGTATAGGTACACTGATCCCTGGTTCGGCAGGTTAGGGCTTGGCCTTACTGGCAGGCCGCAGATCATTGTATGATCATAACCTTTCATCCTTATCACGGTAAGGTCGCATTCGAGGCTATTCTCAAGCCAGCCTTCACCGTTTATCATCAATGCATACTCACCTGTAGTCAGGCCGTGGACCACCGGTACCGGGTGCAGGCCCACAAACGACCTGAATTCCATTTCAAGAACCGGGCCGTCAACATAAAAACCGTTAGGGTTGGGCCGGTCAAGGACGATAAAGGGAATGCCGGCACTAGCGCACGCTTCCATTGCATAGGTCATTGTTGAAGTGTAAGTATAGAAACGGGCCCCCACATCCTGCAGGTCGAACAGCATTATTTCTATATCCGCCAGATCCCCGGGTTCCGGCTTTTTTTTATTCCCGTAAAGCGATATAATTTTAATTCCTGTTTTTGGGTCCTTATGATCTGTAACCTCCGCGCCGGCCTCATGGCTGCCCCTGAAGCCATGCTCCGGACTGAATATCGCTTCGATTTGTATGCCTAAACTATTCAGTGTGTCAATAAGATGAATATTTTTTACCAGCGATGATTGATTAGCTATGATTCCTATTTTCTTTCCCGAGATAAGATCAATGTATTCATCGATATTCTCAGCACCGGAGCTGATTTCAGCTTCACTGACAAATTTCAGGTTGCCTTTATTGGCTGTGCAACCGGGAAGGATGATAAAGAGGAATATTAGAATGAATAATTGATTTGCGTGCTTTTCCATTAACTTACTCTATTTTTGTCGAATAATCTTCAAGATCAGGGAAATTTGAATCTCGAACTATTAATAGCCAGAAGGGCTACCGGTAAAGATAAGGAAAATTTCAGCGGTCCCATAGTATCCATCGCCCAGGCTGCAGTAGCGCTGGGCCTTGCATCCATGATTCTGTCGATATCCATCCTTACCGGTTTTCAAAAGGAAATAAGGGACAAGGTAATCGGTTTCGGGGCACATATCCAGGTAGATAATTTTGACGTGAATGCCTCATTTGAGTCAAAACCGGTTTCCTCTGATCAACCGTTCTACCCGGATCTTGCCGGTAGGGTTGAAGGGGTGAGCCATATACAGGTGTTTGCCTATAAGGCGGGAATACTCAAAACCGAAGAACAGATCCAGGGGGTAGTGCTAAAAGGAGTGGGCACTGATTATTCGTGGGATTTCTTTGAAAAGTATATAACCCGTGGCAGTTCATTTAAAATAACGGATACCGCTACTTCCACCAAAGTCCTTGTTTCAGAATACCTGGCTTCAAGGCTCAAGCTTGAGACCGGGGATCCTCTCAGGATGTATTTCCTCGGGGGAGAAAACCTGCAACCCCGGGGGCGACGCTTCGAGGTGGCCGGCATTTATGAGACCGGGCTTGAGGAATTTGACAAACTTTATGTAATAGGCGACATCAAGCAGATAATAAAGTTGAATTCGTGGAAGGATAATGAAGTATCAGGTTTCGAGATTTTCATCAGCGACTTCAGCGAGCTCGACAGGATCACAGAGGAGATCTATCATATTGTGGACTATGATCTCAATGTGAGCAATGTAAGGGAATTGTACCCGCAGATCTTCGACTGGCTTAAGCTGCTTGATAAAAATGTTATTGTGATCCTGGTGCTAATGATCGCAGTTTGTGTGATAACCATGATCTCGACCCTTCTCATCCTTATCCTTGAGCGTACTAACATGATCGGGATACTGAAAGCCCTGGGCATGCGTAATTATCAGGTCAGGAGGATTTTCTTTTACAATGCAGCCGGTATCATCGGCAAAGGGTTGCTCTGGGGTAATATTGCCGGCATCATTCCCGGTTTGATACAGCATCAATTCGGCATTCTGAAACTCGACCAGGCTTCATATTATTTAACAGAAGTACCGGTGAACCTGGATATACTGACCATATTGGTCCTGAATGCCGGTGTATTCCTTGTTTGCATGGCCATGCTGGTATTCCCCTCACTGATAATTTCCAGGATCACTCCGCTTAAGGCTATAAGGTTCAATTAATTGTATAACCTGTTGTGCGGTTAATTAAATCTTTCTTTATGTAATTGTATACTAGTTATTGATGCAGTTGACGTAGTGCAATATTCAACATTGTGGTGCT